>JANYJE010000067.1 GCA_025408405.1 Nitrosomonadales bacterium | reverse complement strand
TGCTGACCTCGTCCAAGGAAGACCGCGATGTGGTGGGGAGCTACCAACTCGGCGTCAACAGTTATATCAGCAAGCCGGTGGAATTCGATGAATTCGCCAGGACGGTAGCCGAGCTGGGACTCTACTGGCTGCTGGTGAATCGTCCGCCGCTAACGGCAAAGTAACCATGGCACAGACAAGCACTACAAAAGAATTGCGTATCCTGATGCTGGAAGACACACCCAGCGATGCGCAGCTCATGGAGCATGAGCTGCGCAAGGCCGGCATCTCTTTTATCGTGCAGCGCGTGGAAACACGGCAAGCATTCGTCAATGCGCTCGAAGAATTTCATCCCGATCTCATTTTGTCCGATTACAAGCTGCCCAATTTCGACGGCATGTCTGCACTGCAAATGGCGCGGCACGACCATCCGGAGGTACCGGTGATCATGGTCACCGGCGCGCTGCCCGATATCGAAGCGGTGGAGCTGATCCATGCAGGCGCCAAGGATTATGTGCTGAAAGACCGGCTGGCGCGACTGGCACCCGCAGTGCAGCGGGCGCTGTCAGCTGAGCTGGGCGTACGCGCACGCAAGGCGGCAGAGATTGCGCTACGCGAGAGCGAGGCAAGCATCAGGGCGCTCGTCGAGCATTCACCCATAGCCATGATTGTGAATGTAGGCGTGGAAGCGGATGAGAAGATCATAATGATGAACCAGAAGTTCACAGATCTGTTCGGATATACGATGGCAGATGTTCCCGATGTGCGTCACTGGTGGGTACTTGCCTATCCAGACGAGGAATACCGGGAAGAGATCAGGTTGAAATGGATGCAGCGTGCCGAACAGGCGATCCAAAGCCAAACCGCGATCGAGCCCATGGAAGCCATGGTTACTTGCAAATTGGGGGTAAAGCGCTATGTCAGAATTTCTTTAGCCTCCATAGGAATCAGAAATATCATCACGTTTGAGGATCTGACCGAGCGCAAGCACGCGGAGTTGGCACTACATCGGATCAACCGGGCACTCAAGACTATCAGCGCAGGGAATCGCGCATTGATTCATTCGCACGATGAAATGGAACTGATGCGCGGCATCTGCGAGGCCGCAACCGAATCCGGCAACTACAGGCTGGCGTGGGTAGCACGGGCAATGCAGGATGAAAATAAAAGTATAAAAGCGGTAGCGGCAGCGGGGCCGGGCAAAGGTTATGTGGATGCGCTGCACCTAAGTTGGGATGACCAGCCCATGGGGCATGGACCGACCGGCACTGCAATTCGCATAGGCAAACTCCAGATTGCCCAGAATATTTTGCACGATCCGCGCATGGCTCTCTGGCGCGAGGAGGCGGCAAAACACGGCCTCGCTGCCAGCATTGCCCTGCCATTGCGCGAGAACGGCGTGGTAATCGGGGCATTAACGCTTTATGCGGCGGAAGCGGACGCTTTTGATGCCGCAGAGGTGGCACTACTGGAAGAAATGGCGTCTGATCTTTCTTTTGGCCTCGATACTTTGCGCACTCGCAATGAGCGCGACCATGCAGTTCAAGAGCGCCAGCATTATGTCGAACGGCTACACGCAAGCCTGGAGGATGCGTTGCAGGCCATTGCTGCTACGGTGGAGATGCGCGATCCCTACACCGCCGGACATCAGCGCCGCGTGGCGCATCTGGCCGTCGCCATCGCGCACGAGTTAGGCTTGCCAGAAGAACAGGTGCATGGCATTCACCTGGCCGGCATCGTGCATGACCTCGGCAAAATCCGCGTTCCCGCGGAAATACTGAGCAAACCCGGCCGGTTGACTGAGATCGAATTCAGCCTGATTAAAATTCATCCACAGGCTGGATATGACATCCTGAAAGAAATCGAATTTCCCTGGCCGATTGCAGGAGCGGTGCTACAGCACCATGAACGACTGGATGGCAGCGGTTATCCGCAAGGACTGAAAGCCGGGCAAATTCTGCTGGAGGCAAAAATACTAGCCGTGGCTGACGCGGTGGAAGCGATGTCCTCGCACCGGCCTTACCGGCCTGGTCTTGGGGTGGATGCCGCACTGGAGGAAATCAGCAGGCAAAGCGGCGTGCTTTACGACCCGGCAGCAGTGGATGCCTGCATTGTTTTGTTCAGGGAAAAAATCTTCGCTTTCGAATAGCACATTGATGGGCGTTCCCCATTCAGTTTTACAATAGCCCCGCTTCAACATAAACATCCACTCCGGCTGCAGGAGTGATGGCCGCAGCCGGAATGTTCAATCCATTGCGCCAATCATTGACGGCCTGTTGCTTTGCCGCCCCCGTTACCAGAAACATGAGCTGGCGCGTAGCACTCAGGCGGTGTGCGGAAAGAGATACCCGTTGCGGCGGTGGCTTGGGCGCGTTGAGCACGGCAATGGCGGCGGGTGCGGCAGGGGTCATGTCCGGGTCATGCCCGGGAAACAGGCTGGCAGTGTGACCGTCTTCACCCAGGCCAAGCAACACCAGATCGAACAGGGAGATGTCTGCCAGTGTCTGCGCATAACTGCTGGCCGCGATCGCAGCTCCTTGCTCTGCGGGAATCGGGTGAATCTGGTTTTCTGGAATGGCGACCTGATCCAGTAAGGCATGCGCTGCCATGCGGCTGTTGCGTTCGGCGTGCTCCTGAGGCAAGCAGCGCTCATCGCCGAAATATACATGCCACGCAGCCCAGTCCGTATCAGCCTCGCGCAGCAACTCGTAGATTCTGCGCGGCGTCGTGCCGCCGGCCAGCACGATATGAAACGCCGCTCGCTGGCTGATTGCCTGGCTTGCCGCCTGCAATATCGCCTGCACAGCTGCCTGTTCCAGCCCGGAAGCGGTGCGGTAGGCGTGCCAGCGACACGCCTGGCCATGGTTTAATAAATCCATTTAATCCATCCGGTAGTATGATGTTAGCCATGTGATTCTACGGCGAGCGGGATGTGCACTACAATTATTTTCCTCAGGGGGCTTCTATGAGAATGGCAATGATAGGGTTGGGCAAGATGGGCGGCAACATGGTGCGCAGATTGCGTCGCGGCGGCGTTGAGGTGGTGGGTTATGACCGCGCGTCGGAAGTTGTGGCGCAACTTGCCGCAGAGGAGGGCATGGTTGCCGCCACCTCGGTCGCCGATGCGATGGCCAAATTGTCCGGCCCGCGTGTGGTTTGGCTGATGCTGCCGAGCGGCGATCCGACCGAACAGCAGATTCATGCACTCGTGCCCTTGCTGTCACGGGGCGATATCATCGTGGATGGCGGCAACTCGAATTATCACGACAGCCAGCGGCGCGGTGCATGGCTGGCAGAGCGGGGCATAGGCTTTATGGACTCCGGCACCTCCGGTGGCATCTGGGGGCTGGAGAACGGCTATTGCCTGATGGTGGGCGCCACCGAGGAGGTCGCGCACACGTTGCGTCCCGTGTTGCAAGCACTGGCCCCCGCTGCCGATCGCGGTTGGGCGCATGTGGGGCCGGTCGGCGCCGGGCACTTCACCAAGATGATTCACAACGGCATCGAATACGGCATGATGCAGGCTTTTGCCGAAGGGCTGGAACTGCTGCGTGGCAAGGAAGAATTCGCGCTTGACCTGGCGCAGATAACCGAACTGTGGCGGCATAGTTCGGTGGTGCGCAGCTGGCTCCTGGATTTGACCGCAGAATCTTTGCAGCACGACCAGAAACTGGATGCAGTTGCCCCTTATGTGGCGGACTCCGGCGAAGGACGCTGGACGGTGATCGAGGCAGTGGATCAGGGGGTGGCAGCACCAGTGCTGACGCTGGCGTTGCAGATGCGTTTTGCCAGCCAGGATGAAAACGGCTATAGCTACCGCCTGCTGTCCATGATGCGCAACGCCTTTGGCGGCCATGCGGTGAAGCAGGCAGGAGAGAAAAAATGAAAGTCATCGAGCCTTGTACGCTGGCGATTTTTGGCGCTGGCGGCAATCTTAGCCGGCGCAAGTTGATTCCCGCGCTGTTCCGTCTGGAGCTGGCCAAACGCCTGCCGGAAGGGATGGTCATTCTGGGTTGCGACATTACGGCACAGAGTCGCGAGGATTGGTTGAATCTGGTCAGTGAAATTTTGCGTGAAATTCATGCCAAGGATCTCGATGAATCTGCTTTGCAGCGCTTTTGTCAGCGTGTGCATTACTGCGCCATTTCCCCGGGCGACGAAGCAGCCTATGCGCACTTGTCCGAGCTGATTCAGGGCGATAATGGCTTTCCGCAAAAAGTGGTGTTTTACATGGCGGTGCGCCCGGCGGACTACCCGCATATTGTGGAAAAACTGGGCGAAGCCAAATTGCTGGTGGAAAAAAACGGCTGGCGCCGCGTGGTGATTGAAAAACCGTTCGGCTACGACTTGCTCAGTGCGCAATCGCTGCAAGCCAGCTTGTACCGTCACCTTAACGAGCCGCAGATTTACCGCATCGACCACTACCTCGGCAAGGGCACGGTGCAGAACGTGATGGTGTTCCGCTTTGCCAATCTGTTGCTAGAGCCTTTGTGGAACAACCACTACATCGACCATGTGCAAATCACCCATTCCGAAACGCTGGGGATCGAAGGTCGCGCCGATTACTATGAAGGCGCGGGAGCGCTGCGCGACATGATCCAGAGCCACTTGCTGCAGCTGTTGGCGCTGGTGGCAATGGAGCCGCCGGTGTCGCTGACCGCCGAACATCTGCGCGACGAAAAAGTGAAAGTGCTCAAAGCCATCCGCCCCATCACCCAGAATTCAGTGCATGCCCATGCCTTCCGCGGCCAATACGCCAGCGGAGCCATCGACGGCAAACCGGTGCCGGGTTATCTGGAAGAGAAAAATGTGGCGCCGGAAAGCACGACGGAAACTTACGCCGCTGTGAAATTGTTCATCGACAACTGGCGCTGGGCGGGGGTGCCGTTCTATCTGCGTACCGGTAAGCGCATGGCAGAAAACAGCTCGGCGATCTGCATCCGTTTCAAGAATCCGCCGCAGGACCTGTTGCGCAAAGCGCGCCAGGGTCCGGCACAACCCAACTGGATCATGCTGGGCATCCAGCCCAACGACTGCCTGAAAATGGAGATGCAGGTGAAAGTGCCGGGCCTGGACATGCACACCCGCACCATGAGTCTGGATGCAACCTATCGCAAGCACAGCGATGAGGATTTCGACGCCTATTCCGGGCTGTTGCTGGACGTGATGCTGGGCGACCATTCCCTATTTCTGCGCATCGACGAGGTCGAGGCGGCCTGGCGTGTGGTGGATCCAATCATCAAGGTGTGGGCGATGGAGCATGACTTCATCAACACCTATGCAGCCGGCAGCTGGGGGCCGCGCGGCACCTACCGTTTATTCGACCGCGACGACCAGTTCTGGCGCCATTCGCTGAATCCAGATGGTGCTGATTTGCAGGCGTACTGATTCATGAGCTATTTAATTGCCGGCGACATAGGAGGCACCAAGACGCTGCTACAGCTCAGCAGCGCTGACGGCGTCGTCTTGTTGCAAAAATCCTACTCCAGTGCCGCGTATGCCGGGCTGGACGAAATACTGGGCGAGTTTTTGCACGAAGCGGGAGTGTCTGATATTGCCGCTGCCTGTTTTGCGCTGGCCGGCCCTGTTTCCGGCAGGCGGGTACGCCTCACCAACCTGCCGTGGGAGGTGGACGCAGATGCGATAGCCAGCCGCTTCGGCATTGCCAATGTCTCACTGATCAATGATTTTGCAGCGGTGGGCATGGGCATCGCAAAACTAAAGGCAGAAGACCTGCTGACCTTGCAGGCAGGTGTTGAGCAGGCGCGCGGCGTGCGCCTGGCGGTGGGGGCAGGCACGGGCTTGGGCGTGGCATGGTTGACCAGTGCGCACGGTGCTTATGCGGTGCACGCTTCCGAAGGCGGACACATGGATTTTGCGCCTGTCGATGATACTCAATGCGCCTTGCTGCACTATTTGCAGCAGCGCCACGGGCATGTATCGTATGAGCGCATCGTATCGGGCCCGGGGCTGCTATCCATCTTTGAATTTCTGCGTGATACCGGGCGCGGCCAGCCTTCGCTGCAGTTGATTGCCGCAATGGCAGCGGGAGATGGGGCCGCCGTGCTGACGCGCTTGGCACAACAGGATGATGAAGCCATTGCGCGCAGTACGCTAAATTTGTTCATGGCGATTTACGGCGCCTTTGTGGGTAACCTGGCACTGGCTGCGTTGCCGCGAGGCGGCGTGTATGTGGCGGGCGGCATCGCCGCAAAAATAGCGCCGCAGATGCAGGGAGGCGCGTTCATGCGTGCATTTCTGGACAAAGGGCGCTTTGCGGAATTGCTGGGAACGCTGCCTCTGCATATCGTGCTGAATGCACAGGTGGGTCTGCTGGGTGCAGAGCATTATGCGCGCAAGAGTGCATAATGACGGAGCTGGGCCTGTTTGTTTTTTATGGTAACTGAAAGGACGGTGATAAAAATGTCTTCCGATCAGGATAAAGTGGTTCTTCCGCACAAAAAAATTTGCTCCGATGCCCCCACGATTAAACAGGCACTCATCGATGAGCTGACCTATTCAGTGGGTAAGGACCAGTTGACCGCGACGGATCGCGACTGGTTCAACGCTGCGGCCTATGTGGTGCGCGACCAGATGATAGAGCGCTGGATGCAGACCATGCGCAGCTATTACGACAACGACGTGAAGCGCGTGTATTATTTTTCCATGGAGTTCCTGATGGGGCGCACGCTGATGAACAGCCTGCATAATCTGGAGCTGGATCAGCAAACGCGCAGTGCCCTCACCGAACTGGGCATTGATCTGGAAAATATCAGCGATATCGAGTACGACGCCGCACTGGGTAACGGCGGCCTCGGGCGCCTGGCCGCCTGCTTTCTGGATTCCATGGCAACCCTCAACCTGCCGGGTTACGGCTATGGCATCCGCTACGAATACGGCATGTTTTTACAGCGCATCGAAGATGGCAAGCAGGTAGAGCATCCGGACAACTGGCTGCGTTACGGCAACCCCTGGGAGTTTTCCCGGCCCGAGGTGTTGTGCCATGTCAAATTTCGCGGGCGAGTGGTGGATTATGCCGACGAGCAGGGCGTGATCCGCCACCACTGGGTAGATACCGATGACGTCATGGCGATGGCCTACGATACGCCGATACCCGGCTATGACACGGATACGGTGAATAACATGCGCCTGTGGTCGGCCAAGTCCACGCGCGATTTTGATCTGGGATATTTCAACGAGGGCGACTACATCCGCGCGGTAGAAGACAAGGACAAATCCGAAACGCTTTCCAAGGTGCTTTACCCCAACGACAAAACCGTGATGGGGCATGAGCTGCGCCTGAAGCAGCAATATTTGTTTGTGTGCGCTTCGCTGCAGGATGTGCTTTATCGTTACAGCAAGCATCACGACAACCTGTATGACCTGCCCAATAAAGTTGCCATCCAGCTCAACGATACTCACCCTTCCATAGCCATCGCGGAGTTGATGCGCGTGCTGCTGGACCTGCACCATCTGGACTGGGACAAGGCGTGGGATATTACCCTGCGTACTTTCTCCTATACCAATCACACGCTGATGCCAGAGGCGCTGGAGACCTGGCCGGTTGCCATGATCGAGAATATCCTGCCGCGCCATATGCAGCTTATTTACGAAATCAATCACCGTTTCCTCAAGGATGTGATGCATCGCTATCCCGGTGATACCGATATATTGCGGCGCATGTCGATTATCGATGAAACGGGTGGAAAGCGTATCCGCATGGCGCATCTGGCCATCGTTGGCAGCCACAAGGTGAACGGGGTGGCGCAAATTCACACGGATTTGATGAAGCAGACCATCTTCGCGGATTTCGACCATTTTTTCCCGGGCAAGATCGTCAACATGACCAATGGCATTACCCAGCGGCGCTGGTTGAATCAGGCCAACCCCGCGTTGACAGCGCTGATCACTGCGCGCATCGGGAATGGCTGGGTCAAGGATTTGAACCAGCTGAAACTGCTGATTCCGCTGGCTGATGACCCGGTGTTCCGCCAGGAATTTGCGGCAGTCAAGCGCGCCAACAAGCAGCACTTTGCGGGACACATAAAACAGATACTTAAATTGGATATCAGTGTGGATGCGCTGTTTGATGTGCAGATAAAGCGCATCCACGAATACAAACGCCAGCTGCTCAACGTGCTGCATGTGGTGACCCTGTACAACCGCATCAGAAGCGGCGGCGACACAGTGCCGCGCACGGTGTTTTTCGGTGGCAAGGCGGCTCCTGGCTATGTCACGGCCAAGCTCATCATTCGCTTGATCAACGACATTGCCGACATCGTCAATAATGACCCGCACATCGCAGGCCGCCTGAAAGTGGTTTTTGTTCCCAATTACGACGTATCCACTGCCGAGGACATGATTCCGGCGGCGGATTTGTCCGAGCAGATTTCCACTGCGGGAACTGAAGCCTCCGGGACCGGCAACATGAAGCTGGCCTTGAACGGTGCGCTGACCATAGGCACTCTGGACGGTGCCAATATCGAGATCAAGGATGAAGTTGGTGACGACAATATTTTTATCTTCGGTTTGACTGCTGCAGAAGTGGCCAGTGTGAAGGCCAACAACTACCGTCCCATGGATTACTATTACGCCAATTCGGAGCTGCGTGCCGTGCTCGACATGATCAATTCCGGATTTTTTTCGCCCGGTGAAACCGAGCGTTACAAGCCGCTGGTGGACACGCTGCTACAGCAAGGTGACCACTACCTGCTGCTGGCGGATTATGCCGCCTACGTTGCCTGCCAGGCAGAGGTCGAGACGGTCTACAGAGACCAGGATCTGTGGGTTAAAAAAGCGATCCTGAACGTGGCCAACATGGGCAAGTTCTCCAGCGACCGCACCATTGCGCAATATGCCGATGAGATTTGGGATGCGAAGCCGCTGCTGCGGCCTGAGAGATAACTTCCTGGCCCTCAATTTAAGGGCGGTGTGGCGCATGCTTTGGCGGGGTAGCCCGGGGCTGTGTCTACCTCTCACCTTAGTTCGAACATCCTACTTTAACCATATAAACGTCCCCATCCTCCCCGTTACCCCATCACGCCGGTAAGAATAAAAACGCTGCTCGTCACTATAGGTGCACTGATCCCCACCGTAGATGCGTGTAATGCCCAATGCCTGCAAACGCAAACGCGCGAGTTGGTAGAGGTCGGCCAGCCATTTGCCTTCCTTGCCGGCAACAAAAGCCGCAGCGGCTTGCGGCTGCTGCGCCACAAAGGCCGCACGCACTTCATCGCCCACTTCAAATGCTGCCGGCCCGATGGCCGGGCCCAGCCAGACCATCAGGGCAGGGGGCGGCACCTGCATGGCGCGCACCGTCGCCTCGATCACGCCATCGCACAGGCCGCGCCAGCCAGCATGTGCCGCACCCACCACCGTACCTTGCTCATCGCACAGCAATACGGGCAGGCAGTCCGCTGTCATCACCACACACACTGCACCGGGGTGTGTTGCAACGCTGGCATCGGCCTCGGGCAGGCAGATTGTCTGACCGGCATCGGCCACCACAACGCCATGCACCTGATTGAGCCACACAGGTTCGCTGGGCAGCAGGGGAGCGAGCAGCATGCGGTTGCGCGACACCGCAAGCGCTGCATCGCCGACATGGCTGCCGAGGTTAAGGCTTGCGTAAGGGGGAGCGCTGCAACCGCCGGTGCGCGTGGTTTGCAGCGCCATGACATGTTTAGGTGCGGGCCAGTCCGGGGTAAGGCAATGCTTAAGCAGGCTCATGGGGTACCCGGTTGATCTTCACGTGCTATGCGCCGGATATCCGCCAGCAGTTGCAGCATGTCGGCAGGCATATCGACCTGCCACTCCATCCACTCTCCCGTTGCAGGGTGTTCCAGCCCGAGGCGCTCGGCATGCAAGGCCTGGCGCGGGAAGGCGGCGAGCACCTCGCGCATGTGCGGCGGACATTTCTGCGCGCCTTTGATGTAGATGTGGTCGCCCACCAGCGGGTGGCGGATGGAAGCCAGGTGCACGCGGATCTGGTGGGTGCGCCCGGTTTCAAGCTTGCAGCGCAACAGCGTGCAGCCGGGGAAGGATTCCACCACGGCGTAATGCGTCAGCGCAGGCTTGCCGCCTTCGACGATGGCCATCTTGGTGCGTTGCGAGGGATGGCGATCTATCGGCGCATCCACCTTGCCGCCGCGCAGAACTTCGCCATGCGCCAGCGCCAGATACTCGCGGCTGACCGTGCGTTCCTGCAGCTGGCGCACCAGATTGGTCTGCGCGATGAGGGTTTTCGCCACCACCAGGAGACCGCTGGTGTCCTTGTCCAGGCGATGTACGATGCCGGCACGCGGCACCTCATGCAGATGCGGCGCATGGTGCAAGAGCGCGTTGAGCAGAGTGCCTTCCCAGTTGCCATTGCCCGGATGCACCACCAAGCCCACCGGCTTGTTGATGATGAGGATGCTGTCGTCTTCAAACACGATGTCGAGCGCGATGTCTTCGGCCAGATAGGGCTGGTCGGCGGCGATGCTTTGCGGGGTAACCTCGATTTTTTCTCCGCCCCACACCTTCTGTTTGATCGTGGCTGCCGCGCCGTTGAGTTTCACCTGCCCCCCGATCACCCATTCCTGCAGGCGGCTGCGCGAATATTCGGGTAATAGCTTCGCCAGCGCCTGATCTAGACGCATGCCTCCATATTCAGTGGGAATTTGGAAGTGCACTGGCTCCCGGCTCTCCGGGATTGGCCCTTCAGGGATTGCGTCGGAGTCCACTTCACTCTCGACGAGCCCGGTGGTGGATGGATTAACTTTGTTATAATCGCTTACTATTTTTTTGGATTCAGTCATGCGCCATAGTTTAGCCGTTTTTCTGCTGTTAACGTTAACTGCTTGCAGCTCGTCCTCTCACGACCCTAAATCTCTTGACCAGGCTAGCAAGGTGCCGGCCGAAGAGCTGTATGCGCAAGCGCAGGAGGAAATGAAGGATAACAATCTGGACAAGGCCATCAAGTCGCTGGAATCTCTGCAATCGCGCTACCCCTATGGGCGCTATGCGCAGCAGGCGCAGATGGAAATTGCCTATGCCTATTACAAGCATGACGAGCCCGATGCTGCGCTTACCGCCGTTGACCGTTTCATCAAGCAATATCCCAACAGTGCCAACCTGGATTACATTTATTACCTGAAGGGCGTGATCAATTTTGTCGACAATTCAGGGTTCTTCAAACGCCTCTCACAGCAGGATCCGGCCGAACGCGACCCGCAAGCTGTGCGCGATTCCTTCGACGCTTTCCGCGAACTGGTGACACGCTTTCCAGAAAGTCGCTATGCCCCCGATGCCAGAGTGCGCATGCAATACCTGATCAACGTCCTCGCCCGCTCTGAAATACGTGTCGCCGGCTATTACCTGCGCCGTGGCGCTTATGTCGCTGCAGTCAACCGTGCCAACAACGTGCTCAAGGAGTTTCCACAAACACCGCAAACCCGCGACGCGTTGCAAATCATGGTGCAGGCTTACAACGCCATGGGACAGAAAGATTTGCGCGATGACACGCAACGCGTGCTTGACCTGAACGTGGCCAAGGATGGCATCAAATCCGGCCTGGAGGATCCAACGCTGGGCGAGAAGCACTGGTGGCGCTTCTGGTAGCCTGCTGGAAATGAAATTCTGCCCTGAATGCGGTGCCCCTATCGTCCTGCGCCAACCGCAGGACGACAACCGTGAGCGCTACATCTGCACGGTGTGCGCGACCGTACACTACCAAAATCCCAAACTGATTGTAGGTGCCATCCCCGAGTGGGAGGATGGCCGCATCCTGCTGTGCCGCCGCGCCATTGAGCCGCGCATCGGGCTGTGGACGCTGCCTGCCGGCTTTATGGAAAACGGCGAAACCACCCCTGAGGGCGCAGCACGGGAAACCCTGGAAGAAGCCAATGCGCAGGTTGAGGTCGGAGATTTGTACTCTATGTACAACCTTCCCTACATCGATCAGGTGTACTTGCTGTTTCGTGCACGCCTGCTCAATCTGGATTTTTCACCCGGTGTGGAAAGCCAGGAAGTGGCGCTGTTTGCCGAGCGCGACATCCCATGGGAGCAGCTGGCCTTTCGCGCCGTGCGCATGACCCTGGAAAACTATTTTTCCGACCGCCAGGCTGGCCGTTACCAGTTCCGCATGGGCGACATTGCGCCAGCACCGCGTACGCCTTGAGAGTCTCTCCGGGCGGCCGCAAGCAAACCCTTTCTACTTGGTATTACCCATCGACGCCATAAAGCGCGCAGAGAGATTGGGCTGGTTCTCAAAACGATCAAACGAATTCGCCATCAGCTTGTCGAGCAGGCCCAGACGGTCAGCCAGCGCCGGATGGGTCTTGAACATCAAGGCCAGCCCCGAGTCTTGCGGGTTGATTGCCTGCAGGGTTTGCAACACAGCAGGCAGGCCAAAAGGATCATAGCCGCCGCGCGCAGCAATCACCACGCCCATACGGTCAGCCTCAAACTCGTCCCCCTTGTCCAGGCCGCGCGTATACACTTCTGTGCCTGCGCTCACCAGCTTGTTCAGCGCCGGATTGCCGCCTTTTTCCTTGATCACTTCACTGGTGAACTCCGCCATCAGTTCGGTGCGTGCGCCTTTCTTGATGGCCTGCAAGTGGTGCTTTCTCAGCACATGGGAAATTTCATGCGCCAGCACACCCGCCAGTTCGGCCTCGCTGTTCATGCGGGCCAGCAGTCCTTTGGTGATAAAGACATAACCACCGGGAGCGGCAAAGGCGTTGATGTCGTTGTCTTCCAGCACGCCAAATTGCCAAGGCAGATCTGGGCGTTCGGTCTGCATGGCGAGCCAGCGCCCGACCTGGTTGACGTACTGCTGCACGCGCTGATTTTTCATCAGCGGTGCAGCTCCCAGCAGGTTGCTGGCAATGCCTTGGCCCAGCTCGATTTCCTGTGGTTCGTCGATGTCGGTGTTGGCCTGCTTGATTTTCTTCAGCGTCTCCATGGTCTTGCCGATATCCAGATTGCTGAAATCAAAAGCGCTTGCAGGAACAGCGGCGCAGCTCAGCAACAGGGCCAGTATAGTAAGGTTCGCTTTCATCAGTTATCTCCTTTAACCTCGGGCAAATATGCCATGTCGCGCGCACTCAGCCGGCCTTCCTGGGCAAACCTCTTCGCCTCAGCCTTGCTCACCGCATAGGCATGGGCCTGTTCCAGCTCCTGCGGGTTGGCGTGGGTGTTTTTAAGTTGTTCTTCAGACAGCCCGCGCACTCCGGTGGTCACCGTGCTGCCGCTATTGCCGGTAGAGGCCACGTTAAATAATGCTGCCAGGCCGCTGTCACCGCTTTTTCTCAGCCCCGTCGAACTGCTCAGACGCAGGCTCAACATCTTCACCCAGCCAGTCGCGCCAGCTACTTTGACCTGCATCCAGCTGGATTTACGCTGCAAAATTTCCACCTTGCTGTTGGCTGCAATGACCGACAACGACTCCGCATCGGAAAACGGTTTTGCCCTCAGGTCGGTGTCGCGCACCGTGTAGGCAGGGTCACCGGCTTGCGCCAGGCCGCATATCGCGCTTAACAAAACTGCAGCTATCCACCTCATCTTTGTCTCCTTATTGGTTGCTATTTTTTTCATGTGGCGCGAATAGTTCAACTTCCCGGGCTCGGCCTTTAACAGCAAAAGAGCCGTACGCCTTAAAGGCGTAGGCATCGCCACAAAGTTCCATGGTTTCGCGCGAAACCAGAATGCGCGCAACGCCCTTGGTCAGCCCCTCGATGCGGCTGGCGAGATTGACCGTGTCGCCGATGGCAGTATATTCGCGCCTTTGCTCGGAACCTATCAGCCCCACCACGGCAGGGCCTGAGTGGATGCCGATACCCACATCGAAGTCGGCATCTTCCTCGCCCAGTTCCTGTTTGAAGCGCTGCAACACTTCTGCCATTTCCAGCGCGGCCGCCACCGCATTGCGGGCATGCTGGGGGTCATCCAGTGGCGCGCCCCAGAAGGCCATGATGCAATCGCCGATAAATTTATCCAGAGAGCCGCCGTGGCGGAACACGACTTCAACCTGCAGGGTGAAATAGCGGTTGAGCAGGTCAACTACCTGCTGCGGAGTGCGCTTTTCAGACAGCGTGGTGAAACCGCGTATGTCGGAAAACAGCACGCTGATCTGGCGGCTTTCGCCGCTGCGGCTCAGGCCGCCGTGAGCCACCAGTTCCTGCACCACATGCGGGTTAACGAAGCGGCTGAACATCTGTACCGCCTGTTCACGCGACTTGCGCTCGCGCAGGTATTCCTGCAAGGCGCCGGCAACGTAATAGGCCCAGGCCAGTAACAACGGCGTCAGCACCGGCAGCAGATACAAACGGCCTACGGCATAGTGGCTCACGACCGGCAAAAGCACGCTGAGTGTGGACAACCCCAGGCCGATCTTCAGCGCGTTTCTGCCGCGCGAAAAAGCCGCTGCCAGCAACAACAGCAGCCCCCACGCCAGTACGGGGGCAAACCACACGGGAGCGCTGGCCATCATGCGCTGGTTTTTCAGGTTATCCAGCGCGGTCGCCAGAATTTCCACGCCGGGATACAGGCTGGCCAGCGGTGTGACGCGCATGTCCTGCAAGCCGGTGGCGGCGGTGCCGATAATGACGATCTTGCCGCTCAACTCGTCCCGCGCACGCAGGGGCTGCTCGCGGCTAAAGTCTGCATACAGATCGGCATAGGAAATATGTCTGAACGAGCCTGTCTTGCCCCGCCATGCCAGAATCATGTCAGGCTGTTGCGGCACCGCATAGCCCAGATCCGCCGCCACCCGTGCGGGTAACGAGGGTATCTGCCAGCCATAAGCTGCGGTGTAAAGTTGGTAGCGCCGCCCAACCCCATCGCGCTCTTCGATAAAATTATTGGTGCCGCCGCGCCAGTAACGCGGATCTATTGCCAGCGGCGGCAGCAAGGCGATGCGCGCCTTGTCATCGGCCAGGGGAGTGCGCTGCAAGCCAAGCAAACCGGCGATCTGGGCCAGCGGAGCACCTTTAGCATCCTGTGCCGGGTCGCGCCGCACCAGGGGAAAATAAATATTGTCCTTGCCCTGCAGTGCCTGATTGAACAATTTGTCGCTTTCCGGGCGGTACTGGTCACGCTCGCTGAACAGGATGTCAAATACGATGGCTTTGGGATGCTGTTTGGCGATGCCCTGCACCAGCTCGCCATGCACTGAGCGCGGCCACGGCCAGCTTCCTGCCTCGTCCTGCATGCGCGCCAGACTGGAGTCATCGATATCAACGATGACGATGTCGGCATCGGGCAGCAAGGGGTGTGCCTGCTGTTTCACAAAGCGGTCGGAGAGGCGGTTTTCCAACGGGGACAGGGCGTGCAGCCAGCCCAGCTCAAGCGTTGCAGCCAGCAGAAACAGCGCAGTAATGATCAGCAGAGGTTGGGTGTGGTTTTTCATCGCAGACATCTTAATCGGATTATGCAGCTGTGCATACCTAGCCATAATTTATGGAAAAAGTTCAATTGCAACTATAATCCTGCCCACAAATATTAACTGTCTGAAGCACTTATGTCTGCCACACGAATATTTTTCCTGTCTGCCACCCTGATATTGAGCGGTTGCGCAGCACCAAGCGGCCAGCCCAACCCTAAAGATCCGTTCGAGGGTTTCAACCGCGGCGCCTATCGATTCAATGACACCCTGGATAAAGCCGTGCTCAAGCCGGTGGCTCAAGGCTACAACACGGTCACCCCGCAAGCGGTCAAAAACATGCTGCACAATTTTTTCTCCAATCTGAATGATATTGTCGTGACCTGTAACGACCTGTTGCAATTAAAATTTGTCCAGGCCGCATCGGACGGCACCCGGGTCTGGGTCAACTCGACAATTGGCGTGTTTGGCTTAATCAATGTGGCCAGCCGCCTGGAGAAGCATAACGAGGATTTTGGCCAGACACTGGGCTACTGGGGGGTTAGCAGCGGGCCTTACATTGTGATCCCGTTTTTGGGACCCAGCAGCGTGCGCGACGGTGCCGGGTTGTATGTAGATACTTATCCAAGTGCCTTCAGCAGAATTCAGGATGTCCCCACGCGCTACCAGATTTATATAGTTGAAGGGGTAGAACGGCGTGCTCATCTGCTGGATGCGGAAAAAGTGCTGGATGACACCCTGCTGGACCGCTACAGCTTCATTCGCGATGCGTACCTGATGCGCCGCCAGAGTCTAGTGTATGACGGTGATCCGCCGCCTGAGAAATTTGATGAAGAGGATAACGCAGCCCCCTGACATTACTGTCGCCTTAGTGCCGTGATCTTCCGGTCAATACCATCAATCAGGCTTCCCGATTGCTGCCAGTCGCAAAGGGCTGTAGAGTCCCATTTGTTGCCGTTATGGAACGGCTGCTTTCCTGAAATGAATATGGAAATAAGATCGGCAACAGTCGGCTAGAAGCAGGCATTTTCTCTGTCCGTATTATTAATATACGGACCCGGTGTGTCCGTCTAATAACTGTTGGGCGCCAGCAGCATCGCCTTATGTGCTACATTTTTAGGAGAAATAACCATGAAGAAGATAGCAAGCAATTTAGTTTTTGCTTTGGCTTTTACTGCGGTGTCTGCTCAAGCCCAAACGAATTGTCAGTACATAGGCAATCAACGCATCTGCACTGACGCATACGGTAATAGCTCAACAACACAGCGTGTTGGCAATCAGGACATAACAAATTACAGCAACGGTCAGTCCGCGACTACACAGCGGATTGGAAACCAGAACATCACGAACTACAGCAATGGCGAATCCGCAACCTCGCAACAGATAGGTAATCAACGCATCACGAACTTCAGCAATGGCACGAGCGCGACAACGCAGCAGATTGGGAATCAAACAATCACCAACTACAGTGATGGTCGTACTGTTACATGTCAAAACATTGGCAATCAACGAATTTGCAATTGAGCGAAGCTTGCGCCCAACCCATCATCCCAGCGGACCGCCTTCGGCGCCCGCTGAATTCAAACGTTGGACGTCCACAAAATGACACCGGGCGAATTTGAATTGTTAGTGAGAAATGCCGAGAGCGGGAATGCCGACGCCATGTACAGGCTTGGCATGATGTATCGAAACGGCAAGAACTTTATTGCCCTTTCTGTCCCGAAGGACAGCGAAAAATCACGTCAATACTTCGAGACAGCGGCAGAAGACGGTCACGCGCTGGCTGCTTGGCGCATTGGCGTACGTAAAGGGTTCCCGTTCCTGCAGGTGGTTGTGCTTGCTGCTGCATCCTTAAAGCAATTTTCAGCTCATGTACTCATCGGCGGTGTCGACACACTTAGCAGGCTAATAAAGATTTTGTTTAAATCTACCGCATGGGTTATTGGTATAGCTATCGTGGTTGGTATCGTATCGTTGATTTTCTCAGGTATTGCTGCACTCCCGGTCAGTGTGGCTGTAATCATCGGTGCCGTAATAATTGCGTCGGCAATAAGCAAATGAGTCGGCCGCCCAACCCTGCATTCGAGAGGGACAGCCCAAAAGCGGGCTGCCCCTCAATTTGAACGTTGACGCTGTAGAAAAACACTTTTTCAGCGCAATCTCAGTCGAAAAAAATGCGCGGCCTCACCGCGCATTTCAGAGCTTGCGTCAAAACGGATGTGGCGTTATGTCCAGTTTAGAGAAAGTGTAATGACCACAAAGGGCACGTTGTTGCCGGTTAGCACCATGAATGGAGTTCCCCGATTGCAGACGGTCGCGAATGACAGCAAAGGATCTGTTTCGGCCTGATGCCACGTTTGCGCGACATCAGGATTTGAATTGAGTTTTTTGATTTTGCATTTTTTCTCCCCTTATCCACCACCGAGTAACACAGGCTGGTCAGGGGAATTCGGCGAGCACTTACGTTTTCTTTAGTAATGATTTGAGATCCGCGAACGGATTGAATGTTGCGCTGGATTTTAGCTCCTTGCTTCCCGGAGCATCTTCGCGCCCGGCCGCATCCAGCTGCCTGGCATGTTCGTTTTCATGGCAGTAGATGCACAGCAACTCCCAGTTGCTGCCGTCAGGCGGGTTGTTGTCGTGATTGTGATCGCGGTGATGTACCGTCAGCTGCTGTAAATTGACGTGAGTAAATTCACGCGCGCAACGTCCGCACACCCAGGGGTAAAGCTTGAGTGCCCGTTCGCGGTAGCTCAGCCCGCGCTTTTCCGCGTTGCGCCTTGCTTCGGCAACAACGCGATCCAGGCGCGCGTGATCGATGGTTTTTCCGGCCACGGCTCAGGCTGCCAGAAATTGGCCTGAGCGCAACGCTTCAATGCGCTCATCCAGCGGCGGATGCGTCATGAACAGGCGCGAGAAGCCGCCGCCACCCGAGATGCCGAAAGCAGCGATCTTTTCCGGCAACACAGTCTGCTCGTGGTTGACCTTCAGGCGCTCCAGTGCTGCGATCATCTTGTTGCGCCCCGCCAGGCCGGCAGCGCCGGCATCGGCGCGGAATTCGCGCTGGCGCGAGAACCACATCACGATCATGCTGGCGAGTACGCCAAGCACCAGTTGCGCCACGATCTCGGCCACGAAGGCACCGATGCCGGGACCGTTGCGCCCGTCATTCTTGAGCAGGACGCGATCCACCAGGATGCCGAACAGTTTCGCAAAGAAAATAACAAAAGTATTCACCACGCCCTGGATCAAGGCCAGGGTCACCATGTCGCCATTGGCCACATGGGTGATCTCGTGCGCCAGCACCGCTTCGGCCTCGTCGCGGCTCATGCTTTGCAGCAGGCCTGTGCTCACGGCCACCAGCGCATTGTTGCGGTTCCAGCCGGTGGCAAAGGCATTCACATCAGGTGCATCGTAGATCGCCACCTCAGGCATGCCGATGCCTGCGGCTTGCGCCTGGCGCGTCACGGTTTCCACCAGCCAACGCTCGGTCGGGTCGATCGGGTTGGTGATTACCTCTGCCCCCACCATGCGCTTGGCCGACCACTTGGAGATCAGCAGGGAAATAATCGAACCGGAAAAACCGATCACCATGGACATGAGCAGCAGGGCATTGAAATTGATCGCGCCGCTCTGATCCAGGATGCGATCTACACCCAACAGGCGCAGGGTGATATTGATCACCAGCAGCACCGCAATATTGGTCAGGACAAACAGGAAAATCCGCTTCATTATTGTCTCCGTCTAACTAAAATAGCGTGGCAATTTACCACATAAAAACTTGCGCTAAGTAAGATGGGGCCATGCACTGAAAGTTCAAGTGGCAAAAAATTCATGGCACACATTCGCAATTGCAGGGAAAATACGGCCTTCACCTTTCAGGACATCACCATGACGCTTGCAGAACTCAATCAACGCTTCGGCATCAGCAACCATATTCGTTTTACAGAAATCTCCGGCGGCCTGATTGCCGCCGACATAGACAATGCTCACGCCAGCGCCGGGATCACGCTGCAAGGCGCGCACTTGATGACGTTCCAGCCGCGCGGGCAAGAGCCGGTCATCTGGTTGTCCAAATACGCCAAGTTCGCCGCCGGCAAATCCATCCGTGGCGGTGTGCCCATCTGCTGGCCCTGGTTCGGGCCTCATGCAACCGACTCCAAGCTGCCCGGCCATGGCTACGCGCGCACGGTGATGTGGGAAGTGCTGGAAACCAAGGCATTACCCGATGGCTCAACCTTTATCCGTCTGGGGCTGGTGGAGACCGACGCCACCCGTGCGCAATGGCCGCACCCGTCCAGCGCGCAAGTTGAAATCACCGTGGGCAAAGCCCTGCGCGTGGAGCTGGTGACGCACAACAGCGGCAAAGAGGTGTTTACCCTGGGCGAGGCGCTGCACACTTACTTCCATATCAGCGACGTGGCGCAAATGACCATCCAGGGGCTTGCGGGTTGCGATTATCTGGACAAGGTGGGTGAGCCCGCGCGCAGAACCCAGCAGGACGGCATTGTGATCGCAAGCGAAGTGGATCGCGTGTACGTGGATACCGCCGCAGACTGTGTCATCGAAGACCGCGGCCTTAAGCGCGCCATCCGCATCGCCAAGCAAGGCAGCCGTTCCACGGTGGTGTGGAATCCTTGGACCGAGAAAGCAGACAAGATGGGTGACTTCGGCCAGGATGGGCACCGCGGCATGGTCTGCGTGGAAAGTGCCAACGCCTTCGACAACGTGGTCAGCGTGGCCCCCGGCGCAACGCATAGGCTGGCGGTGGTTTACAGCGTGGAAACCTTGAAATGATTATTGGGATGAATTATCGGAATTGGCTATTAGCGCTGACTATCTCCCTGTCCGGGTGCTCGGCTGCGCTTGAAGTTGGAGATGCTTTGAATCAGGCAACGACAAATATTTCATCCGATCCGGCCAGATATGTTTGGTCAAAAGAGCCTGTCGCCGACAGTCCAGTCCCCGCTTCAGCACCGGCTGCGACGGCAGATCACGCCGCAACACCACCCAGGGAGTCGCTAAAGTAGCAAAATTTTCACTAATAAAAAAGCCGCTTCGCAGCGGCTTTTTTTATGGCGCAACCCGTATTCTTAGGCGGTTACGCGCTTCTTGAATTCATTGGTGCGGGTGTCGATTTCGATCTTGTCGCCGATGTCGATAAAGGCAGCGACAGGCAGTTCAAAGCCGGTGTTGATTTTGGCGGGCTTCATCACCTTGCCGGAGGTGTCACCGCGTACAGCTGGCTCGGTGTAGATCACTTCGCGCACGATGGTATTCGGCAGTTCAACCGAAATCGCCTTGTCGTTATAGAACACCACTTCGCAGTTCATGCCGTCTTCGATGTAGTTGATGGCATCGCCGAGGTTGTCTTTTTCCACTTCGTACTGGTTGAACTCGGTGTCCATGAACACATACATCGGGTCGGCGAAGTAGGAGTAATTGCACTCCTTGCGTTCCAGCATCACCTGTTCGAACTTGTCATCGGCCCTGAAAATGTTTTCACTGGGCGCATCGGTCAGCAAATTCTTGAATTTCATTTTAACCACGGAGCCACTGCGGCCCGAGCGGCTGTATTCGGCCTTCTGGATGACCAGTGGGTCGTTACCGACCATGACGACGTTACCAGCGCGGAGATCTTGAGCTATTTTCATCTGTATTCTGCCTAGAGCTAAATTTCGAAAGGGGCGATTTTACCGACTTTGCGCGAAAAATCCAGTAAATTCAAAGCAAGGTTATTGCCGGATAGTTGTCGCGCCCAGTCTTGGGCATGTTGCCGCACCATAGACCGGTGTTTGCAGAAATCGTTCCATGCCCGTCCTGCGTTTGTCGAAGCGGCCTGCCCCAAGTCCTGCGGCGGGCTCAGGGCAGGCTCTGTCGCAGCGGCTTCCCCTCCATTCCAGACATCCCAGAGCGTGCGCACGCTGCGGACACAGTCGGCCGGCAGGCCGGCGCAATACAGGTCCAGGAAAGCGTGCAGTTTCTGCATATGCACCCCGTCGTGTTGCGGGTAGATGTGCCAGACAAAAGGCTTGCCCGCCCACTGCGCGCGCACGCAAGAGTCCTCACCGCGCACGAAATTGATGTCGCATGCCCACAGCAACTCGTCGTAACGCTCCTGCTCGACAAACGCCAGCACCTGCACGCGCAGCCTGCCTTGCTGCACCACGTCGCCCGCTGCGAGCTGCGGCCTGCCGCAGAACGCTGCCACTTGCGGCAGCGCCCGCCCCACGGGCACCAGGCAGGTCACGGGTTGCACACCAGCAGCCCAGGATGCCAGCAAATCCGGGATCAGCGGATTCTCGTAACCGAATAGCGATACGCGGATTTCGTCCGTCTGGCGTGCGGGCACACCCAGCAACTGCCAATATTTTTCCGGCGCTGCGGGATTGGCCAGAAAGTCATCGCGCCTGGCCAGCAGATCGCGCTCCAGCAGCAGCCCACCGGTGTCCCTGGTAAAGCCGGGAAAGAAAAAATATTTGACCAGCGGCAGGCGCAGATGAGGGGAGGGCAGTGCGTGGCAGCCGGCCACCCAGTTTTCGGCACTCAGGTATTCGAGATTGAGCCACACTGGCTTGTGTGTCTGTGCCGCCATGGCCGACACATAACGTTCGGGTAACTCGCAGGCAAAAGCTTCTATCACTATTTGCGCTGGCGTCACCTCGGGGAAAGCAACGCCCCAGTGCCTGACCTCCACCCCGCGACACTGCTGGGAGGGCCGGGCCGGGTCGACTTGCGGGCACAGCTTGCGGAAGCTCGCCAGCTCATCCACCCACAGGCGCACGCTGATGCCGTGTTCATTTGCCAGCTGTTTTGCCAGGCGCCAGCACACGCCGATGTCGCCGTAGTTGTCCACCACGGCGCAGAAGATGTCACAGCTGATGTTGTGTGCTGGCTTCATTGATTTGATTGCTGCATACAGTGCATGCACCGGGGATAGCGGCTCAATACTGCGCGCAAATTAACCCAGCCTTGTCCAATACCGCGAGTGCCTTGTCAATCACCAGAGCGGCGTGTTCCTGGCTCTGCACTGCTTCGACCACCAGCCGTGTGCTCACGCACAGGCGTAATGCACTGACAGGTACGCCGTCCCGGGAGCCGCAGCTCACCGGTTGCCCCAGTTGGCAGCGCAGGCGCAGCAATTCACCTTGATGCGAGTGGTCCCCCGGCCTGGATAAATCAGTTTTCAGCAGCCGGTAAACTTCCTGTGTTTCCAGACGGCTCAACGCCGTTCTGCCAGCGGAATTTGAGCGGTACAACAGGAATGGAAAAATTGTCTGCACCTGATCCCAACTCATGGCTTCAAGCAACGGGAGCCTGACGAGTTGCGGCACGGGCAATGGCTCGAATCCCGGGTCGTTCTCCAGACGGCTTTGCAGCGCACACGCAAAGGCATGCAGAAAACCGGCAACGTCGGCTTCTGGCGCCGCACGGAACTCGCGCAATTCCTCCAGCGCCGCTTCCCAGCGCAGCAGCAAGCCAAAATTGGGAGCATTGACTAGTACCTCTGCCGGGGTCCAGCCGGGCGGCCATTCGGCACGGTTGGAATAATCCGCCAATGCGCGTGGCAACGGGCGCGAACGCAAACGCCGCGCGGATGAAGAAGGAATCAGCAGCGCACCGCAGAAAGGCGGGCCACTGACGAATTTTGACCCGGTCAGCGCGACCATGAAGCCATGATCGAGATAGGCATGCAAGGTCGGAGGTGCCAGGCGGAACTGGCAGGCATCGACCAGTACTTCGATGACGTCCGCCAGCCGCTGGCGCAGCGCCATCACACATGCCGTACTGGGTGCAATCAGGCCGGTCTTGGAAACATCTGCCATGATCAGCAGCACGCGCCGGCCGGCCGCGACTGCGGACAGCACCAGTGATTCGACCTCGGCATCCACCTCGGCCATGTTTCGCAGATTGCCGTCGCCGCAACGCACCGGCACGGTCGCAATTTCAATTGCCCCCTCTGCCGTCATGAGTGCGCCTTCGGCAACCGTGGTGCCCAAGGCTGAATGCGAACTGAAATGGCGCCCGGCCAGCGCCGCAGGAACGCCGCTGCCGGTTTCCACTGCGTCCACCATCACGATCAATGCAGGCTCGCTCCGGGCATTGGCAACCAGTTGTGCCACCAGGAAATGGATGTCCGTACCCGACGCGGCAAACACGCACTCCACTCCACCAAGACTGGATACCCCGCACAGCCCCAGCAACTCCTGGCGCATACGGTTGAGTTCGCGCGCATAGATGGCGGCATGCGATTCGGTGCCTGCAGCAAGCAATAATCTATCGCGCAAGCTGTCGGCAGCCGCAAACCCGGCTGCAGAAATGACCGACGCAGTGGACGAGCCGAACGCCAGCAGATCGTTATCCGGCTGCGGACGGCAGCCATACTTGTTGGAACCCTGCTGCGGATCAAGGGCGATACGCGCATCTCCGCCCTGTACCAGTAATTCTGCGGTGGATGGCAAGTGCATGCCGTCGCAGCACTCGCTAGAACGTGGCGTGGTAATGCCGGGCATCACAGCTCCGCTACATCGGCTTGCGGCAAGCCGTTTCCCCTGGCCTTGAACAGCATCGCGCGGAATGCCTCAAACACCTTGCGCATCTGCGGCTGTTTGTACGGAAACATATCGACCGAATCCATCGCATGCACTACTGCACTGTTGTCCACCTCGAACACCAGGAGTTTTCCATCTGTTGTTTCCGCGCAGTCGATGATCAGATAGTCGAGGCCGATGCGCCTGGCAATGCTGTCCAATGCCTCGGCATGACGCTGGGCGAATTCCTCGTCGAACCTGGCCATGAAGCGCTCCTCCTCGGCGCGTTTCTCCGCGCTCACGGCCATGCCGCCGCTGAGGTAGTGAACTATCCAGTGGTCGGATATTGCCATATGGCTGGCATAAGGGCGGCCATCTATCAGCACCACGCGGTATTTGCGGAACTGGCCATCTGCGCTGCGGTAGTCGAAGTAGCGCGCCACATAGAACTCGCTTTCTGCCATCGTTTGCAGATAAGCGGCAATCTCTGCCGGATTGTCAGCCTTGGCCAGGCCCTTGCCGGCATGTGAGTTGAGCGGCCGCACTATGATAGGGAATGCGCCTTCCGGCAGTACGGCGGAAAGCGGCAGTTCGTTACGCGCAACCTGTTCCAGCAGCGGCCGCTCAACGCGCACCGCAGCCGGGATAACCACGCCAGGCGCGCAGTAAAGCATCATGCTGACGCCGTCGCGCGTCAGCTGCGCTATACGCTCGGGAGAATTGAGCACCGGCCGCGGCCATACCTTCACCAGGCTGTCGGCCAGTTTCAGCGTCTGCTGGCTCAGCGTCGATTCGCCGATCGCAACCATTGCCACATCATGCTCCGGCAGGAATTCAGGAAACGGCAACCAGGGTGCGATAAAAAGCATATTGAGTTCAATGTCGGAATCTTCCACCAGAAATTCCAGTGGTGTATTTGCCGAGAGGTCACCCGGCCCCATGATTGCCAGCAGCCGAATCGCAGCTTTCCCCTGCGCCGGTAGTTGGTAGCATTGTTGCAGCTTCAGCGCTTCCCCCTGCAAACTCAACGCAATGTCGTGGCTGCCCTTCAGGTGCAGCACAATGGACATATCCATCAGGGCGTTCGCGCCTGTGGCATTGGGATTGTTTCCTGCATATTCGATCAGCTTGTTGCCTAATGGAGTCAGGTCTTCACCGCGGAATGCCTTGCTCATCAAGGTGGCCAGGCCCATCAGGGCATGCGGTGCGGCGGTGGGCGTTGCTATTGCAGCGTCTGAATTCATTATCTCTTTCCGTTAGCAGCGTTTTTGCAGCATGTCTTGCCGAAAGCCAGCGTAGCCTTGACCAGCGCATCGATGTCGTTCCGGCAGGTCCGATGATTGACGATGGCCGCGCGGATGGCAAGGTGGTTGTTGATGGTCGTAGTTGACGGCGCAGCGATGCCGGACTCCTGTAATTGCACCACGATGTCTGCGTTCACCCGGTCAGAATCTGCACAACGATAGCGAAAACATACGATGTTCAATGAGACCGGGGCAAGCAACTCCAGTTCGGAATTATATTCGATCTGTTGCGCCAGATAGCGGGCGAGCGCACAGGTATTGGAAATCGCCTGCCCAAGTTTTTCTGCACCGTAGACCTTGATCGTGAACCAGGTCTTGAGCGCGCGAAAACCTCGCGACAGATCGGGGCCGAAATCGCACGGCCACGGCGACCCGGCAGCCATGCCGCGCGCTTCACGTTTTAAATACGCAGCCGGCGAGGCGAACGCAGCCTGATGCTGCATGCCATCACGCACCAGGATGAAGCCCGCGTCATAAGGTACCTGTCCCCATTTGTGGAAATCGAAGGCGATGGAATCTGCGCGTTCAATCCCGTGCAGCCTGGGGGCAATGTCTGGAGCCAGCATGCCCAGCGCCCCGTAGGCACCATCGATGTGGAACCATAGCTGTTCCTGTCGCGAGATATCCGCCAGTGCGGTCAGGTCATCCACTGCGCCGGTATCCACAGTGCCAGCCATACCGACGATAAAGAAGGGGGTGAGCCCGGCCGCCCGATCCGCTGCGATAGCCAGCTGCAGCGCTGCAATATCCATCTGGCGCTGTTTATTTACCGGAACAAGCCGTAACGCATCGCTTCCCAATCCGGCGATGTCCATTGCCTGGGCAATGCTGATGTGAGCGCCAGCCGAAGCGTATGCAACTAAATTCTGGTCGGCGGCCTCCACGCCCAGCCGACGCGTATCTGCGCCAAGCGCGGCGGTGCGCGCTACCAGCACGCCGATCAAATTTGCCATGGAAGTTCCGGTTACGAACAGTCCGCTGGCGGATGGCGGAAAATTGAATAATTCGCGCATCCACTGCAACACCTGGCGCTCGACCTCGATCGGAATCTGGTCACGTCCGCCGAGGTTTGCGTTCAACCCGGCCGCCAGCATTTCAGCCAGCATGCCCACCGGCGTGCCGCCGCCATGTACCCAGCCCATGAAAGCGGGATGGGCGTTACCGACGGAAAAGGGCAGAATGTCTTGCATGAACGTCTGATGCGCAACAGCCAGGTCGCCAGGCTGCTGCGGCAGAGATTCCTGGAACAAGGCGCGCGTTTCTTGCGGGATGGGCTGCCACACGGGACGTTCACGAATATGCTCAAGGTAATTAAACATATCGTCGAGCATCTGGTGTCCCTGTTCCCGGATGGAACTCCAGTCAGACGGATCTAGCGTTTCCTGTTTTTCCATCTTTATATCCAATGGGAAGTTATCTCCTGCGCGATTCTGTTATCGGCTACAGGCTGCTGCATTTAAGAATAACACCCTATTTTTCCTCAGGCTACATTGTGTATCAACTTCCCCACGGCATCCTGAGCATCAAGCGATTGCGCCAGCGCTATCATTGCCTTTGATGGTATTTGACGGACTATTTCCTTGGTGGTCTGGTCTACAATTTTGACCACAATGAATCCCGTGGCTTTGTCTTGTTCGAATGACACATAGAGATTCTGGCCCATTTGAGTAAAGGCATCGTTTATTTGTTTGACTGCTTGTGCAAGGTGATCCAAAGACACCGGTTGTGGGGTATCAGTTGTTTTTCCGGCAGTGGCTGCTGGGGGAGCGGAATCAGGCACGCTGGGTGTTGCAGTAACGAAACCCGGCGCTACCACGCTCTGGCTATTGGGGGCGGTAACAGGTGTTGTGGAAAGCGGAGAAATGTCCATGCCGACTCCTCTCAAACGCACCTGGCAATCAGCCAGATGTCACCATGAATTAACAAACCTATAACCTCCGACATGAGGCGGGGGTATGAAGATCCATGCAAGCCACATGGAATCGCAGTGTAGCAGTAATCGCGGTTGAATTGCCTGGTGAGGCGCTCAATGTACTGACCCAATTCCGGGGCTTGCATTCCAGGGTTCTCCGTTGATCAGCCTTGCTTCCCTGTGTGCATGATGTAGCCTGCCGATGTCAATAATCAGATTTTGAAACTCAATGCCGTTTGGGTAATTCCAGAGCGGCTACCAATCCGCCTTCCGGTGCATTTCTTAAGGTGAGGCCGCCCCCGTGTTTTTGGGCGATGTCACGGGCAATTGAAAGTCCGAGGCCCACCCCGCCAGTATGGCGGCTGCGCGACGCTTCGATACGATAGAATGGCGCAAAAACAGCTTCCAGCTGATCATCGGGAATGCCTTGCCCGGTATCGTGAATGGAAATGATGAGCTTGTCGCCAGCGTCGTTAAGCGTAATGTAAGCGCAATTCCCGTAGCGAATGGCATTTTCAATCAGATTATTCAGGCATCGGCGCAATGCCAGCGGCTGAGCCAGGATAGGCTGCACAATTCCCGTTACGGTTACAGTATCTTTTCTATCCTCGGCGTCTTCCGCCATGGAATGCACGAGTGCAGAAATATCCAGCAAACACGCTACTTCCAGCTGCCCGTCACCGCGCAGGTAGCCGAGTGTCGCATCAATCATCGCAGTCATTTCGTCGATATCCCCATGGATGTCTGATTTTAAATCCTGAATGCCAACTTTTTCCGCGCGTAGCTTGAGCCGTGTAAGCGGAGTGCGCAAATCATGGGAAACTGCAGCCAGAAAACGATTGCGCTCGGCTATCTGTTGTTGGAGACGTGCTTGCATCTGGTTGAACACGATGGATGCTTGTCGCACTTCGGACGGGCCGCGTGTCGCATCGAGTGGCGGGCTATCCAGATTCTCGCCCAACTCACTTGCAGCCTGTGCCATGCGCTTGATAGGAAGTGACAGCCAGCGTGCGGCTATCCATGCGGTCAGCGCAGTTGCCATTAAACGCACGGCAAACCAGAAATATCCAGATGATTGACGTGGCTGTAGATGATTATTAGGATCAATCGTGCGGGAGTGATCAAGGACTGCCACGCCAATGTAATGGCTGGCAGTCAGCATGATAAACATCAGCAGGAAAAGCCGCAAAAATAGCGTATCCGGAATTAGATTTTTCATTATCGCGTAACCTTTGCATCGAACCAATATCCTTCGCCACGCACGGTCTTGATCAGGCTGGGTGTACGCGGGTCATCCCCGAGTTTTTGGCGCAGACGGGATACCAGCAGATCAATGCTGCGGTCGAACAAGTCCATACTACGTCCACGCGCCTGATCAAGCAGGAAATCCCGGGTCAATACGCGGTTTGAATGTTCAATAAATACGGGGCGGTTTCAAGATCCAAGTGCAACAAGGTTAAGTTGATTTGCCCAGTAAGTCTTAAAGTCAAAAGCGCCTTCAGGAAGGAAGACTTCAGCAGGGCATTTCCAGTTTAGCGTTTTTCTGGGGCGCGTGTTGAGTTTCCA
>JANYJE010000066.1 GCA_025408405.1 Nitrosomonadales bacterium | reverse complement strand
TGGAAACTCAACACGCGCCCCAGAAAAACGCTAAACTGGAAATGCCCTGCTGAAGTCTTCCTTCCTGAAGGCGCTTTTGACTTTAAGACTTACTGGGCAAATCAACTTAACCTTGTTGCACTTGGATCTTGAAACCGCCTACCCTAATAAACAACGACTAATTTTCAACTCCAAGAGGTTTTGGAAAAATATTCTTCCAGAGGAACGCGCACATGAGCACTGTCGAGCAGAATCAAACCAGTTTTGTAACAAAAGTGATTATCGTGGCTGTTGCCATTGCGGCCGTTATTTCTTTTTTATTGCCCGACACCGATAAATTAAAAAACTTGGACACCCCAATCAACAAGATATATGTGCTGTCCTTTATCCAGAATCCAGAAGCACTTTATATGGTCAGCGAATACTGGGAGGGTGAGAAAAAATATGAGAATGCAATTCGCGAGATGAGACTCGCCATTGGCTTGCTTGAGATGCACAACGCCGAGCCTGCGGTGCTCAAAAGATATCGAGATAGATTGGAAACATTAAAGAAAAAATAGCCAGTCCAACTTACCTCATGTCTGGCCACTATCCGGCTTATGCGTCAGGATTGTCTCCTGCATCGAACATCCAATGTGTTGCCGCATCGGATAGCGCGTCCACTTGCTCGAATCTAAGGCGGCCCAAGATCATGCCAGATTATCAATTTTGGATTTAGGAGAAAAAACGAATATCCGGATTAACAGGTACATGATGAGCGTGTAACTCGCAGCAGCAGCAATTTGAGCTATTGCAGCATGAAAATTTAAAACAGTTAAAGCAAAGTGCAGGGCTAGCAAATTGCACGAGAAAGAAATAATGAAAGCGATCAGGTAGCGCACCCCTTCCGCAACAAAATGACCATTACTTCTGAACACGAACTTCTTGGATAGCACAAACCCAAGAATGAAGCCAACAGCATATCCGGCCACATTAGCGATGAACGGTGAAATGCCGAGCCACATCAACATGAAAATGACGGCAAAGCCGACTAGGGTGTTTAGCGCACCGCTACCCGCATAGCGCCCAAGGTAAGCGGACTCACTACGCCATCTGGACATAGTACTGAGCTCCTAGTGGCAGGCGTATCAGCCAGGGTTCGAGGCCGCGCAGAAAAGCAAGCGGGCGGGGAAAGAACAGGGTGTAGCCATGTTGTTCAGTACTGAAGCCGGCCTGGGCCGTCAGGGCGAGAGCGGTTTTCAGATTGAGCATTTCCGCATCCGCATCAAACGGGCAGCGTTCGAATATCCAACGTGTGGCGGGGTTGTACGGATTGTGTTCGAACAAAAACATTTGCCCTCCCACAGCCAAGGCATCGTGGCATTGGGCCAGTGCCGATTGGCGCTGCTCTGGGGGAATATGGTGGAACACGTTGGCGGCAATTATCGCGTCGAAATGTATGCCCGTGATGGCACTCCAGTCCGAAAAAAGTTTTGCGCGGGGTACGCGCCCGGACGCGACCTTGAGTGAGGCGGGCGAGACGTCATACCCCCATAACTCCGCTTCGGGAAAATGTTTTTCAAGATAGGGCAGGCTACGACCTGCGCCGCAACCAAAATCGAGGATGCGTGCCGGCCTCTTTTCGCCCAGACGTGCTGCCATGAGAGCGACTTTGTATTCTGCAAAATAGCTGTCCTCGTTCAGGCCCTCAGGGATTGATTCACCCAGCACACGATCGTACCCTTCGGCGTACTGATCAAATTCCGGCTTGGTCATTTTGCTTCGTTCCTGTCCAGGTGGTACTGCCGATAACAAATTGCGGCTTATGGTTGAGCTTGAGATACGCCCGCCCAAGATATTCACCGATCAAGCCTATGAAAACTGTCTGCATGCCACCGATAAACAAGACTGTTGCGATCAGCGAAGCCCAGCCGGCGGGTAACTCCGGGTGCAGAATTTTCTGCACAATAACAAAGATGATCATCACCGCACTCAGCGCTGCGAGTGTAAATCCCATTAATGTTGCCAGACGCAACGGCACAACCGAGAAACTGGTTGCCATTTTCAGCCACAGCGATAGTGAGCGCCGCAAATTGTAGTTTCCTTCACCTTCATCGCGCGCCTGGTGTTCGATATCAATGGTCGTAATGGAGCGAGTGGTATCGAGAATGAGTCCGTCTACATACGCATATGGCCCATTGTATTTGATTATCTCGTCGGCTATGTCCTTGCGAATTGCCTTGAAAGAGGAGAGATACAGCCCCTTCGGCTTGTTTAACAAGCGTGTGGCCACCCAATCGTTGAACTGGCTGCCTAGTTTTTTCCAGGCTGCGTGCTGGCGATTTAAATATTTGGTGTAGCAGACGTCGTAGCCCTCGCTAAGTGCGCGCACCATGTTAGCGATCGCTTGCGGCGGATGCTGCAAGTCGTCGTCCATGAGAACGATAAAGTCGCCGCGCACATGGTTGAGTCCGGCCATGATGGCATTATGTTGGCCGAAGTTGCGCCGTAGCGTGATTCCCTTGATAAAGGGGTTGTCCTGGGCGAGTGAACGGATTACCTGCCAGCTGTTGTCTGGGCTGGCATCGTTGACCAGTAACAATTCGAAATTTTCGGCCAGTCCAGCCTGCCGCATCTCTGCCGCGATTTGTTCGACCAGTCGCGGCAGAATCAGTGCGCTGCGGTATACAGGAACGACGATAGATAGCTTGCAGGCGTTAACAGATTTATTTTCCATAATAATTACCTATAACTCGTTCGATATAACCCTCGCCAAATTTTACGCCCGCTTTATCCAGTATGGGCAGAATTGCACTGGTATCGATTGGATATTCGGATCCGCGTTCGACGACATTGTAGATGGCGTGCTTGCCAACGATTTTCTCCATTGCAGCGACGATGTCGGCCATTGGGTAGCTGACCGGGTTTGCGATGTTGATCGTAATGTTCCGCACAGCTTTGTCTTCGATCAGGTATTGTGCGATGGCTACGACATCCACGACATCGATAATGTTGCGTTTTGCTTTGCGCCACAGCGGAAAAGCTTCGCTGCGCGATATGCACGCATACAGAAAATTCAATAGCGTATGGGGATTGGGCGTTCTCCCGGCAACTTGGGGCAAGCGCAGTATCAAGTGGCAAGGATGGGCGGATACCACTTTCTCCATCGCCAGTTTGTGCTGCACATAAGCTGTGTTTTTTGCTTCTGGATCATTGACGCTGCAAGTACCGAAATAAACAAAAGTGTCGCTGGATTTTGCGCGTTTCAACGCTTCCAACAGGCGTCGATGTTCGCGCGCGAATTCGTGCACGTCGCAGCAGGTGGAGTTGGAGACTCCAGCCGCATATATCCACACATCGTCACGCTGGACGAATGATGGAGCAAAAGCCTGTGCCAGTAGTCCGGAACCAATTAGCATGGTGGTCTGTATCCGTCCAGAAATTGTAGGAAATAGGAAAGGCCCAGCGGGCCGTTCGGCATTTTGCCAGAGAGCAGAGCTTCTTAGCTAAGAGTTTTGCAAGATACCCCTTAGATTTCCTGGAGGAGCCTTGCTTTTTATCCCGCCCCCTGAAGTTCCAAGAAAAATCACTGGCAAATAATCCCCCCGCCTGAGCATCAGTTTTTATGGAAATTCAGCATGACGTCACAGGATGCCGTGGAGACTCTGTTCGATATGTACAGAATGTTGGCAGAGAACTTCTTGGAGAGATATTGAGACCAGTATTTGTCATCGCCAGAAACGTGCTGCGGCGCATTGGTGGCGCAAATCAGAGTTTGGAGATGCGCGTCAAAAGTGTGTTGGCTCAAATTCTGTATAGCATTTTGCCATAAAACGCTCTCATTGCGATTGTTTTTTGCCAGTTGTCCCCAACGCAAGTAATTGTCACATGCAGAGCTAAAAAATACATAAAGAACCAGGAAAAAAAGTGCTTTTTCATGCTTTGATTTGTTTCCACCAACCAGATACAACACTATAAGTGCAATAGCCATTGCCAATGGAAATGAGCTGAAATAGTTGCCTACATAGTGCGGGTCATAATTTGCCCACTTTCTATAGCCCTCGACAAAGCCATACAAAATATTGGGTGATAGGATGAAAAAAACCAATACAGCCAGCGATTTCTTTTTATATAAATTGGGCGCAATCAAATTTCCTTCAATGCGCGGAATGATTAACAGCATCGCCAGTAATATCGCACCAGCAAAAATCACCGCTAGCAGCAAGTTCGTGGGAGGGTATTGTTCAAATGCAGTGCCAGTAAACGGTTTAAGCTGAACATGAAATCCGTGAACTGAGAAATCAACAATAGTTTTCAATATCGCGGACCAGCTTCCATCTAAATCAAGGCCTTGCGCACCAGTTGCATATATCTTTTTAAATCCGAGGTAGAAAAGCAAATACACGGCCACGACCACTACGAGCGCGTAGTTTTGGATCAGGAATTTTTTTGCGTGGATCAGGAGGCTGGTCTTATGTTCTGAATCCTGGCCTTGCGCCCTTTTGTAGACATAGAGGGCGGGGAAAATTCCGGCATAAAAAATCATGGGTTCATATGCCAACAGGGCAAAAGCGAACAGCAAATAAGGCGTAACAATAACCTGCCCGGGAGCGTTTTTTTCCAGCCTATCCAGAAACAAATATAAGCTCATAAACAAAAAACAGAACTGCAAATTGAAAAACAACAGGAAACCGTGAATAGGGCTATAGTTGCTCGAGCTAATGTCGATCAATGCGAGCCACACCAAGCCCATCAATACCCCGGTGTATTTATTGGTTAGTTTTGAACAAAATAATACAAAGCTGAGGAACACGAATCCATTGACTATTATCCTGATGGAATTTACAAGTTCCCAGCTATCCAGGAGGTATGGCCATTGAGCAATGGTCAACACAGGGATAAATCCAAATCGCCCTTGAAGCTTGGCCGCATCGATGCTGCCCTGCACAACCCCGGAGGCATAACCCAGTTGGGCAATCCAGGGATCATCTGCATTACTTAGGGTCATGCCCCAATGCTGAATCAGGATCAGCAGGAGCGCCAGTAATGACAAAAGTGAACTTGCAATCCAAACGCGTTTAGTATTCATAAACAGATCCCAGGCAAGTCCTATTGGTAATGACGATGATTCATGGATTAAAACGATACAAGTTGAACTTGTGGTATTTCAATATGAAATTCATCAGGTGATTGGCCGACGGCCAAGCGCTCTAATAAGTGCTGTGTCACTGACTCTAGCCCGTCAGTGATACATGTTGTTATAAATTACATTTCCCATAAGCAGGTAGCCTGTCGTTGACACATGCGTGTTGTTCGCCAAATACAGATCCACTGTTTTTTCTCGAACAGCCTGCTGGAAATCTTTCAGGAGATTGGGGGCATGAAACCTGCGCTCAGCCTTATCCCAGAATTTTTTGTCCGTATGCAAATAGACAGTGGCTTTGTCAGGAATGACAACCCATACCGTTGTGTAGCCCCGCAGTCTGATGTTGGTTTTTTCCATGTCCTCAAGGACGTTTTCGTTCAAATCCTCAATCCGGTCTTTCTTGTAAAAGAGCACGTCGTTGCAGCGTGGGTGACTGAATAAGTCGCAGCCATTTTTCATCCGTTCCATTCTCACTTCATCAAGATCTTCCCAGTGCTGGAAATCAGGCATGCGAGTTAACTGTTCGTATTTGAGCGCGTTCAATTCGGTTTGAATGCCAACTGACATGCTGCCAGAATAATTAGACACATCCCGAGCAGGTCGAGTAACGGGTGGATGGGGAGGTGCCACGGCGAGCGGATGATATACCATGTGTTTGCACTCTACCGATTGCGCCAGGCGACCTTCTATATATTTCTCAGCACTTTCGATAATGACGTACTTCCCCTTGAAGCCCCTATTCCGAATCCAATCCGAAACATCCTCGCAAATGTTGTACATGCTTGCCCAGCTCTCAGTTCTAATGCGCACTCCGTGCTGCGCGAACACTGTTTGCCAGACTTGAGCGTTGGTAAAGCTGTCGCCAATCGCCAGCACATCTGCATCCTGCCATTCGGCAGATTGCATAAGGGTGGGATTGATCGCAGGTTGCTCTTTTGTCCATCCGAACAGAGATTCAGGCAGTTTAGCCATTCGGGTCAAATCGCCTTCAAAGCTTGCCAGTGGCAGACAATAAAATCCAACAGAGCCATAAAGCCCCACCACGGTGACCACAAAAATCGAGAAGAATTTGGCGTGCTTCATGGCGTCAGAATTGGAAATATAGGAAGGGGCTGTAACTTCCAAAGCGGTCTATGGCAAGGTAAAGCAAATACACAACCGCAATTGCCTGGGCCAGCATCAGTACGAAATTACCCTTGATAAATTTTACGGTAGTGGAATTAGGCAATATCCATACCCATGCAAATGCCGAAAGCAGCAATATGACCAACTCCCGGCCGCTGAGGTTCGTGCTTAATAACAATTGTTTGTGTATGACCGCATCGAACGTGATGGGTCGCGCCTCAATGCCTGACATCGCCTTCAGCATTACCGCAGCGTGAGTAATATCTGCCGAGTAGAACACAACCCAGGCAGCTACCACCGCGATAAAAGTGATCACGCCTCCGGTTAAACTGGAAATCCAGGCGGGAGTCCATTTCACCCATCTGGCCGGCAACCATTCGCGCCACACATGGTTAACGCTCAAGTAAGCGCCATGCAGCGCTCCCCAGCAGACATAGGTCCAACCGGCACCATGCCACAAGCCTCCCAGCAGCATGGTAACCATCAAGTTTATATAGCGGCGCAGCTTGCCCTTGCGGTTACCGCCCAAGGGGATATACAGATAGTCACGCAAAAAACGCGACAACGTCATGTGCCAACGACGCCAAAATTCGATGATGCTGGTGGCCTTGTACGGGGAATAGAAATTGATCGGCAGACGGATGTTGAACATCAGTGCAATACCCAGCGCCATGTCCGTGTAGCCGGAAAAATCGAAATAGATTTGCATGGTGTAGGCCAGCGCTCCCGACCATGCCTCATAAATGGTCGGAATTTCGCCGCGCTGGACGCCGCCAAATACCGCGTGAGCATAAGGTGCAAACGAATCTGCCCAAAGCGTTTTCTTGCACAACCCCAACGTGAACAACACGATTCCGTCGGCCACATGATCCCAATTGACGCGATAATTATTTCGCTGTGCGAATTGCGGCATCATCTCACCGTGATGCAACACCGGCCCTGCAATCAAATGCGGGAAATACGTAACGAACAGCATGTAGTGAATAAAGTTGTATTCTTTTACCTTGCCCTGCCAGGTATCCACCAGAAATGCGATCTGCGTAAACGTGAAAAAAGAAATACCCAGCGGCAAAATAATGTCACCCAGCGAGAGATTTAATCCTGCCACGCTGTTGGCACTGCCTAGAAAGAAATTGGCATATTTGTAATAAGCAAGCAGCAACAGATTGAGACCTACCGCTAGCACCAATAGCTGTTTTCCATTCACCGCCCCCGCTTTACTGCGCGCCCTCGCAATCCAAATGCCAAAAGCGTAATTGAAGATAATCGAGCACAGCAGCAGACCAACATAGGCTGGGTTCCAGTAGCCATAGAAAACCAACGAAGCCATTGCCAGCCAGCCTGCTGCATAAGCATGTCCGAGTCTTGCCATCTGAAAATAGATCAGTAGCACTACCGGCAAATACAGAAAAATGAACGCGTAGGAATTAAATAACATGGCGAATTAAGAGAAGTTGCCCATCAATTCAAATTGGCAGACCCGCAGCACCCCAGCTGATCAAGCAAGCGATGTTCATAGTGCAGATATCAGAGCCGATGACGATCAGCCCGGACTGGTGCGGCAGGGTGGCCGCTTGGCGTGGTCCTGAATTGCAGCTAAAAAGCAAGAAAGATATCATCGGATAATTATGCCACGGCATGCAATGCTCTTCGTTTCTAAATGCAAAGCGGGTTCAGTTTCGTCGCAATATTTTGCCGCGCTAGCGGAAGTCTCACCACAAGCCAGCATGAAGTTGCAGTTCCCCGATTTGTTTGGCACGCGCAAGAAGGCTGCCAGTCAACCTTTTTTGATGATCCAACTGGTTTTCATGCTCGCCGAAAATTATTAATTTCAACAGCTGGCAGGCACAGGAGACGGTGCCGGAGCATTACTGCGGGTACAGCAGGTAAAGTCGGTAGCCGGCCGGCTTGAGGTCTGTAGTATTGAGGTGCAGCTTGACGCTGGTCTCGCGGTTGGCAGGCAAGCCCAGTTTCTCGTTATCGCTGGCTGAGAGGTATTCCTCGGGACGGAAGGTGCGGCGCGCAAGCGCTTTGTCGTCAAAATTGGTGAGAGTGAGTTCGAGGTTGGGGTAGGCTAGCGCGTAGGGGGCGCGGTTGCGCAGCAGTGTGCTCAGTGTGATGACGTTGGCCTGGGTCGGATCTGCCTCCAGTGCAGACGACTCGATACTCAACAGGTCTGGCTGCTGCGGTAGCGGGATAGTGCATTTGAACACTGCGCAAGCGTGGGCCAGGGCGGGTTTAAGGGTCGGCTGGCTGGCGGAGAGTTCGACACGGTAGAAATAAACTGCCTGCGCCGCCAGCAGCAAGAGCAGCGCCAGCGCGGCGATGCGCCACGGCCAGCGGTGCTGCCGGGCAGGTTGCGGGACCTCATATACATCATCCAGATAACTGAAGTCATTGGAGTCTTGCGCGGCGGCAGCGTCAGGGCTCGCTTCCAGGTTTTTCGGTGGGTGGGCGTGTTCAACAGGCTCGATCGGCAGCACCAATTGCGGGCTGGGCTCATCGTCATACAGGTGCGCGGCGGCATTGAACACTTCCTGGCAACGACCGCAGCGCACCATGCCTTGATGTGATTCGCGCTGAGCCTGGGTAACTCTGAAGCGAGTGCCGCACTGCGGACATTGAGTGATTTCTGTCATTTTCTGATACCTGACAAACGCGCCCAGCCATCCTCCATGACTGCTGGTTTAAGGTTGAACCATTGCGCATAGACTTGCATCACGTCTTCGGCCTGTTCGCCCAGTATGCCGGACAACACAATTTGCCCGCCCTGGCGGGTTGCACCCGCCAGCAGCGGAGCGAGCACCTTGAGCGGGTTGGTGAGAATGTTGGCAACGACGATGTCGTAATGCTGCAGATTTTTATCAGGCAAGTCAAAGCGTGCTTCGACCTGGTTGGCCAGCGCATTGTCGCGGCTGGATTGCACGGCCTGTGCATCCACATCCACACCATAGGCACTGCCGGCACCCAGTTTCATGGCAGCTATCGCCAAGATGCCCGAGCCGCAACCGTAATCCAGCACGTTTTCGCCGCCGCGCAGGTTTTCATCCAGCCAGCGCAGGCACAGTCGCGTAGTCGGATGGCTGCCGGTACCGAATGCCAGACCGGGATCGAGCACGATGTTGATGGCATCGGGTTCAACAGGCGTATGCCAGGTGGGGACTATCCACAGGCGTTGTGAAATGCGTATGGGGTCGAACTGCGATTGCGTCAGGCGTACCCAATCATTGTCCGGCAGGGGGGCAATGTGGTGCGGCGGCGATTGTTGCAAGCCTGCTGCCAGCGAGGCTTGCAGCAGGATGTCCTGTACCTGTGCATCCTCGGGGAACAGCGCGGTGACGCGATTATGTGACCACAGGCTGGAGGTGGGTTCGCCCGGTTCGCCGAAAATGGCCTGCTCTTCCGGAGTGTCGGCGTCCGCGTCGTGCATGTCCACCGACAAGGCGCCCAGCTCCAGCAGTGCTTCGCTCAGGCTCTCCGCATATGCAGCATCCGCATTCACGGTCAGCGTTAGCCATGCCATATTATTTGGCCTTGGCGCGTTCGGCTAACTTGTGTTCCAGATAATGAATACTGGTGGCGCCACGGATAAACGCGGCGTCCAGCATCAACTCCTGATGCAAGGGGATGTTGGTCAGGATGCCCTCGACCGCCATTTCCGACAGGGCGGTGCGCATGCGCGCCATCGCCTGTTCACGCGTATCGCCGTAGGCAATCACCTTGCCTATCATGGAGTCGTAATGCGGCGGGATGACATAGTTGGCATACACGTGGGAATCCACACGGATGCCGGGGCCGCCCGGGGTATGCCAGGTGGTGATGCGGCCGGGTGAGGGGGTGAATTTATACGGATGCTCCGCATTGATACGGCACTCGACAGCATGCCCCCGGAACTGGATGTCCCTCTGGCGGAAGCGCAGCTTTTCACCTGCGGCAATGCGTATCTGTTCCTGCACGATGTCGATGCCGGTAATCATTTCTGTCACCGGATGTTCCACCTGCACGCGGGTGTTCATCTCGATAAAGAAGAACTCGTTGTTCTCAAACAGGAACTCGAAGGTGCCAGCGCCGCGATAGCCAATCTTGCGACATGCCTCGGCGCAACGCTCGCCGATCTTGTCGCGCAGCTTGGGATTGAGCATGGGGGCGGGCGCTTCTTCAATAATTTTCTGGTGGCGACGCTGCATGGAGCAGTCGCGCTCGCCCAGATAAACGGCATTGCCATGCGTGTCGGCCAGCACCTGGAACTCGATATGGCGCGGGTTTTCCAGGAATTTCTCCATGTATACCATGGGGTTGTTGAATGCAGCCTGTGCTTCGGAGCGTGTCATGTTGACTGCATTCACCAGCGCGGCTTCGGTATGCACCACGCGCATGCCACGGCCGCCGCCGCCGCCAGCTGCCTTGATGATGACCGGATAGCCGATGCTGCGTGCGATTTTCACGATTTCAGCCGGATCTTCCGGCAGCGCGCCTTCGACGCCCGGTACGCAGGGTACGCCGGCCTTGTTCATGGCGATCTTGGCAGAAACCTTGTCGCCCATCAGGCGTATGGTCTCGGCTTTCGGGCCGATAAATACGAATCCGCTCTTTTCCACACGATCGGAAAAATCCGCGTTTTCGGAGAGGAAGCCGTAACCGGGGTGTATCGCTTGCGCGTCGGTTACTTCCGCTGCACTGATAATGGCGGGAATATTCAGATAGCTCAAGGAAGAGGGAGCTGGCCCAATGCATACCGATTCGTCTGCCAGCTTGACATACTTGGCATCGGCATCTGCCTCAGAGTGCACGGCTACGGTCTTGATGCCCATCTCGCGACAGGCGCGCTGAATACGCAGGGCAATTTCGCCGCGATTCGCGATCAGTATTTTTTCAAACATTTTCTGGGTACTCCTGCTGGGGTGCTGCGCACATCATCAACCGATGATGTGCAGGATCGTTATCCAATAATAAAGAGTGGTTGGCCGAACTCAACGGCTTGCCCATTTTCAACCAGAATGGCCTTGATTACACCGCTCTGATCAGATTCAATTTCATTCAGCAGCTTCATCGCTTCAATGATGCACAGGGTGTCGCCTGAGCTGACCGCCTGGCCGATATCGACGAATGGTTTGGAACCCGGCGAGGCGGAGCGATAAAAGCTGCCTACCATGGGTGACTTGACGATATGGCCTTCCGGTGCCGCTGGTGCCGCAGCTGCGGCAGGTGCCGCTGGAGCTGGGGCTGCGAACTGAGGTTGTGGTGCGCTACTGGCATATACATGCTGTACTTGGGAAGAACGTGAAATACGTACGCGTTCTTCGCCTTCGCTGATTTCCAGTTCGGCGATGCCGGAATTTTCAACCAGTTCTATCAGTGTCTTGATTTTGCGTAAATCCATGATTAACTCCCTAGAAATAATGCTGTTTGGTGACGAGTGAATAGAAACCCCGCTGGTTATTACTTGCGCCTGTCACTTGTTACCGGTTGCCTGGTACTTGTAATGCGTATTGCAGTGCGAGCTCATAGCCGCTCGCGCCTAAACCGCTGATGACGCCAACGGCGAGGTCGGAAAAATAAGACTCCTTGCGGAAGGCTTCGCGTGCGAACACATTGGAGAGATGAACCTCAACAAAAGGAATCGCCACGGCAGCCAGTGCATCACGCAGTGCGACACTGGTATGGGTAAAAGCGGCCGGATTGATGATTATGAAGTCTGTTCCATCCTGGCGTGCCGCATGCACTCGTGCAATCAGCTCTGCCTCGGCGTTGCTTTGCAATGTGGATATATTTGCGCCGTTTTTCAGCGCTAATTGCGTCAATTTTTGATTAATTTCGGTTAACGTGACGCGACCATAAACGTCCGGCTCGCGACTGCCGAGCAGATTCAGGTTGGGGCCGTTTAACACCAGAATATTTTTCACGTGTGCATTTTGCCGTAAATTGGGTATGTTTGTCCAGATTTTGCCTGAATTTAATCGTTTTCTAATTTTCAATAACGTTGTTGAGCGTAAGCATGAACTGTTCGATATCCTGATAGCCGGTTACGCGATCGTCGGCGACTTCGCGCCCCCGAGTGTCGAAAAACAAGATGGCAGGAGGGCCGAAAAGCTCGAAATGTTGCAATAGTGCCCGGTCATCCTCGCTGTTGGCGGTGACATCTGCCTGCAGCAGTAGCGTGTTTTGCAGTTTTGAGCGCACGCGGTCATCGGCAAAGGCAAAGCGCTCCATTTCCTTGCATGAAACGCACCAATCCGCATAAAAATCCAGCATGACGCGTTTGCCTTTGGCCTGTGCGATGCGTTTGTTCAGCTCAGCCAGATTTTTGATGCGGACGAACTGCAGCTTGTCCTCTGTTTCGGCCTGGACAGTGCCTCCCAGGGAAGACAGGGGGCGCAGGATGTCGCGTGCTCCCGACAGCACGCCGATCAGAAAGGCGCAGCCCAGCAGCAGGGCGAGTATGCCCAATCCCTTCCACAGCTTGCGCCAGCCGCTGGCATTGCTGGGCAGGCCATCCAGCGCATGCATATAGACGGCAGACAGTATCAGCAGGGTTGCCCACAGCAGCATTTGCACACTCACAGACAGCAGCGGCGCAATAATCCAGATTGCCAGAGCCAGCAGCAGCGCGCCAAAGAAGCGCTTGACCGATTCCATCCAAGCGCCCGCCTTGGGCAGCAATGCACCGGCTGAAGTGCCGATCAGCAGCAGCGGTAACCCCATGCCGAGCGCCAGGGAAAACAGAGCCATGCCTCCGAGGAAAGCGTCGTGTGTCTGGCCTATGTATAAGAGTGCGGCGGCAAGCGGAGCGGCAACGCATGGGCTGACGATAATGGCGGAAAGGGCGCCCATCACAAACACGCCGCTGATATGCCCGCCGTGCAAGCGGTTGCTGCCGCTGGCAAGCTTGTTTTGCAGGGCTGAAGGCAATTGCAGTTCGTAGAAGCCAAACATGGACAAGGACAGCAGCACAAAAATTGCAGCGAAACTGCCCAGTACAGCCGGTGTTTGCAGCGCGTTCGACAGCAGCGTGCCGGACAGCCCGGCTGCGACGCCTGCTGCGGCGTAAGTGAGCGCCATCCCGAGCACGTAGGACAGGGACAGGATGAATGCGTGGCTCTTGGTCAGGTGGTGGCCACGCCCGACGATAATGCCGGAGAGGATGGGCACCATGGGAAACATGCAGGGCGTAAAGGCCAGGAGCAGGCCGGCGCCGAAAAAGAACGAGACAATCAGCCAGAAGCTGCCCTGTTGGAACAGCCTGGCAATCTGGCTGTTTTCAGAGGCAGGGCGCTCACTGCTGGCCGACTGGGACGGCGTGGCGGCTGTCGCTGCAGCGCTGGCTTGCGCCGGTTTGAGCGCTGCTGCTGCGATCATGCCGGCGGGCAGGGTCAGCGTGATTTCCTTGTCGATGGGCGGATAGCAAAGGCCGTCCTCGCTGCACCCCTGATAGCTGGCCTGCAGCGTGATCTGCTGGGGGGATTTGCTGCTGCTTTCCAGCGCAATTTCAGCCTGGAACGATTGGTGGAACACCCTCATCTCGCCGAAGTTGGGATCTTGCTTGGGCTCACCCTGCGGCAGGCTGACCTTGGTGATCCGGGCATTGGCAGTTTTGGCTGCATCGTCCTTGAGGCTGAAGCTCACCTTGTCGCGATACAGGTAGTAACTGGGCGTAACCCTGAAGCTGGCAATCAGCGTGTGTGCGTCGCGCGAGCTGACGCTCAGTTCGAATGCCTGGTCGGGGGGGAGGAAGGAGGCCTGTTTTTTTGTGCCAAGCAAAGGCAGTCGTTCCAGCAAACTATCTGCATGGGCGAGAGGTTGAAGAAACAGCAGCAACAGAAGCACAAAACGCATAGGGCTTAATCCTTGTTGTTAAATTGAGTTTCATTGGCTACCCATTGCAGATAGGCGGGCAAGCCGGTGCTGAGTGGGATGGCGATAATCTCCGGAAGTTCATAAGGATGCTGCGCGCGTATTTCTTCCTGCAAACGTGCGTAGGCGGAACGCGTGGATTTGATCAGCAACGGAACTTCGCGTGCAGTCTCCACTGCTCCCTGCCAACGATACACCGAAGTGCATTCGGCCAGCACGTTAACACAGGCTGCGGCTCGGCTTGAGACCAGCGCCTGCGCCAAACGCTGGGCACTGGCGTGATCAGGCAGGTTAGTCAGCACCAGCAATACTTCCTCGTTCCAATTACACTTCATCGGTGCCCCTGCGTTGGCATCACTAAAAGTGCGCAATCCGCTATCGGCTAAAGCAGATGCGGAATTGATAGCCTCGCTCACTCTTGGCCGTGCTGGTTGCACTGCCTTTGTCGTTTGCTCACCGCCGCCTTGCTTCACCTTCGAATTGAAATTGGAATCAGGCTTCATCTTGTTGCGACTCCCGCACGGGCGCAGCGCACGCCTAGCTGCATTAGCTCGTCCCACGCGTCGCCGCTACGCAGGCCTTTCACCAGCTTGTCTATATGGGCCGCCTGGCGCAAGGCGCGCTCGGCCAGCGCAGGGGAGAAGCGGCGCACGGCACGTTCTACCAGTTGCTGGCGCACGCCCCATACGCGGGCATCGCGCAGCGCATGCGCCAGATTCCCGCTGCTTTGCAGGGCGCGCGATACCCGGGCGAGGGTGCGGATGTCTTCGGCGAGCGCCCATAAAATCAGCACTGTGGCTGTACCCTCGGCACGCAGGCCTTCGAGGATGTGCACAAAGCGTGCCGCATCACCGGCCAGCATGGCCTCTGAAAGTTTGAATACGTCGTAGCGTGCCACATCCATCACCGCGTCTTTTACCTGGTCGAATGACAGTGGACCGGCGGGAAACAGTAAAGCCAGCTTCTGGATTTCCTGAAAAGCAGCGAGCAGATTGCCTTCCACGCGCTGTGCCAGAAATGCCAGCGTGTCCGCATCGGCCGATTGTTGCTGCCGCTTTAAACGACCGGCAATCCAGGCTGGTAGAGCGTTCAGCTGGATTCCATCGGCGGAGATGACCACGCCCCGTTCAGCCAGCGCGCCGAACCATTTGCTCTTCTGCGCCGCGCCATCAAGGCGCGGCAAGGACACCAGTGTCACGGTGTCGGCATGCAGCTGCTGGCAATAATCCTGCAGGGCTTGCGCGCCTTCCACACCGGGCTTGCCCGAGGGAATGCGCAGATCAACCAGCTTGCGCGAGGAAAACAGTGACATGCTTTGCGCGCTGTTGCGTAGCTCCGCCCATTTAAAGCCTGCTTCGGCGATGATCACCTCGCGCTCGCTGTAACCGCTATTGCGCGCCGCCGCGCGTATGGCATCGGCAGCTTCTATGGCAAGCAGCAGGGCTTCGCCGTGGATGACATAGAGCGGTTGCAGCCCGCCAGCCAGATGACGCGGCAGATCTTCGCCAGATAGCTTCATCGCGCTACATCACTATTTTCAGTGCGGGGTTTTGCGCGCGCCAAGCGGCGCATAACCTGTTGTACGGCATCCGAGCGCATGTCGCGCAGGAGCATGGCTTCTTCCTGTTCTTTCGCGAGCACCTGTGAGTCATCGAAAGTCAGGCTGCGTTGCAACAGGATTTCATCCGCGCTGAGCCAGTCATTCTGCTTGTTGTCGTAAGCGCGCAGCGCAACCTTGTAGCGCAACTGGAACTCACGCACCTGGCCAGAACCGGACAAGGCGATGATCTGCTTATCATTGGACTCGGAAACCACGTCCAGAACCAGATCGGCCTGTGCCGCAGAGCTGGCAAGGGCCAACTTGCTCAGCTCCAGATAAAGGCGCAATTCGGTGACAAATGGTGTTTCCGCCGCCGCTTTCAGATAAACGGTATGAAAGGCATATTCCGTCCCTTGCTTGTCATGGCCGCGCATGTGAAAGCCGCAGGCGCTGAGCAAAACAACAACAGTCAGTAGCAGGGTGATGCGCATGGTCGGACTCCCAAAATAAATCAGCAGATTAAATCACCACGTTGATCAGGCGCCCCGGCACGACAATGACTTTCTTGGCGGTGCCGCCCGCGAGCTGCTTCTGCACCGCCTCGTGTGCCAGCGCAAGCTGCTCCAGTGTCGCCTTGTCGGTGTCTTTTGCTACGCGCAGGTTACCGCGCAGCTTGCCATTCACCTGGATCACCAACTCGATTTCATTCTGTACCAGGGCAGCTGGATCTGCCTTGGGAAAAGCTTGCTCCAGCAGGTCGCTGCCAGGGCGCAGCTCGTTCCACAATGCTTGGCAGATGTGCGGTGCGATAGGGGCGAGCAGCAGGGCCGTGGTTTCCAGCACCTCCTGAGTGACGGCGCGCGCAAGCGGCGTTTGCTCGTCAAATTTAGCGAGCGCGTTCAACAGTTCCATGACTGCCGCGATCGCGGTGTTGAAGGTTTTGCGGCGACCATAATCGTCATCAATTTTCTGTATGGTCTGGTGCAGCTGCAGGCGCAGTGCCTGCGCCGCTGTGCTCAATTCACCGCTGCTGTAGGAAGCGGTTATGCCTTGTGCGACGTGATCATGCGCGGCTTTCCACACGCGCTTGAGGAAGCGGTAAGCGCCCTCGACGCCGCTGTCCGACCATTCCAGTTGCTGATCGGGTGGCGCGGCAAACATCATGAACACTCGTGCGGTATCCGCGCCGTAGGCATCGATGATTGCCTGCGGATCGACGCCGTTATTCTTGGATTTCGACATCTTCTCGGTGCCGCCGATAATGACGGGCAAGCCGTCGGCTTTGAGCTTCGCACCGATGGGGCGCGCCTTGGCGTCGATAGCCACTTCAACGTCGGCCGGGTTGATCCACAGCTTCTTGCCGCCCTCGCCTTCACGATAGAACGTCGGCGCCACCACCATGCCCTGGGTGAGCAGATGGGTGAAGGGCTCGTCGAATTTTCCGGACTTTGCAGCATCTGGGCCAAACACCCCGACGTCGCGCATCATTTTGTTGAAAAAGCGCGCATACAATAGATGCAGGATGGCGTGCTCGATGCCGCCGATATACTGGTCCACCGGCAACCAGTGGCGTGCGCGTTCGTCCACCAGTCCCGTGCTGCAATCTGGGCTGGTGTAGCGCGCGTAGTACCAGGACGATTCCACGAAGGTATCCATGGTGTCGGTCTCGCGCCTGGCCTTGCCGCCGCACTTGGGGCAACTGCAATCATAAAACTCGGGCATCTTGGCCAGCGGTGAACCGGCACCGGTGATGGTCACATTCTCCGGCAGCACCACCGGCAACTGTTCGTCCGGCACGGGCACGTCGCCGCAGGCGGGACAGTGGATGATGGGGATGGGGCAGCCCCAGTAGCGCTGGCGCGAGATGCCCCAGTCGCGCAGGCGGAACTGCACTTTCTTCTCGCCCAGGCCTTTGCCCGCGAGATCGGCGGCGATGGCATCCACGGCTTGCGCATAGTCGAGGCCGTCGTATTTGCCGGAATTCACGCAGATGCCGCTCTCTTTGTCGCCGTACCATTCCTGCCATGCGGCTTCGCTGAAATCCTGGTCTTTGACGGCGATGGACTGCTTGATCGGCAGCTTGTATTTCTTGGCGAAGCCGAAGTCGCGCTCGTCATGCGCCGGTACCGCCATCACCGCACCTTCACCGTAGCCCATCAGCACATAGTTGGCCACCCATACCGGCAGCTTCTCGCCGTTGAGCGGGTGTGTAACGAACAGGCCAGTGTCCATGCCCTTCTTTTCCATGGTGGCCATGTCGGCTTCGGCAGTGCCGCCGCGTTTGCACTCGGCGATAAATTCCGCCAGCGTGGGATTGTTGGCGGCAGCCTGGGTGGCCAGCGGGTGTTCCGCCGCCACGGCCACGTAGGTCGCACCCATCAGCGTGTCGGGGCGCGTGGTGTAGACCTTGAGGCTACCCGATTTGCCTATGCTGGCAGAGTCGTAAGGAAACTCAATGTCGCAACCGTAGCTCTTGCCTATCCAGTTGCGCTGCATGGTCTTGACCTGCTCCGGCCAGCCGTCCAGCTGGTCGAGGTCGGCGAGCAACTCCTCGGCGTACTGGGTGATGCGGAAGAAATACATCGGAATGTCGCGCTTCTCCACCAGCGCGCCGGAACGCCAGCCGCGCCCGTCGATCACCTGCTCGTTGGCGAGCACGGTGTGGTCCACCGGATCCCAGTTCACCACGGCGGTCTTGTTGTAGATCACGCCTTTCTCGAACAGGCGCGTGAACAGCCATTGCTCCCAGCGGTAGTAGTCGGGCTTGCAGGTGGTAACCTCGCGCGCCCAGTCCAGCCCCAGTCCCAGGCTCTTCAACTGTTTGCGCATGTAGTCGATGTTGGAATAGGTCCAGCCGGCAGGCGGCACGTTATGTGCCAGCGCCGCATTTTCGGCAGGCAGGCCGAAGGCATCCCAGCCCATCGGCTGCATCACGTTGTAGCCCTTCATCTGGTGGTAGCGCGCCAGCACGTCGCCTATGGTGTAGTTGCGCACATGCCCCATGTGCAGCTTGCCGGAAGGATAGGGGAACATCGACAGGCAATAGTATTTGGGCTTGTTGGATGTTTCGCTGGCGCGGAATGCCTGCTTGTTATCCCAGTGCTGCTGGGCGGAGCTTTCGATGTCTTGGGGCGTGTAATTCTGTTGCATGATGGTCGCTATGATCTGTGTGTGGCTGAACAAGCCGCCATTATATACGGAGAGAGCGATGAAACCTGTCCTGCCTGCTGGCGGGGCATTGCTCCGCGTGCCGCGAAGGGGCAGTTAAATCAACGGGTTTGATTCCGGCAGTAAATATGCGTGCTGTCCGGAGGGGCCGCATTCTGCTAGAATGTCGCCGAAAATAAATTTAATACGTCTTTTATTTAGTTCTTCTGGAGAGGTTTATTCATGTCCCGCAAGCATCCCGTAATTGCAGTAACCGGCTCGTCAGGAGCAGGCACGACCACCGTTAAGCGTGCTTTTGAAAATATTTTTCGCCGCGAAAAAATCACCGCAGCGGTGATCGAAGGCGACAGCCTGCACAGCCTGGATCGCATGGCGTTCCGCGCAGCTTCTGCCGAAGCCGCAAAGGCCGGCAACAACTCTTTCAGCCACTTCGGCCCTGAAGCCAACCATTTCGACAAGATTGAAGAAACCTTCAAGTTCTATGGCGAGACCGGGATGTGCAAGCGCCGTTACTATGTGCACAGCGACGCAGAAGCCGTTCAGCACAACAAGCACTTTGGTCTGACCGACCTGAAGCCGGGCGTGTTTACCCCGTGGGAAGACATTGAAGCGAATTCCGACCTGCTGTTCTATGAAGGTCTGCATGGCCTGGCAACCGATGGCAAAATCGACGCGGCCCAATATGTGGATCTGGGTATCGGCGTGGTGCCGGTAGTCAACCTCGAGTGGATTCAGAAAATCCATCGTGACCAGGCAGAGCGTGGCTATTCCGCCGAGGCGACTGTGGATACGATCATGCGTCGCATGCCCGACTACATCAAATTCATTACCCCGCAATTCTCGCGCACTGACATCAACTTCCAGCGCGTGGCGACTGTGGACACATCCAACCCCTTCATCGCGCGCGACATTCCTACGCCAGATGAAAGCTTTGTGGTGATCCGCTTCCGCAATCCCAAGGGTGTGGATTTCCCTTACATGCTCAGCATGATTCCATGTTCATTCATGTCACGCGCCAATACACTGGTGGTGCCCGGCGGCAAGATGAGCTATGCGATGGAAGTGATCCTGGCCCCGATCATGCATGAACTGATTGAGAGAAAAAAGAAGTAAAAATTTCCTGAAGTTGTTTCGGGAAAATAAACGGGGGACTGATTTCGATCGGTCCCCCGTTTGCATTGATCATTTCGAATTTATTTTACTGGCCCGGCATGGACAAGGTCCTTTTTTGACGACTTGGGAACTCATGTGCCATGGCATAATTGCGCCATGACTTCCTCCCTGCTTTCCGGCCTCAATCCCGAACAACTCGCCGCCGTTACCCTGCCCGCACAATCCGCCCTGATCCTGGCCGGGGCGGGCAGCGGCAAGACGCGCGTGCTGACCACGCGCATCGCCTGGCTGATTTCCAACGGCATGGTCAGCCCGCAGGGCGTGCTGGCGGTAACCTTTACCAACAAGGCTTCCAAGGAAATGGTTACGCGCCTGTCGGCGATGTTGCCGATCAACACGCGCGGCATGTGGATAGGCACTTTTCACGGCCTGTGCAACCGTTTGCTGCGCGCCCATTATCGCGAGGCCGCGCTGCCGCAAACATTCCAGATTCTGGACAGTGCCGACCAGCTTTCCGCCATCAAGCGCGTGATGAAGGCGCTGAATGTAGACGACGAAAAATTTCCGCCGCGTGAAGTGCAATCGTTTATCGGCGGCCACAAGGAACAGGGTTTGCGCGCGCACGAGGTGGAGGCATACGACCCTTACTCGCGGCGCAAGGTGGAGATTTTTGCGGCCTATGACGAGCAATGCCAGCGCGAAGGCGTGGTGGATTTTGCCGAGCTGCTGCTGCGCTGCTACGAGCTGCTGTCGCGCAACCAGCAGCTGCGCGAGCATTACCAGGCGCGCTTCAAACATATTCTGGTGGACGAATTCCAGGATACCAACAAGCTGCAATACCAGTGGCTGAAACTCCTTGCGGGCAGCAACAACGCGCTGTTCGCAGTGGGGGACGATGACCAGTCCATCTATGCCTTTCGCGGCGCCAACGTCGGCAACATGCAGGAGCTCACGCGCGACTTTCACGTGCAGAGCGTGATCAAGCTGGAGCAGAATTACCGCTCGCACGGCCATATCCTGGATGCCGCCAACGCGCTGATCAAGCACAACCGCAGCCGCCTCGGCAAAAACCTGTGGACTGCCGAGCACAAGGGCGAAGAGCTGCGCGTGTATGAGGCGCCCACCGACACCGAAGAGGCGCGCTTTATCGTGGACGAGGTAAAGCAATTGCATCGCGAAGGCGTGGCGCTGTCTGGAATCGCCTTGCTGTACCGCTCCAACGCGCAGTCGCGCGTGCTGGAACACGCGCTGGTGTCAGCCGGCATGGCCTACCGCGTGTATGGCGGGCAGCGCTTCTTCGAGCGCCAGGAGATCAAGCACGCGCTGGCCTACCTGCGCCTGCTGGAAAACCAGGACGATGACAACGCCCTGCTGCGCATCATCAATTTTCCCACGCGCGGCATCGGTGCGCGCAGCATCGAGCAGTTGCAGGAGTCGGCGCGCATGCATAACACCACCTTGTGGGACGCGGCCGCGCGCGCGGGCGGCAAGGTGGCCGGGTTTGTCGCCCTGATCGACAGCATGCGCAACGCCACGCGCGAACTGCCGCTCCCCGAGATCGTCGATCACGTGCTCGAGCACAGCGGGCTGGTTGCGCATTACCAGAACGAAACCGGCGCGAAGAAGCGCGAGGCGGAAGAGCGTCTGGAAAACTTGAACGAGCTGCTGACTGCGGCCACCATGTTCGTGCACGAGAACGAGGACGACAGCCTTACCGCCTTTCTGACGCATGCTGTGCTGGAAGCGGGCGAGCATCAGGCAGAAGCCAATGCCGATGCGCTCAACCTGATGACAGTGCACGCGGCCAAGGGGCTGGAGTTTCACAGCGTGTTCGTTACCGGACTGGAGGAGGGATTGTTCCCGCACCAGAACAGCCAGCGCGAAGACGGAGGCCTGGATGAAGAGCGGCGCCTGATGTATGTCGCCATCACGCGCGCGCGCCGGCGCCTCTACCTGACCTTCGCGCAGAGCCGCATGTTGCACGGGCAGGTGAACTACAATCTGGCATCCAGCTTTTTGCGCGAGTTGCCGGAGGAGCTGCTGCACTGGATCACCCCGCGCGCGTCGCAGCGCAAGACTTTTACACCGGCCTATACCGCTTCGTATGCGCCAGCGGCACCTGCTGCTTACGCCGCCCCTGTGCCGCGCCCGGCCAGTGAATCAGGCTGGCGCATAGGCCAGGCGGTGCAGCACGCGAAATTTGGCGAGGGCGTGGTGGTCAATGTGGAAGGCAGCGGCACCGATGCACGAGTGCAGGTCAATTTCCGCAAGGCAGGCACCAAGTGGCTGGCGCTGGAGTATGCCAAGCTGACGGCCCTGTAGAGTGCTGACGGGCCGTGAATGTCCGGTGTCAGGTGTGTGAGTTTTCGTCTGGCGTGACGGCGTCATCTGCGCTGGCAGCATGCATTTTTTTCGGCGTGGGAAATATATCGCGGTAGCTCACATACATCGAAGTCAAGCCCAGCGGCAGCAGCAACATCCAGCCCAGATCGAAGGGAATGAAGCTGGCGATTATTGCGAACAGCTGCAATATCAGGCTGTAAAACGTGAACGGGATGATGTTGCGCAGCGTGCCGACCAGGCTGGTCCTTAGCGCCGCGAGCGGAGTCATCCCGTCAAAGAAAACCAGCATGGGGGCAAACTGCAGGGCGAGCATCAGTACAAACAGCAGCGCCACTCCCAGCATCAGACTGAGTGACACGCTGGAGCCGGCTGCCCACATGGCATCCACCAGCACGTCCGGATCCTCCGTGGTCTGGTAGTTTTCGAGCAAGCCGGAAAGTGCCGATCCGCCCACCGTCGTGATGACGATGGAGATAATGACCATCCCTCCCATCATCAGGCCACCCAGTGCAATCAGCTGCGCCGTGCGTTTTTCAAAGCCCTCGAAAAGATAGGTGGGCTCAACTTTCTGGTGGAATTCCAGCGCCCGGCAAACGCGCATGTATCCGGCCAGCAGTATCGGCATCAGAATGATTGCCAGCAGCACGCCTGCCACGGGGATGCGCAGCGTAAGGTACACGCCCAGCGCGCCTGTCAATGCCAGCACCAGAGCAAGCAAGGGGCTGCGCATGATCAGGCGGTAACCATGATTGACCCACAGCCAGCCGTGGCCCGTATTTACTTTTTGTGCTTCCATCATTACCTCATACCAAATTGATTGCGCCACCATTGGCGGCGATATGCTGTTGCAGGATGCGTTTGAATTGATCGGGATTGTGCGCGTTGATGAGTTCGCCATCGCGCGGCAAATGCAGGTCAAACAGGCGTGAAATCCAGAAGCGCAACGCGGCGGCGCGCAGAGCGATGGGCCACATTGCGGCTTCCTGTGCGCTGAAAGGGCGCGCCGCATGGTAGGCGTCGAGCAGCGCGCGCGCGCGTATCGCGTCAAGCTTGGCGTCGCTACCCATGCACCAGTCATTCACGGTGATGACCACGTCGTAGAGCAAGCTGTCGTTGCAGGCAAAATAGAAATCAATCAGGCCGCCGACACGCTCGCCATCAAACAGCACGTTATCGCGGAACAGATCCGCGTGCACCACGCCTTGCGGCAAGCCGGCCAGTGAATGCGCGGCATGGAAGGCAACTTCGCTTTGCAGCAGTTCTGCATCCTGCGTGTTCAGAAAGGGCTGCACCTGTCGCGCTGTCGTGGCGCGCCACGCGGCGCCGCGCGGGTTGGGCATGCTCTCCGCAAAACCCTGTCCGGCCACATGCATCTGTCCCAGCATGGCGCCCACTGCCGCACAGTGCGCGGCTTCGGGTTGAATCAGCGACTTGCCCGAGAGGCGGCTGACGATACAGGCGGGCTTGCCATTCAGGGTGCCGAGAAAATTGTTGTCGCGATCCGCCACCGGGCTGGGGCAGGGAATGCCGTGGCGCGCCAGATGTGCCATCAGGTTCAAATAAAAGGGCAGCTCCTGCGCCGTGAGCTTTTCAAACAGCGTCAGCACGAAGCGGCCGTTGCTGGTGGTGACAAAATAATTGGTATTTTCTATGCCCGAGGCGATGCCTTCCAGCTCCAGCAGGGTACCCAGAGAGTAATGGCTAAGCCAGGAAGAAAATTCTGCTGCGGTGACGCGGGTGAAAACTGCCATGACTTATATGAGTGTCAGCTGAATGAGACTGGAAATTTAGAAACGGTGGATGATCCAGCGCGGGGGGCGCAAGCCGCTGTCCTGGCTGTCCTGGCGGGAAAATTTGCCGTCCCCCTGATCGTCTACCATATAGTAGGGAGGCCCTACCTTGGGCGTGATCTTGATCATGTAGAGTTTGCCGCCGGAACGGTATTCCTCAATGGTCATGTCTTTTTCTTTGGTAATGGTGACCTGAGGCTCCAGATCGTTGTCCTGCCCTTTGCTGTCGAGGTGAGGCGGCGGGGGCAGCGGCTGCAAATCAGGTGGAAGTGGCTGGGCAGCGTAGGCTGTCCAGCACAGGCTGCTTAAAAATAAAGCGGTAAACAGGCGCATCGCATTTCCCCGGTGATTTTGCATGGCCGTATTTTAGCAGAGTAAGGAAGATAAATAAGGGACAAGGGGAAAACCGCCGTGCTGCTGTTACTCTTCCCCCTTGCCTTTTTTGCGTTACAGGTTCAGTTGCATCTCGCGTTCTGCTTCGGATGGCTCGAAGCCGCGCGTTTCGTAATGCTTGAAGATTGCGCCCACGACCTGTTCCGGCTCGTCGATGACCTGGATCAGGTCCATGTCTTCCGGGCTGATCATGTGCTCCAGCAGCAGCGACTGGCGGAACCATTCCACCAGCCCCCCCCAGAATTTGCTGCCGACCAGGATGATGGGCATGCGCCGTGTCTTGCCGGTCTGCACCAGGGTGAGCGCTTCCATCACCTCGTCCATGGTGCCGAAACCGCCGGGCATCACTACATAGGCGCTGGCGAATTTCACGAACATCACCTTGCGCGTGAAGAAATGCTGGAAGCTCTGGCTCACGTTCTGGTAGGGATTGTTGTGCTGCTCGTGCGGCAGCTGGATGTTCAGCCCGACGCTGGCCGACTTGCCGTAGAACGCGCCCTTGTTGGCCGCCTCCATGATGCCGGGACCGCCGCCGGAGATGACCGAAAATCCGGCGTCCGACAACAGCCGTGCAATCTCCTCGGTGAGCTTGTAATAAGGGTGATCATGCGGCGTGCGCGCGCTGCCGAAGATGCTCACCGCAGGCTGGATGTCGGAGAGGCGTTGGGTCGCCGCAACGAACTCTGACATAATGCCGAATACCCGCCATGCCTCTTTCGAATGCGACAGCTCCGGCGATTGCGAGCGAGGAAAACTGGACTGACTGTTCATCTTATTAATTCCTTACCAATAATGAAAACGAGTGAAGCAAGTTTCTCTAAAACACTGCTGCTGGTAGACGGTTCATCTTACCTGTATCGCGCCTTCCATGCGATGCCCGATTTGCGCAGCCCCAATGGCGAGCCCACCGGCGCCATCCAGGGCGTGCTCAACATGCTGCGCAAACTGCGCGCCGACTACCCGGCCGATTATAGCGCCTGCGTATTCGATGCCAAAGGCAAAACCTTCCGCGACGACTGGTACCCGGAATACAAGGCGCACCGCCCCTCCATGCCGCCAGAGCTGGCCGCACAGATCGAGCCGCTGCATCAGGCAGTGGCGGCGCTGGGCTGGAACATCCTGATGGTGGACGGCGTGGAGGCGGACGACGTGATCGGCACCCTGGCGCAGCAGACCGCGCAGGGCGGCGGGCGCTGCATCATCTCCACCGGCGACAAGGATCTGACGCAACTGGTGAACAGCCAGGTCACCCTGATCAACACCATGAGCAACGAGACGCTGGATGAGGCGGGCGTGCTCGCCAAATTCGGCGTGCCGCCCGCGCGCATCGTGGATTACCTGACCCTGGTCGGCGATACCGTGGACAACGTGCCGGGGGTCACCAAGTGCGGCCCCAAGACCGCGGTGAAATGGCTCGCCCAATACGGCACGCTGGACAACCTGATGGCGCATGCGGATGAAGTGGGCGGCGTGGTGGGTGAAAACCTGCGTGCCGCACTGGAGTGGCTGCCGCAGGCGCGCAGGCTGCTCACGGTGAAGTGCGACGTCCCATTGCCGGCACGCTTTGATGAACTGGCAGCGCCGCCGCAGGACACCGAGCATCTGCGCAGCCTGTTCGAGCACTTCGGCTTCAGGAGCTGGCTGCGCGATTTAGATGGCGCGCAACGGCCACCCTCTCCCTCCGGGAGTGCGGGAGCGTTCGTGCTGCAACCCTCCCCCACCCAAGCCCTCCCCCGGGGGGAGAGGGAACATAGCAATGACACAACACGAGCATCCGATGGCAAGTATGAATGCATCCTCACCGAGGCCGAGCTCGACCACTGGCTTTCCAGAATCATGCAGGCCGAGCTGGTGTGCGTGGACACCGAAACCACGGGTCTCGACAGCATGAGCGCGCAACTGGTCGGCATCTCCTTCGCCATCGAGGCCAAGCATGCGGCCTACTTGCCGCTGGCGCACCACTACCCCGGCGCGCCGGATCAGCTGAAACGTGAGCACGCGCTGCACAAGCTGAGGCCGTGGCTGGAAAGTGCCGCGCACAAGAAGCTGGGGCAGAACCTCAAATACGACCAGCACATCTTCGCCAATCACGGCATTGCTCTGGCCGGCATCGCCGAAGACACGCTGTTGCAATCCTATGTGCTGGAAAGCCACAAGCCGCACGATATGGATAATCTGGCCTTGCGCCACCTAGGCATAAAAACCATCAGCTACGCCGAAGTGGTGGGCAAGGGTGCCAAGCAGATCTGTTTCGACCAGGTCGATCTCGACACCGCCACGCGCTACGCGGCCGAGGATGCCGACATCACCCTGCAACTGCACCAGAAGCTGTCGCCGCAGATCAAGGCGCAGGGCAGGCTGGAGGCGGTCTACCGCGACATCGAGCTGCCCGCGCGGCAGGTGCTGTATGTGATGGAGCGCAACGGCGTGCTGCTCGACAGCAACCTGCTTAATGTGCAGAGCCGCGAGCTGGGCGAAAAATTATTGACCATCGAAGCGCAGGCCTATGCCGCCGCTGGCCAACCCTTCAACCTCAACAGCCCCAAGCAGGTACAGGAAATACTGTTCGACAAGCTCGGTCTGCCGGTAAAGAAAAAAACCCCCAGCGGCACGCCCTCCACCGATGAGGAAGTGCTGCAGGAGCTGGCGCTGGATTACCCGCTCCCGAAGCTGCTGCTGGAATATCGCGGCATGGCCAAGCTCAAGTCCACCTACACCGACAAGCTGCCGCAAATGGTCAACCCGCGCACCGGGCGCGTGCACACCAGCTACTCGCAGGCGGTCGCGGTGACGGGACGCCTCGCCTCCAGCGACCCCAACCTGCAAAACATCCCGGTACGCAGCGCCGAAGGCCGACGCATCCGCGAAGCCTTTATTGCCGGCCCCGACAGCCGCATCGTCTCGGCCGACTATTCGCAGATCGAGCTGCGCATCATGGCGCACCTGTCGAGCGATGCCGGGCTGCTGCACGCCTTCGAACATGGCCATGACGTGCACCGTGCTACCGCCGCAGAAATTTTTGCGGTCGCACCCGATGCGGTCAGCAGCGAGCAGCGCCGTTATGCCAAGGTGATCAATTTCGGCCTGATTTACGGCATGTCCGCCTTCGGTCTCGCCAGCCAGCTCGGCATCGAGCGCGGTGCAGCTCAAGCCTACATCGAGCGCTATTTTGCGCGCTACCCCGGCGTGGCCGACTACATGCAGCGCACGCGCGAGCAGGCCAAGGCCCAGGGCTATGTCGAAACCGTGTTCGGCAGAAGATTGTGGTTGCCCGAAATCAACGGCGGCAACGGCATGCGCCGCCAGGCGGCCGAACGCTCCGCCATCAACGCGCCCATGCAGGGTACGGCGGCGGATTTGATCAAGCTCGCGATGGTCGCGGTGCAGAACTGGCTGGAAAAAGAAAAACTACAGACGCGGCTTATCATGCAGGTGCACGACGAGCTGGTGCTGGAAGTGCCGGAGAACGAACTGGTGCAGGTAAAAGAAAAATTACCCGGGCTGATGTGCCATGTGGCCGAACTCAAGGTGCCGCTGGAAGTGGGCTTGGGCGAGGGCGGAAATTGGGATGAGGCGCATTAACCAGTGTTAATTTGCGGAGTGCATATGATAAAAATCTGGAGGTTTTGAGTCGATGCAGTCGTCAAGGATGATTTGCTGGAAAGAGTGATCTACATGAGCGGTTTTAGAAGAACGAAAATTTGAACCAATCAGTGGGCAAAGTTGCCCGCCCTACGTAAAATGCACGTTTTGAATTTTGTACAACCAACACAAATAGAGAACAGATATGGGCGCACAGTGGAAAGCCAGACATAAAGAAATCGCAGCGAATGCCAAGGGCAATATCTTCGGCAAGCTGTCCAAGGACATCATGGTCGCCGCGCGCGCGGGAGCCGACCCGGACATGAACTCGCGCCTGCGCCTGGTGATTACGCAGGCCAAGAAAGCCTCGATGCCGCGCGAGACGCTGGAGCGCGCGATCAAGAAAGGCGCGGGTCTGCTCGACGGCGGTGTGCATCTGGAACGCCTGGTGTATGAGGGTTTCGCGCCGCACCGCGTCCCCGTCATTGTTGAATGCCTGTCCGATAACGTGAATCGCACCAGATCCAGTATGAATGTACTGTTCCGCAAGGGGCAGCTCGGTGCCGAGGGTTCAGTGGCGTGGGACTTCAGCCACGTGGGCATGATCGAGGCGACGCCGAATTCCAAGGAGGCCGACCCGGACGTCGCTGCCATCGAGGCGGGCGCGCAGGACTTCGAGCCCTCGGAAGCAGGCGCAACACTGTTCATCACCGATATCGCCGATCTGGATGCCGTGTGCAAAGCCTTGCCCGCGCACGGCTTTACCGTTATCTCCGCCCAGCTGGGCTATCGCCCGAAGAACCCTGTCACGATCAGCAACGATGCCGAGCGCGCCGAAGTGGAAGAGTTTCTGGAAGCCATCGATGGCGATGACGATGTGCAGAACGTGTATGTGGGGCTGGCGGGGTAGGACGGCACTGAGTGATTGCCAAAGTGAATACGTTACACGGCAGCAATGTCCCAGCAGCAGCCGTTCGCGAAAGGCAGCTTTGTGGTAGTGAATATTGGCGAGCAGACTTCTGCAAACGGCCAAGATCTATATGAGTAGCTATATATCGGCTTACACAACAATTACTAGACCAAACAACCTGAGCCATGTTGATTAAAAAAATACCCCGCATCGTCTGTCTACTAGCACTTGTTGGCGTGTGGACCACCTCATCGGTTTCCGCAGAATTTCAAGATTCCGAAACCCTTCCAAATATCTTGAAAGTTGGATTCGGGCGAGACATCGTCGGGTTTGCCTCGAACGAGGCCAAAGATTCTATTTCGCACACCCTTTTTGGTCCGCGTATATATTTATTCTACGAACGTAATCACCGCGAGATGGTTGAAGTTGATGGTGAACAATTCCGAGAACGCTTCCCGGTTAAGTCTCTCCTGGATGGACCGAATACGAGCAATGATTTGATGACAGGTCATACCGCTAATGGAGTGGGATACAGTCTGTCATATAGATATTGTGGCGAAGGTGATACCGACGATACCCGACAGATCGTTGTCGATGGAAAGACTATTCATGCCCGAACGCAGGAAGAGTGTACTAACGTGAGTAGTGTTGAGATTGTTGATGGACATCTATGGCTTGGTACTGCATATAGTGGAGAGGGAGGCTTTTCTCAGGCGGAAGGAATTGTCGTACAGGATATGAATGGCACAAATGTATTCGCGAGAATCAACTCTCTTTCCGGATGGGTAGCTCAGTTACATCTAGATCCTTTCTCACGCAATATTTGGGCCATCACTGAGAATGGTATCTATGAAATTAGCCCCCAATTCACAATTCTGTCAGCCAACTTTTTCTATCACGATTTTGATCCTTCAACGGGACAGCCGCGCTTATTGTCTTCGAGCAAGGCAACGCCCAGCAATCCGTTTGCAGTAATTTCTCGCCTGTTGCCGAATGAGGATAGAAAGAATTTTTATGCAGCTGTCACCAAGATTCCCAAGAAAGATCAGGTGAAATTCACGCTCTATGATTTTTTCATGTGTTGTGACTTTAACGCCAAGAAGTATCCGGAAAGTTTCCAGCCTCTCACCCCGTTCTTTATCAGGGCGAGTTTACGAAACGACGCATTGCTTCAAAATTCGTGGCGGCAGAGCATTTGTCGATTGGGTAGTCCCGAGAGCAAGCAGTATTGTCGATGAGCCCAGTAGGGCGAACAATGGACGATTGAAGTTGAGTGTATTTTGGACGCTTGTTTTGAGAAAGCAACCATATATTGCCAACTGGCTAGTTCGGGTAAGCAACTGCGCTCCAATAGTGTCCGCTTTCGCACTTCATACTATTGGGGCGTAATGTCGCAAAGGGGCACAAAACGGACGAGTTGTTTTTGATACTCGAAGATTACATTCACCAACTCAAAGATCAGCAACTGCATTGCCGCTAATCAACACGCCAACCAACGGAGACCATCATGCCATTTCTTCGATGCCAGATTCTGATCACCTGTCTTTTATCTGTCTGCTGCAGCATTGTTGCGCAAGCAGACGAACTGCGCAGCACGCTGCAAGACCAGCAAAGCGTCGCCGTCACCATCTATAACGAAAATCTGGCGCTGGTAAAAGATCAACGCAAAATTCAATTGAGCGGCGGGCAGAGCGCATTGGCTTTCCGCGATGTCAGCGCGTACATGCGCCCCGAGACCGCGTTGCTGCGCAGCCTGACCAGCCCGGGCAAATTATCTGTCATCGAACAGAACTTCGATTTCGATCTGCTCACACCGCAAAAATTGCTGGAAAAATACGTGGGCAAGAGCGTCAGCGTCATCCGCACTAATCCCGCGACAGGTGCCGAGACCACCGAGCAGGCGCAGGTGCTGGCCGCCAATCAAGGCGTGGTGATGAAAATCGGCGACCGCATCGAGACCGGCATTCCCGGCCGCATCGTCTATGCCGATGTGCCGGCCAATCTGCGCGACCGCCCGACTTTGGTCATGTCGCTCAACAACGGCGGCGCGGCGCAGCAGGAAGTGGAATTGTCCTATCTGACTGGCGGCTTGGCGTGGAAGGCCGATTACGTGGCCGAATTGAATGCGGCGGATGACAAGCTCGATCTCTCTGGCTGGGTGACACTGACCAATACCAGCGGCGCAACTTACCGCAATGCGAAGCTGCAACTGGTGGCGGGGGATGTGAACCAGGTGCGTCAGGCATTTCCGATGGCTGCTCCGGCGATGCGCAAATCGGCCAGACTGGATGAAGCGGCGGTAGACAAGATGTCCGAGGAAGGCTTGCTGGAATATCACCTCTATACGCTGGATCGCCCTACCACTATCGCCGAGAATCAGACCAAGCAGGTGTCGCTGCTCACCGCAGCCGGCGTGCCCGCACGCAAGGAATTGCTGCTGCGCGGTGCGAACTATTACTACGGCAGCAGTTACGGCGACCTCGGTCAAAAGATGAAGGTGAGCGTGTTCGTTGAGTTCGACAACAAGGAAGCCAGCCATCTCGGCATGCCGCTGCCCAAGGGCGTGATCCGCGTGTACAAAAAGGATAGTATCGGCAACGCGCAGTTCGTCGGCGAGGACAGCATCGACCACACCCCAAAGAATGAAAAGGTGCGCATCAGGCTGGGCGAATCCTTCGACGTGACGGCGGACAAGAAACAGACCGACTTCAAGAAACTACCCAACCCAGAGCGCGGTACGGCGTTATATGAAAGCGCCTATGAGATCGTGCTGAAGAACGCCAAGAAAGAAGCCGCCACCGTCGTCGTGCAGGAGCCCATACCGGGCGACTGGAAAATGCTAAGGGAAAACTACACGCACGAAAAAGCCGCCAGCAACACTGCGGTGTGGCGTATCACAGTTCCGGCGGAAGGCAGTACGACGCTGGGTTACCGGGTGCAAGTGCGGTATTAAAGTTGGTCTGTGCAGGAGAAAAATATGCCGCATAGCCACGGCAGGGTATCAGGTGCGATCTGCATCGGGTTGAGGGTGTTGGCGCTGTTCAGGAAATAACGCCCTGAGACCTTGTCAAGGTTTTGCCCCGCCTGCTCAAGCATCAAACTCTTCCTGGTACTTGTCTGGATCGATGCCGCATTTTTTCAACGGCTCGATCAGGCGATCGCGTTTGATTTTTGCACTCGACAAAATATAGCCGCGTATCACGTGCTCGCGGGTGACGGCAGAACCGTCATAGCCCGCAACTTCTTCGATGATTCTGGTGACCTTGCGCCGCGCCATGGAACGGAACAGTGCAGGAACGTAGGCGAGCAGCTCATTGAACAGCGTCTCGGCCTCGGTAGTCCATTCTCCCAGCTTGGGCAGTTCGGGAACAAAGCCATATTCATCTTCGCTGAGTTCGCGCCAGACGATGACTGAATTGCCATCGGGATCGGCGACATGCGCCTCCAGTTCGAGCGCTGGCGTGCGCTGCACCTCGTAAAGCGCGCGTCCGCCGGACTGGATTAGCAGTTCGTAGGCGCGCTGCACATCGGGGACGCTCACGCGTAATGACACCGGGCGCGTCACTTGCTGTACCTGGAGCAGGCGCAAGATGACCGAGCCGGAATCGAGGTCGATGAATCCTTCGCCGCGCTTTACTTCTTTCAAACCGATCAGCTTCCCCCAGAAAGCTTCTGCGCGCGCGAAGCCGGTAACGGGGACGTCGATATGGGTTACGCCAAAAAACATAGGATCTCCTGTTGCAAGGATATGGGTGTTGCGCAGTGTAGCCTGAAACGCAGATGGCAAATTGCAGAAAGGGCCAATTAAGACTAGATTCTGCGTTATGGCCAGGAAAGATTCTGAGCCTGTGCTGGCAAAACCGGAAGCGAGGTGTGCGATGGCAAAAAAATCCTTTCCTTTATCCAGGGTTTACGGCCTGCTCGAACCTGGGCCGGTGGTGCTGGTCACTACCGCACACAAGGGCGTGGCCAACATCATGACCATGTCGTGGCTCACGATGATGGAGTTTGAGCCGCCGCTGGTGGGTTGTGTGATCAGCGGCCGCAATCACAGCTTCGACGCGCTGCGGGCAAGCCGCGAATGCGTGATCAACATCCCCACCGCGGAGCTGGCGCAGAAGGTGGTGGGGGTGGGCAACAGCTCGGGGCGCAAGGTCGACAAGTTTGCGAAATTCGGACTGACAGCGATGCCCGCAACACTTGTGGCGCCACCGCTCATAGACGAGTGCTATGCCAACCTGGAGTGCAAGGTGGCGGACTCACGGCTGGTAAACAAATACAACTTCTTTGTCCTGGAAGTGGTCAAGGCGTGGATTGAGCCTTCGGTAAAAAATCCGCGCACATTGCATCATCGCGGCAATGGCGTTTTCATCGTGGCGGGCGCAACGATCAAGCTGGCGTCTAAAATGAAATAGCAAACGGCAAAAATGATAATGGCTGCGGGAATCAGATAAAATCGTTCGCAACATGAAAGAAACCGCTACGCAATTACATCGCACCCATCTGCGCAGTTATCTCGCTGCCGGCTACGCCCTGTTCATCGTGTATGCAAGCCTGTCGCCGTTCTCTGGCTGGCAGGAGCAGGGGCTGAGTTTTCTGGAGGTGCTGAGCGCGCCGCTGGGGCAGACTTTCACCTGGTTTGATTTCACCCTCAATTTTCTGGCGTATGTGCCGTTTGGATTTCTTCTCACGATGATGCTGCGCAGCCGTTTGCCGGCAAGCGGCCTGTTGCTGGCCCTGGTGCTGGGGCTGGCGATGTCGGTGCTGATGGAGTATGCGCAGATGTATTTGCCCTCTCGCGTCAGCTCAAACAGCGATCTGATCAGCAATGGTGCGGGGGTGGTGTGTGGTGTGTTGCTGGCTGTGAACATCGAGGCGCATGCCTGGTTCGTGCGCTTGCAACAGTGGTACGGGCAGTGGTTCAGGCGTGGCAGTGTGAGTGATTTTGGTTTGGCGCTGGTGGCGTTGTGGATGTTTGCGCAGATCAACCCATCCTTGCCCATGCTGGGCAGCGTGTTTATCAGCGAAGCGTCGCCTTCGCCCTTTGCGGTGATTCCCGTGCTGCCGTTCAGCTGGCTGGAGTGTGCGGCAGTCGCGCTCAATCTGCTGATGCTGGGGGTATTGCTGCTGACCTTGCTGCACGAACAGCGCTTCACGGTAAACCTGTTGCTGCTGGCGCTGGGTGTGGTGATACTGGCCAAATTTTTTGTCGCGGCCGTGCTGCTCAAGTCCTGGGCATTGCTGCTGTGGCTTAACAGTGAGGCCATGTTCGGCATCTTTGCCGGAGTGCTGCTGGTGCTCGCCGCCAGGCAGCTGTCGCGCAAGCAGCTGTCTTTTTATGCCGCGCTCGCGGTGCTGGCTTATATGGTGCTGGTGCACTGGGTGATGGGCGGCAGTGGCACACCTGCCGGTGCGATGCGGCTGTATCACTGGCATTACGGGCACATGCTTAACTACAACGGGCTGTCACAAGTCGTGGCACTGTTATTCCCCTTGCTCTTGTTGGGATATTTAGGCTGGGTGCGGGCCAGATAGCAGGTGGCTGTATAATCACGCCTCAATTCCATGAGGTCGTCCATGAGCTACTACCATAAGCATGTTTTTTTCTGCACCAACCAGCGCGCCGAGGGCGAGAGTTGCTGCAACAACCTGGGCGCACAGAAGCTGCGCGACTACGCCAAGGAACAGGTCAAGGCGCTGGGCCTCTCCACTGAAAAAAATCACATCCGCATCAACTCCGCAGGCTGCATGGGCCGCTGCGACTCAGGCCCGGTGCTGGTGGTGTATCCGGAGGGGGTCTGGTACACCTACGTGGATGCAAGCGACATCGACGAGATTATCGAACAGCACCTGAAGCACGGGCGCGTGGTCGAGCGCCTGAAAATCTGATGCCCGCAAATCTGATATCGGGAAAACCCGAATAATGGGACTGCACAAATTTTCCATTCCCGCGCCCTCGGGCGTGCTGCACGGCGTGGCGCACATGCCGGAGACCGAGCCGCGCGCCATTGCGGTGGTGGCACATCCCCTGCCCGTCATGGGCGGCAGCATGGACAACAAAATTGTCACGACGCTGGCCAAGACCTTTGCCGAACTGGGTTTTATCGCCTTGCGCTTCAACTTTCGCGGCGTGGGGGAAAGCAGCGGCGTCTATGATGAAGGCCGCGGCGAGGTCGACGACGCACTGGCCGTGACGCATTACGCGCAGCAGGAGTTCGGTAATCTGCCGCTGATACTGGCGGGTTTTTCTTTCGGCGGCTACGTGCAGGCGCGCGTAGCCGAAAAGCTGCATGCGCATGCGCATACGCCAAGCCGGCTGGTGCTGATCGCGCCCGCAGTGGGGCGCTTTGCCATGCCGCAGGTGGCTGCCAATACCCTGGTGCTGCACGGCGAGCGCGATGAGGTGGTGGCGCTCGCCGACCTGCTGGAGTGGGCGCGCCCGCAGCAATTGCCGGTCGTGGTGCTGCCCGAAGCCGAGCATTATTTTCACGGGCGCTTGCATCAGATCAAGGAAATCGTGACCCGGCACTTCAACGGTCAGGCGCTATGAACACGGTAATCGCGGTAGAGAATCTGCAGAAATCCTATGCGGGAAGCCGCGTGGTGGACGGCGTCAGCCTGAACATCCGGCGCGGTGAATGCTATGGACTGCTCGGGCCTAACGGCGCGGGCAAGACCACCACCTTGCGTTTGATGCTGGGCCTGATCGATCCGGATGCGGGCAATCTCAGCCTGCTGGGCCATGCCGTGCCGCGCCATGCGCGCGAGGCCAGGCTGCGCATCGGCGTGGTGCCGCAGATGGATAACCTCGATCCGGATTTTACCGTGGCGGAAAACCTGCTGGTATACGGGCGCTATTTCGGCCTGCACGATGCGGAAATCGAGGCGCGCATTCCGCATCTGCTGGAGTTCGCCAACCTCACCAGCAAACGCGACGCCAAGGTGCCCACCCTGTCCGGCGGCATGAAGCGCAGATTGACGCTTGCGCGCGCGCTGGTGAACGACCCCGACATCATCTTTCTGGACGAACCGACCACCGGCCTCGATCCGCAGGCGCGCCACCTGATCTGGCAGCGCCTGCGCGAGCTCACCGCGCAGGGCAAGACGCTGCTGCTCACCACCCACTTCATGGACGAGGCCGAGCGCCTGTGCCACCGCCTGGCCATCCTTGACCAGGGGCGCATGATCGCCGAGGACACGCCGCGCGGATTGATCTCGCAGCACATCGAACCGCAGGTGGTGGAGGTATTCGGCGAGGGCGTGTCCGCGTGGGCGCAGAGCCATGCCGCAAAATATGCGCAGCGCTTCGAAGTCAGCGGCGAAACGGCTTTCTGCTACGTGAGCGATGCGCAGCCCCTGCTGGAGCATCTGCTTGGACACGCCGAATTGCGCTACCTGCACCGCCCGGCGAATCTCGAGGATGTGTTCATCAAACTGACCGGCCGCGAGATGCGCGAATGAACCTGATCTTCCGCCTGATCTACGTGTCGCTGCTGGCGCTGTTCAAGGACAAGCTGCCGATGGGAGTGGCGGCCAGCCACCTGTCATTGCGCGTGCTGCCGAATGATCTGGATCTCAATCTGCATATGAACAACGGGCGCTACCTGACCATCTGCGATCTCAACCGCGCGGACCTGTTTATCAGGAGCGGCATGCTGAAGACCATGATCAAGCGCGGGTGGATTCCGGTAATCGCCGAACAGACGATCAAATACAAGAAGGCGCTGGGCCTGTTCGAACGCTACGACGTGATACTGGAAGTGACGCATTGGGACAAAAAGTATTTTTACATGACGCATACCTTCAGCAATGCAGAGCGCGTGATTGCCGAGGGCACCTCCAAAGGCGCGGTGAAATCGCGCAGCGGGGTGATCAGCCCCGCCGAGGTGATCGCCGCAGTGGAGCAGGACCAACTTAAATGAACACACAATTTTACACACTGCCCCGCATCAGCCTGCGCTTCGTGCCGATCTGGAAGCGGCATTTTCTGGTGTGGCGCAAGGTGGCCATCACCTCCATCCTCGGTCACCTGGCCGACCCGGTGATCTACATGCTGGGCCTGGGCTACGGCCTGGGCAGCCTGTTGCCGGAGATGGGCGGCACTTCCTACATGCTGTTTCTGTCGGCGGGCACGTTGTGCTACAGCACCATGAACAGCGCTTCTTTCGAGGCGCTGTATTCGGGTTTTTCGCGCATGCACGAGCAGCGCACGTGGGAGGCGATACTCAACACGCCGGTGACGCTGGACGACATCGTGCTGTCGGAAATCTTGTGGGCCGCCAGCAAGAGCCTGATGGCGGGCGTGGCAGTGCTGCTGGTGATCTGGCTGATGGGGATGTCGCACACACTCCTTTCGCTGTGGGTGATTCCGCTCGCGCTGCTGCTGGGGCTGTGCTTCGCCGCCGTCGGCCTGATCATGACCGCACTCGCGCCCAGCTACGATTTCTTCATGTACTACTTCACCCTGGTGATCACCCCCATGATGGTATTATGCGGCGTATTTTTCCCGGTTGCGCAATTGCCGCTGGTGTTGCAGCAGGTGTCGCAACTGTTGCCGCTCACCCATGCGGTGGATATGGCGCGGCCGCTGCTGAACAACAGCGTGCCGCAGAATGCGGCGCTGCACCTCGCGGTGCTGGTGGCCTACACGCTGGCCGGGTTTTATGTTGCGCTGGTATTGTTCCGCAGGCGTCTTTCCAAATAAGGAGAGTGCTCTGCCTGCGAACGGGAAGATGATGTAGCAGCGAGATGCCAGCGTTAATTCATTCTGTGTTGGCGCATATGCGCTGCGCAGCTTGACGGACAGGCCCACCCAAGAGCGGACGTAACGAGATGGGCTCTGCTATTGCAGCAAGCGAACAGGGTGCAGGACCGGGGCAGGGAAATTCATGATTATAAATACACCGCAAAAAGCATTTGGCAAAACCCGAGTCAAGTTGGACAGTTGTCAATTATCAACTCCTTTGACGAGTGCGCAGGCTCAAGCCGTAGCCGGGATGCTTGCAGCTTCTGAGCCGTGGTTAAGTTTGAATTTTTCCGCCGCTGCGTTAGCGGGCTATCTGCTGCGCGAGGATGCTTCACTGCATCGCTACGCGGTTTCTGTCGACGGCCATCTGGTGGGTGTTATTTGCGTGCGCTACCCCTGGCTGCGCGGCCCTTATATCGAATTGTTAGGTGTGTTCCCGAACTACCGGGGCAAAGGCATCGGCAAACAGCTGTTGGCCTGGGCAGAAGCAGAGGCACGCGCTGTCGCCAACAATCTGTGGGTTGTGGCCTCATCGTTCAATCATCAGGCCTTGAATCTTTATCAGAGTCTTGGCTTCTGCCAGATTGGCCCGATTCCAGGCTTGGTAACTCCCGAACACGATGAAATATTACTGCGCAAATGTTTAAGCTGAAGTCTTTTGGCGCGGATGCTCAAACGTTAGAATGCGATTCCTGATGAATCTATCGGGTATCAAAAATAGCTACGCTTTATTTTTTTTAATTAGACGGGCCGGTGGCCCGTCTAAGAATGGTTAGACCTCCTGCAAATGCCGCGCAGCGCCGAATTCAAACCTGGATTTCGACTTTCTCCCGTGGATTGCGGAGTCTTGGTGGTCGGCACAATTGGCGCGTGCTGGGCAAGCCGGGTGGAGTTGTCACTCGGTCTGGCTATGGGCTTCGTGATCGGGCACTTTTTCTTGTTTTGCAACGTCATAAGAATGGCGCGTAGATACGAACTGTCATGGGCGGCTGTCTTCCTGCTGCTCTCGTCTGGTTCAGTGCTTTTCACCGTACCTGCGTGGCACCAAACGTTCCTTGTCGCAATGGCGCTTACGGTGCTGCTAGTGGGAATGCAAGTGCGTAGTCCGTCGTACCACGGTGTTCTGTGGGAGCGTGTTAATCCCGGCCTGAAAACGTGGTGGCAAATGCACGGCCAGAACGTAAAATGAACAAGCGCCAAAAAATCGGGCGCACAGGCATGGCAATTTCATCAAGTGGATCTGCCAAGGGCAGGCCGCTCAGGTAAGGCGTTTGGAATTCTGAATTTATTAAAGGCACCTTCAAGGAACATCTTCATGTTGTGGATCAAGGCATTTCATATCATCTTCGTCACCAGCTGGTTCGCCGGCCTGTTCTATCTGCCGCGTATCTTCGTCAATCTGGCGATGGCCAAGGAGGACGCGGAGCGCGTGCGCCTGCTGCTGATGGCGCACAAGCTGTATCGCTTCGTCACGCCGATTGCAGCGCTGGCGTTGCTGTTCGGCACCTGGCTGTGGCTGGGCTACGGCTTCTCGGGCCTGTGGCTGCACATCAAGTTAGCGCTGGTCGTGATTCTCGTGGTCTATCATTTTTATTGCGGGAAACTGCTTGCGCAATTTAAACAAGGTCGCAACTCGCACGGTCACGTGTGGTATCGCTGGTTCAATGAAATTCCCGTGTTGCTGCTGGTGGCGGTGGTGATACTGGTGACGGTAAAACCATTATGAGTGAACAATTTTTTGCACCGTGCCCGCGCGGCCTCGAAGCTCCTCTTTGCGACGAGCTTAAGTCTCTCGGCGCCGGGGGCATCAGCGCGACCGATGGCGGCGTGCACTTCAGCGGGCCGGGCTCGCTCAGCTACCGCGTCAATCTGCACAGCCGCTTGGCCAGCCGCGTGTTGTGGCGCGTGGCCAAGGCGCGCTACAGCACCGAGCAGCATGTCTACGATATAGCCCGCGCATTGCCCTGGGACGAGTGGTTCGATGTGTCGCGCACGATCAAAATCAACATGACCGGGGTCAAGTGTCCGTTGCAGAGCCTGGATTTCGCCACGCTGAAAATCAAGGACGCGGTGTGCGACCAATTCCGCGAAGTGACTGGCGAACGTCCCAGCGTCAACACGCACGCGCCGGACATCCGCATCCATGCGTTTCTGGATGAGAGCTGGATGATGCTGTACGTGGACACCTCGGGCGACGCGCTGTTCAAGCGTGGCGTGCGCCAGTACACCAATATCGCTCCCTTGCGCGAAAATCTGGCGGCGGGAATCCTGTTGCTGAGCGGCTGGCAGCCCGGTACGCCGCTGCTTGACCCGATGTGCGGCAGCGGCACCTTTCTGATCGAGGCCGCGCAGATGTCGCTGAATATCGCGCCGGGAATAGGGCGGCACTTCGCGTTTGAAAAGCTCAACACCTTTAACGCAGAGAAATGGCAGGCCATGCGCGAGGAGGCCATCGCCGCGCAAAAGCCGGTGGCGCCGCTGCCGATCTACGGCAGCGACCTGTACGGCGACGAACTGAAGGCCGCGCGCCTCAATCTGGAAAACGCCGGCCTGCTGGATGCGGTGACACTCAAGCAGGCCAACGTGCTGGAAATCGCAGCACCTGCCGAGCACGGCGTGCTGGTGGCCAACCTGCCTTACGGCGAACGCATGGGCGAGCTGGATGAGATGCGCGTGCTGTATCCACAACTGGGCGATGTGCTGAAACAGAAATTCAAGGGCTGGAACGCCTACCTGCTCACCGCCGATTTGCAAATGCCAAAATCGATCCGCCTCTCCGTATCGCGGCGCACGCCGCTGTTTAACGGCGCGCTGGAGTGCCGTTTGTTCGAATACAAAATCGTGGCGGGCAGCAACCGCAAATAAGCGGGCGCGTGTTGCGGAAATAGATGCAGCAGATTGATGTCGCTAGGTATGGCAGCTGTTGCACCAGGCATACAGCGCGTCATACATCACCATGCCATATTTCAGCATCTCATGGTCGTCCTGATAGCTGTGCGACAAACCCAAGGATATGGCATAAAGCCCGGCAGATTCCGGCGTGAGATCCAGCTTCGAAGTATCGGCGCCTCTGACGATAGCAGCCAGACGCTGCAGTGCAGGGTCTGCCAAATGATATGTTTTTAGAAAAGCATCAAAGCTGCACAGCTCGCCCACATGGGTGAGCTCCGCACCAGGAACATCATATGGTATGGCTCCTGTTTTGCTGGCTAGCCGCAGCACTTCAGCACTGGGCACATAGAGAAACTCTGCTTCCTTGTCGATGAACCGGGCTATCAGCCAAGGGCAGGCGATGCGATCAATCTTGGGACGTTCACGTGTGATCCATTTCATGGTTTGCTCACTGTGTTGATGTCGTTAAACGATATAAGTGTAGATCAGCCCGATAGCGGCGCAGGCGGCGATGACGCTCATGACGTCCTGCTTGAATTTCCATAGTGCAATAAAGGCGGCGGCCGAGATCAACGCGTAAAACCATTCGAAGCTGCCTGCGAAGGGTGCTGCCTCGCTCGCTTTCGGCCAGAGCACGTGCCAGCCGAAGAACAGTGCCAGATTGAGAATCACGCCCACCACTGCGGCAGTAATGCCGGTGAGCGGCGCGGTGAACTTGAGATCGCCGTGGGTTGCTTCCACCAGAGGTGCACCGGCCAGGATGAACAGGAAGGACGGCAGGAAGGTAAAGTAGGTCGCCACACATGCGCCGGCAAAACCGGCAAGCAGCAAGGCATCGGGGCCGAAGATTTGCCGGGTCCAGGCGCCGACGAAACCGACGAAAGACACCACCATGATCAGCGGCCCGGGAGTGGTTTCACCCAGTGCCAGGCCGTCTATCATCTGCGTGCCTGTCAGCCAGTGGTACTGCTCGACGCCGCCCTGATAGACGTAGGGCAACACCGCATAAGCACCACCGAATGTGACCAGCGCGGCTTTGCTGAAGAACTCCCCCATGTCCTGCAATACCGGATGACCCAGCAGCAACATGCCAGCGCCCCAGAGAGCCAGGAATGCGACTATCAGCTTGAGCAGATGCATGGCGCTGAATTTTGTGTGCGCCGGAGCAGGGGAGTCATCATCAAACAGTGCACGGCCGTAACTCTTGTTGCTGGCGCCATGTCCGCCGCCAACCTGGAATTTCTCGGGGACGATCTTGCCGCCGATAAAGCCAAGGATGCCGGCGCCGAGGACGATGTAAGGGAACGGCACTTTCAGGGCGAAGATGGCAATAAAGGATGTGGCGGCCATGCTCCATAGCAGCTTGTTTTTCAACGCGCGCGTGCCGATGCGCCATGCGGCGAACACGACGATGGCCACCACTGCCGGCTTGATGCCGTTGAATATGCCCTTGACGAAGGTGACTTCACCAAAGGCCAGATAAACGTAGGTCAGTCCTGACAGGATAAACAGCGAGGGCAACACGAACAGGGTGCCGGCGACGATGCCGCCCCAGGTTCTATGCATCAGCCAGCCGATGTAGATGGCGAGCTGCTGCGCCTCTGGCCCCGGCAGCACCATGCAGTAATTGAGAGCGTGCAAAAAACGCTTCTCGGAAATCCAGCGCTTCTTCTCCACCAGATCGTGATGCATGATGGCTATCTGTCCGGCAGGGCCGCCAAAACTGATAAAGCCAAGCTTGAGCCAGTAGACGAATGCCTGCGCGAAAGTAACGGGCGCCGGAGCTGCTTGTTGATCTGCGTGGGGGATGTGGTTTTTCATGGGTTCTCCGCTTGGATAAATACAATATCCATTGTTGGAGCATGCCTTGGACGCTGCGCGTCTTGGACGGGGAGGCTGCTAAATCCCCACGAAACTGGAAGTGCATTGTGCACCAAGCCAAGCCGGCAGGCAACCGGGCCGCGCTTATTGGCTGGGCGTTTGTGCCTGGGCAAATTCAGTTCACGCTTATTCCGATTGGCGCGCTTACATCAGGATCACGTCGTATTGTTCCTGGCTGTATAGCGTCTCAATCTGCAGGGAAACCGGCTTGCCGATAAACACGGAAAGCTGTGCCAGACTTTGCGATTCCTCGTCCAGGAACATGTCGATGACAGGCTGGGAAGCCAGGATGCGGTATTCGCGCGCATTGAACTGGCGCGCCTCGCGCACAATTTCACGCTGAATCTGGTAGCACACGGTCTGTGCCGTTTTCACCTCGCCGCGCCCCTGGCAGGTAGGGCACGGCTCGCACAGCACGTGCGCCAGACTTTCGCGCGTGCGCTTGCGGGTCATTTCCACCAGGCCCAGCGAAGAAAAACCGTTCACGGTAATGCGCGTGTGATCGAGCGACAGCGCCTTCTTGAATTCATCCAGCACCGCATTGCGATGTTCGGCCGTGTCCATGTCGATAAAGTCGCAGATGATGATCCCCCCCAGATTGCGCAAACGCAACTGGCGCGCGATGACCTGGGCAGCTTCCAGATTGGTCTTGAAGATCGTGTCGTCGAAATTACGCCCGCCGACAAAGCCGCCGGTGTTGACGTCCACCGTGGTGAGCGCTTCCGTCTGGTCGAAAATCAGATAGCCGCCGGATTTTAGATCGACGCGGCGCGACAGCGCCTTTTCGATTTCGTCTTCCACGCCGTACAGGTCAAATAGCGGACGCTGGCCCAGATAATGTTCCAGCTTGGGAATGGCGGAATCGATGTAGTCCTGCGCAAAAGAGCTCATGCGTTCAAAGGTCTCGCGCGAATCCACCAGAATGCGCGCGGTGTCCTCGTTTACAAAATCACGCAGCACGCGCAGGCTGAGATCCAGTTCCTGGTATAGCAGCACCGGGTTGGAAAGGCCTTTGGCGCGTTGTTGCAGGCTGCTCCAGAGTTTGTCGAGATAGGCGATGTCAGCCTGGAATTCACTGGCGCTGGCGGTTTCGGCCAGGGTGCGGATGATGTAGCCGCCGCTGTGTTTCTCTGGCAGCAGGTTTTGCAGCTTGTCGCGCAGCAGCTTGCGCTCGGCTTCATTCTCGATGCGCTGCGACACGCCTATATTGCTTTCCTGCGGCAGGTAAACCAGCAGGCGCCCGGCGATGCTGATCTGGGTGGACAGGCGCGCGCCCTTGGTGCCTATCGGCTCCTTGATTACCTGCACCAGCAGGCTCTGTCCTTCAAACAGCACTTTTTCGATGGGCTTGGCGGCGTCGCCGTTATGGTTGCGATTTGCCCAGATGTCGGCGACATGCAGAAAGGCGCAGCGCTCCTGGCCGATGTCGATAAAGGCCGATTGCATGCCGGGCAATACGCGCTTGACGCGGCCGACGTACATATTGCTGACCATGCCACGGTTGCTGCCGCGCTCGATGTGCAGATCCTGCACGATGCCTTGTTGCAGCACGGCGACCCGCGTTTCCTGGGGCGTTACATTGATAAGAATATCGTTCGTCATGGTGCCGGGTATCCAAAAGAATGTAATAGTTCTGTGGTCTCGTACAAGGGCAGGCCCATCACGCCGGAGTAGCTGCCTTCCAGTCGTTGCACGAAGGCGCCGGCTACTCCCTGTATGCCATAAGCGCCTGCCTTGTCATGCGCCTCGTCGCTGCGCAGATAGCGCTGGATCCGTTCCTCGCTCAGGGCGGCAAAGGTGACCTCGGTAGTGGACAGGCGCATCTCCAGGCGTTCGCCCTGAATGACGGCAACGGCGCTCAATACCTGATGTTTGCGCCCCGACAACAAACGCAGCGTAGCCGCCGCGTCGGCGCGATCGCGCGGCTTGCCGATAATTTGCTGGTTCAGCGCTACGCTGGTATCGGCACTGAGCACGGGAAACTGCCGCAGCTTGCGGTGCAGCAGGGAATCCCAGGCGGCGCGTGCCTTGGTCTGGCAGATGCGCTGCACATAATCGGCAGGCGCTTCGGCAGGCAGGGGCGTTTCATCGACATCGGGAATACGGCGCGGGTCGGTGCGCAACAGCAGAATCTGGAAGTTGATGCCGATCTGTTTCAACAGATCGCGGCGGCGCGGACTTTGCGAAGCGAGGTAAATGTGCGGCATTATGGACATGGCGACAAGCATACCTTAAAAAAATATGGCTACGCTAACTGCCGCTCAGAAAAGATATTTTCAGGGCAAATGCAGCGGAGCCTGCCGGGTTTATGTTTTACACTGGCAGCCTGTTCTGACAGCAACCCGGCGAGCTTTATGCGCAGCAAAAGCCACAAACGACAGCCCTCTTCTGCGCAGGTACTGGCAGGCAAACTCCATCCGCGCAATCGTCATCAGGGGCGCTATGACTTCCCGCGCCTGATACAAGCCGACGTGGCACTGGGTAGTTTTGTCAGGGTGAATGCGCACAGCGAACAGGGCATCGACTTTGCCGACCCCGTTGCGGTCAGGGCGCTGAATCGGGCGCTGCTGCAAGACAGTTACGGTATTCAGGCCTGGGATATCCCGCCACACAATCTTTGCCCGCCGGTTCCGGGGCGCGCAGACTACGTGCATTACCTGGCCGACCTGCTGGCCACCAGCAATCACGGCGCCATCCCCAGGGGCAGGTCTATACAGGTGCTGGATATCGGCACCGGGGCGAATTGCATCTACCCTTTGATCGGGCACAGCGAATACGGCTGGAGTTTCGTCGCGACCGATATCAACGCAGCATCGCTGGCTAATGCCCGGGCTATTCTGGATGCCAATCCGGCGCTGGCACGGCAGATAACCCTGCGTTTGCAACCTGATCCCAATGCGATTTTTAATGGCATCGTGTTGGATGATGAATGGTTCGACCTGAGCCTGTGCAACCCGCCTTTTCATGCTTCCCCGGACGAGGCCGGCGCAGGCACGCAACGCAAATGGAAAAACCTGGGCAAATTGAACAGTGCGGGCAAGCAGGATGCCGCGATCGAAACCAGTCCCGGCCTGAATTTCGGCGGTCAGGATGCGGAGCTGTGGTGCGCAGGCGGCGAGGAAGCCTTTATCCGGCGCATGATCAGCGAAAGCATGCAAATTTCGACGCGCTGCTTCTGGTTTACCACCCTGGTGTCGAAATCAGCCAGCCTGCCCGCCATCTACGCGGCGCTGCAGCGGGCCGGTGTGCAAGCACACAAAACCATCGCCATGAGTCAGGGGCAAAAGCAAAGTCGCCTGGTTGCCTGGACTTTCCTGAATTCCACGCAACAAGCCGGCTGGCGCAAATTGCGCTGGTAAAGGCTGCGCAATTAATCTTCCGGCAAACAAAAAGCCCGGCACTTTCGCGCCGGGCTTTTGATCAAATCAGGAGCCGATTAAGGAGCCTGGATGTTGGATGCCTGCTTGCCCTTTGGGCCTTGCGTCACATCAAAGGTAACCTTTTGGCCCTCTGCCAGTGTCTTGAAGCCGTTCATGTTGATTGCGGAAAAGTGCGCAAACAAATCATCGCTGCCATCATCCGGAGTTACAAATCCAAAACCTTTTGCATCGTTAAACCATTTAACTGTACCTGTTGCCATGTGAATACTCTCTTTTTAAAAATAGCGGAAAAAATTCCCGCAAAACTATCTGAATCGAAGATTGCACATGGAAAACCAGTGCTGCAAAAGCTTTGAATCAAATACCTGTGACCCTTCTACTCTGATTTGGCCGGGAGTCAAGCTAATTCTAAAATAATTAATGGGCCCAGCTTAAGGGTTGCCGGAACAACAAGGGTAATCTGGCATGGTAGCTGTGGGCAGCTTGGCAGCTGAGACATGAATACAGTGTGGCACCTGACCCCGTCGCGGTCAGCACTTTGACCGTCCGCAGCTCAGTTGCGGACGGATCGCAAAGCAAACACTAACGGGCAACTGCGTGCCATAGCCGCCGATGGCGCAGAGGGGAAGCCGACATTATGTAGCTTGGGTTGCAACAGAGTTACGCGATTCTCTACGCGATAAATCGCGTGAGAAATCGTCAGAGCGTCGCGAAGCCCAACATTGTGCGGGAACGTTGGGCTTCATTTCATTCAGCCCAACCTACCGGGCTGCCACGCCCACTCGCTAGCGGCCTTGGGATACTTGCGCGCCAGCGCATCCGGTAAAAACACCTCGGCCATGCCCTTGCCCAAGTCTTCATCATAAAGCCAGCGGCGCTTGGTCAAATGCTCCTGCAACGGCCGAATCAACGTTTCCGGCAACATCGTCACCCTGTCTTTGCCGCCCTTGCCATCGCGGATCAGAATCTCGCGCTGGCCAAAATCGATATCCTTCACGCGCAGAAGGCAGCACTCCATCAAGCGCATGCCCGTGCCATACAGCAAGCGCGCCATCAAACTGTAAGTCCCTTCCATGCGCTCCAGCACCAACCCCACTTCGGTGCGATTCAGCACCACCGGCAGGCGCTGCGGCTTCTTTGCGCGCACCATGGTTTCCATCCAGGGCAAATTAATACCCAGAACCTCCCGATAAAGAAACAGCAACGCGGAAAGCGCCTGATTCTGGGTAGATGCCGACACATTTCCCGCAGTGGCCAGATGAGACAGGAAGGCCTCAATCTCGGCAGCCCCCAGATCGCGCGGATGCTGCTTGCCATGAAAATAGATAAACCGTTTGATCCATTGAAGATATTGCGTTTCTGTGCGGATGCTGTAATGTTTAACCCTGATCTTGTCGCGGACTTGATCGAGCAATTTTGGCGGGGTTGGGGCAGAAGGTGCATTTGCATTAACCATAACAAAGTCTCCTGATTAACTATTGCCTGATAAACAATGGACTTACAGCCAGCATGAGCCAAATTATACACCCCAGTTTTCCAGAATATACACCGCAATGGGTGTCTACATTACGTTGGCCGCAAGTGACGGCTAGAGCGGGCAGCCGAACAGTTTATTACAGGGAGCGGGGCTGTATAAAGGGCTGCCCTGCATGATACGGTGCAAAGCGTTGCACGTACCGGCGTATAACGCGAGCGTTGATACGCACGGTCGATGGCAACGCTTTGGTCTGTTCAATGGAGGGCGGAATTTTTGGTTTTTCGCACGGATAAAATGCAGCTGAAACTGGCCGCCATCCCTCACGTCCAACCACTCGTTCGAGCACACGCCCCTCGCTGCGCTCGAGCCGGTGCTCAACTCGAACGTTAGGCATAGGAGAATTAAATGGGGTATGTAAAAAGAACTTGCCCGTTGTGCGGTCATCTCGAAGTAGGGTGCGAAATTGATGACCATGGAAATTGGTTTTGGTATCAATGCCCGAATTGCAAATGGATCGGAATTTACACGTGTGCTGAAACAAAGTTGAAAGCTATGCCCAACCATTGTGCGCAGCTTTCTAAAAAGGCCAAATCGCTAAATGAGTCGCAATTTTTGCGAATAACGCTAAACACTTCCGTAAGCGGATCTTCACCCGAGGAGACTATCGAAGATCGCGCCAATTGGAGGAAATCGTAATGCCTAAACCAGAGGAAATATACAGCTTCAACTCTGTAGTAAAAAGCCTAACCCTGCGCTCAAGTTCGCTCCCTGCGGTCGCTGGGACGCGCCTGCGGCGCGCCCCTTAGCTCCACGTTAGAAGTCACTCAGGAGTTTGTGATGTCCGTTGAGTCACTGGAAGAGTTAGTTGGTCGAATAGCCAGACTGAAAGAGAGAATGGCTCAACGCAGCGGCGCAGGTGACACTATAAAGTCTAGTGACGAATTTGAGACTACCGTCATTGTTGAATCCGTCAAACCCGCAAACGAAGTGGATGATGATCTCGCCGCAATTTTCGTTTGGCTATGGTCTGTTCGGGATTACATAATCACCAAAACAACAGAGAGTGGCGTCATGAAATCGCTTGTTGACAATGAAATCGACAAGTATCTTTGCCTCAAACTGTGCTCTGATATCGCCAATCGTCAGAAACATCAAAGTCTGTCGAAAAGTCGTAGTGGCCGTTTTGCGCGCATCTTGAAATCAGGATATAGCATTCCACAAGAGGCCATTGATCGTATTACATGCGAAGGAAGGAAAACAACTTTCGCGATTTCGCAGCCTGGAATGACAAGGATTACGGCGGATATAGTGGACAATGAAGATAATCGCATAACAGGTGCAATCGAGTGTATCGAACAGTCGCTCGAAGCTTGGGCCTGCATCTCAAGGGAGTTTCAAATTGACTTCTAACCCTACGGTCAAGTTCGCTGCGCTGGGACTGCGCTAAAGCGCAGCCCCTTACCTCCACGTTATGCCGCTTAATCTGGACATCGCGGTCTCCGACGTCATTGCAGCCATTGCGTTGCTGATCTCCGTTCTTTCGGCGATCTACGCACGTGGTCAAAGGATAGCTGCGGAGCAAGCCAATATCATTGCGGTTCGCGAAAGCCGCCGCCCTTTGCGGCTGCAAGTGTTTCAGTCAATGCACCACTTCTCAAAGTACTGTGCGGCGTACTGGACGCTTTATCACATGGGCGAAGTAAATCGAAGCCGAGAGCTCACGGAGCGCATTGATACCTTCAAGTGGGAAATCGAGCAGCACGGACATTTAGACATGCTGGATGTTGAGGAGAAAGCCAATGCTTTCGTTAATGGCGCGTGGAAGCTCCAGAGGCTGGTCGACCGCATTGCGGGCGGACAGAACAATCCACATGATCGTGAGTACGCCACTGCCGAGGAAAATGTGGAGGGACTCGTAGATTGGTTCGCTAAGGAAAACCGTGAACTCAAGGCTCTCTTCCAGCCATACTTGGGTGCGGCATAACATGGCGCTCAACCTCGCTCCCTTCGGTCGCTGCGCGATAAAGCCGCGCAGCGCCGGTTAGCTCCACGTTAGAAGTCAATATCGGATGACGCTATGAAAATCGACGAGGCGAAGTATAAAAGCGACTTTGGCATTGAGCCTGAGAACATCCCGAAATTGGAGGCTGCGCTTGAGCACGCTCTCGATATCAGGAAGTTTGAGATCGAGCTCTATTGGAAGAGAGCGGCTTATTTCTGGACGCTCATTGCCGCAGCGTTCGCCGGTTACTTTGTGATTCTGAGTGCCGAGCATCTGGCCGACAAAAAATTTCTAGCATTCATTGTTGCGTGCGTTGGTTTTCTGTTCACCTTTGCATGGTTCCAAGTGAATCGTGGCAGCAAGCAATGGCAGGAGAATTGGGAAAACCACGTTGATATTTTGGAAGACAAAATCACTGGGCCGCTCTACAAAACCATCTTGGGTCGCCCTCCGGGCGATGATTTTTTTGAAAGACATGTTACTGGGCCAGGCAATATCTCTGTCTCAAAGACAAACCAAATCGTCAATCTTTTTACGTTGTGCATTTGGCTCGCGTTGGCCTACTTTACGCTGGACATTCTTGGGTGTAGTTACCCCCTCAGCATTAAGCATGTCGTAGTAGGTGCTCTGACCTTTGGCTTCTGTATCCTCATCCTATGGAAAGGGCAAACGCACCTCGGAGATCACACACATGTTGCCAACCAGCGAACAACCAAGGTTGCCAATTGACTTCTAACCCTACGCTCAAGTTCGCGCCCTTCGGTCGCTGGGACGCGCCTACGGCGCACCCCTTAGCTCCCACGTTGAGGCTGTAGAAAAACTCAAAATGAAAAAATTGTGTTTGTCATGATTACAAAGCGACCTCTCAGAAAGCTCTGTATCGAACGATCTCACATCAGGGAGGGGTTTGATGCCCCCGAAAAATCACACCTTCCGACCCATCATTTGGTTTTTCTACAGCCTCGTTAGAGCCTATGTCCTCACGGCAGAGACAGTCAATCTCATTCAGTGAACGTCTGGCTACGGCATTCGTTTCTGCCATTGCAGCAGCGTTTACGCTTTTTGTTGTTCCGTTGATCTTTACTATGGTCGGCGGCTCCTACGAACCACTGGCGCTATATGCTTTTATATTCTCAAAGACGGGCATCGTTATTATTTCTGTTGTTTCGGCCATCGGTTTCAGCGTCGGCTCCGAGAAAATGGCAAACATTTTTAGTCTTTTTTGGGGTACGCATCCAGCATGGAAAGAAAAATGGTTCCAACGTGTTGCACTTGGGGTTGTCATTATTATTACTGCATGGATAGTCGGTCATTATGTGTTCACACGCTAACAGCTCTAACCCTGCGGTCAAGTTTGCTCCGCTTCGCTACGCTGGGACTGCGCTAAAGCGCAGCCCCTTACCTTCTTCACGTTAGGTTTGTTATGAACGATTGCACCACATGCCAAGAATATGGGCTGCGTTTTAAGCGCAACTATCTACCAGTCGAGTTTATAGAAGGGAAGAAAAACAGTCTTGTTTGGATTGTCGGTCTTAACCCTGCGGCTGAGCAAGATTGGGTGGACAGTAGGACAGCCTCAGACCTTGAAAAATATTTCGACGACTTTGAGACGATTCACGGTTACTTTAAAGACTTCCAATCGGTTTCTGAATCTGTGTTTGGGAGCTTTGGCAAAGACTTCGGCACGGCACACACCGACATCGTCAAATGCTCAAGCAAATCATTTCCGCCAGAATCCGCGAAAGGAAAAAAAGCTGCGGCTGTTATAAGTAATTGCAAAGGCTTTTTGGAAGAGCAAATCAAAACCCATAAGCCAAAAATCATCGTATGCAATGGTGCCGATGTTTCGAAATTCATGCTTGATTTCTTGCGCCCACCATCTACGCATACAAAAGCACAAACAAGCTATTGGTCAAGCATCGACGAAATTAAAATCTGTGTAGTTCTATCGGGCTTTATTGGCCGCATAGATAATTATGCCAAGCGCCGTTTGGGTATTGAAATAGAGGAGCGGCTTCGTGAAGTTAACAACCAACAAACCTAACCTGCCGTTCGAGCGGGACGCTATTCTTCCCCCCAAATAATTGACACCCCCACCTAACGGAACGGAGGTGTTTCATGGGCAAATCAAGACCGCCCAAAGTACATCGCTACAGCATGCACTTCAAGGCAACCGCAGTACGTTTGAGCGAGCTTCCCGATGTCCTGATTCAGGATGTTGCCGAGGCGCTGGACATCCATCCCTTCATGCTGTCACGATGGCGCAAACAAGTGCGGGAGGGATTGATTGTGACTCAGGGTGTCAAGCTGGATGACCAAACCACAGCCGAGCTTAAACGGCTGCGCGAGCTGGAGAAGAAATACAAGGTGCTTCAAGAGGAGCACGAACTCCTAAAAAAAGCCATCCGGTTTGCTTCCGATCAAAAACGGAAGTCTTCGAGTTCATCGAAGCAAACCGGAAAAACAACTCCATCGCGTTGATGTGCCGCGTGTACGGCGTCACTCGTGCCGGCTTCTATGCTTGGCGTAGCCGTGGCCCCAGCTTGCGCTCACAGGAGAATGAGACCTTGGCTCGGCAGATCAGGCAAATTCATCAGGCCAGCCGCAGTACTTATGGCAGCCCCAGGGTATATCGCCGGTTACATGAGTTGGGTGTGTCGGCCAGCAAGAATCGCGTGGCCAAGCTTATGCGCAACTCCGGGATCAAGGCGCGGGTGGCGACGTTGCGCTATACCTCACCCAACCTGAAGAAGTTTTTCGGTAGCCTGCCTAACCAGCAGCATGAACACCCGGCTGATGCGCCGAATCAAGTTTGGGTCGCCGACATCACGTATCTCAAGGTAGGGCCGATCTACCGCTATCTGGCAGTGGTAATGGACAGATGCTCGCGGCGTGTTGTGGGGTGGGCATTCGGGCGACAAAAGAATGTCGTGTTGACCTTGCGTGCTCTCAATCACGCGGTGGCTAGGCGCCGTCCACCACCGGGGCTGATCTTCCACACGGATCGAGGTATCGAATATTACGCCAATGCCTTCCGGGCACGCCTAGCGCAATTGCGCATCACCCAGAGCATGAATCGTCCGGGCAAGGTGACTGACAATGCATTCATGGAATCCTTCTTCCACTCCATGAAAAACGGAGGTAGTGCATGGGCGTGTATTTGATGAGGATAGCCAAATGCTCTCGGTTCTGCGCAGCTATATTCCGTTTTACAACTGCAGTAGAATGCATTCGTCCTTAAACTACGTGTCGCCAGCAACGTATGAAAATCAGTTGGCTTAATCAGGTGTCAATTAAATTGGGGGAAGATTCCTGCGCAAAAGCGCGCAGCCCCTCAATTTGAACGTTATGCCCATAAAATCACAGGGAGTGCACCATGCAACTAAAGGACTTCATCTCAGAAACCCTTTCTCAACTGATTGGTGGAGTCGTTGAGGCCCAAGAAAAAGTTCAGGCTTCTGGTGGCCGCGTAAGTCCTCATGTACGCAATCTCAACGATCCAAAATCACTTTACGGCAGAACAAACGATCAATTGCCTGTCATTTTCGTAGACTTCGATATATCTGTTGAGGCGCAAGAAACGACAGGTACGAAAGGGGGAATTGGCGTAGTAACCGGTATGTTTAATCTCGGGTCTACTGGCGAGAGCAAAGAAAATCGACAATCAATGAACAAAATCAAGTTCAGCATTCCTGTTGCACTTCCATTGCAGCCATACATAGATGACGAACCAAAGGCATAACCCGGCGCTCAACCTCGCTCCTTTCAGTCGCTGGACGCTGCGCGATAAAGCCGCGCAGCGCCGGTTAGCTCTACGTTGAAGCTGTAGAAAAACCCCTTTTTTTCAAGAAATCGGGCACATAAAAAAGCGCGGTGAGTCCCGCGTTTTTTTGCTTTCCATTTTTCTTTCAGAAAATGATTTTTCGATGGCCGCGCATCAACACAGTCGTATTGCCCCTATACTCACTTCCTACTGGGGTGACAATTCCACATCCAGCTTGCAGGATAGTGGATTGCCTACTTTTAGTGCATACCCATGATGTGCCAGCTTCTCGATGTTGTGCACCAGGCAGTACAGTTTCCATTGCGCATCGACTTTCTTGCGTCCCCGCAACGTGAAGCGGTTCAGCCGCTTGTTGTGGCGCAGGTTGCCGAACACCGGCTCCACCGTGGCGAAGCGCTGGCCGTAGCGCGCCCGCCCCTCGGGGCTGTCTATGCGTCGCTTCATCTGGTCGGTGTAGCTCTCGTGTCCCGCTTTACCCTGGAAGAACGCAACCTGTCGCACTTTGGTTTTGTCCGGTTTGAGCAAGCATCGGTCGCGCTGCATGCACGGTACGCAATCCCGTTGCGCGCCCTGGAACTTCACCGCCGCATAGCCATTGATCGTGCAGTCGCTGCCGTTGCCGTAGAGCGCCTTGCCCGCAGGGCAGATGCAGGTCTTTGCTGCCGGGTCGTAGTCGAAATCGTGGGGTTGGTAGCGCGCGGCCTGTTTCGGTTTTCCGCCCTTGTCGTGAATCGGATCGGGTAGTGATTTGTATTTGCCCTGTCCGGCAAAGCGTTCGTCACGGCTGCGCATGTTGTTGTCGGCAATCAGCGCGTTGATTTCCATCGCCGCCAGCTCTTTGAGGTTGGCCTCACTGTGGTAACCCGCATCGGCAGTGATGAGCGTGTCGTCTGCCAGCGATTCTTCCATCGCCTTGACCACGGGGATGAGCAGCTCCTGCTCGCTGCCGGTGCCGTGCGCCTGGGCTTCGACGATGATCTGGTGTTTTGCATCGACGGCGGCAACGCCGGTGTAGCCCTGGATGACGCCTTTGCTGGTTGCCATTTTGGCGGATTCATTATCGGTGCGGTTGCTCTTGCGGATCGCTCCCTTGCTGCCTTTGCGCTCTTCCGAATGCGCGGTCAGCCACTTACGCATTTGTGCGGACTCTTGTTGCAGGCGCTCGACGCGTTGCAGTTCTTTGGCGCGCAGGTCGGGTTCGACGGCGCGATGATCTTCTTCGCGATGGCGTTCGAGCATGATGCGCGCTGCCGCTTCGAGTTTGTCCGCCTGACGTTCGAAATCAGCCCGGGTGCCGCTCCGGGCCTTGGAGGCGTTGCTGGGCAGCTTCACCCCGTCAATGGCAAACATCTCGCGCCCAATCAATCCCCGGCGGTCGCAGATGTACAGCACCTGGCTGAATACACGGGCGATGTCGTCGCCCAAGGTGCCGACGAAGTTGGCGAGGGTGGTGAAGTGCGGGCAGGTGTCGCCCGATAACGCGATGAAGGTGATGTGCTCTCTACATGCCCGCTCGATGGCGCGGCTGCTGACGATGCCTTGGCTGTAGGCGAACAGGACGATTTTGAGCAGCATGGCTGGCGGATATGCCGCCGCTCCGGTTAGGTCATTGTTAAAGCGGGTATCAAAGCCAGTGAGATCAAGCGCATTGTCGAGCAGGTGGTTCAATGCGTGCTCAAAGGTGCCGGGCAGAAGTTGCTGTTGAAGATCCACCGCGAGAAAGCGAGGGCTGGTGTCGATGTGTTTGTAACGAGCCATGTTCTTCTCCGAAATATCGTCCCTGTATTCGACCTTGATATTTGGCTTGGTTCACGGCACGATGCGTTTATGTTGAGACTTTTTCTACAACCTCGTTAGGCACACAAATGAAGATTCTTAAGTGCACCACCCTGTTCATCTATCTGCTTGCTTGCGCTGGCGCATATGCACAGTCACCCTCTCTCGAACCTTGTGAAGCCCAATTACCAGCCTCCTTACGGGAAATTCTGCCGAATAAATTCCCTAAATATCGCCTAGCGCGGGTTTCTGATTACTACAAGGAAAGTGTTGATCAACACAAGAAGGAAAACCACGGAAACCCATGTCTGGCTGTGGCATCTGCGGATGTAGATGGAGACAGGTTCTCTGATTTTGCGTTCTTTCTCACCGAAGGGAAGCACACAATACTTATCGCTGCTCGCCATGTATCCGGCAAGGCATGGGATGTCTCAAATTTGTATGATTTCGGAAATGAGGGGCCGGGTCGATCTTACGTTGAAAGAATTAAGAGTGGTTCATATCAAGATTTGTTTGATACTGATGATGCACCATCGGAATACACGCCCGACCCTGGTCGAGTGCGTCGATACAAAGCAAGCCATTCTGGCTTTGTCGCGGGAACAATCGAATCATCAGGTGTAGCGTTCTACTTCACTGGGAAGCGTTGGGTGCATTTATGGCTTTCAGATTGAGTCGTATGCCCAACCCTGCGCTCAAGCGGGACGCGCCTTCAGCGCGCCCCTTGCTCCACGTTGGGCGTCATGAGTGAAGTTGGTTTAGCCCAAGAACCCGCATTGGCCGCGGCCATTCAAGAGTGGCAGCGAGGTGATTACACGTCTTGCTACTATAAAAAGCGCGGGGTCTGGTCTTGCTTTTTGCCTTTCATCCTTTTTCTAGATGTGTTCTTCCGTCAGTGTGCCAGGTATTGAATCTACTCGCGGTGATAAGGGTGGTTATGCAACAGGCTGTGTGCACGATACAGCTGTTCGGCCAGCAACACGCGCACCATGCCATGCGGCAGCACCATGGCGGACAGGGCCAGCAGCAGGTTGGCGCTGTCGCGTACGGATTCGTGCAGACCATCGGCGCCGCCGATGATGAATGCCACGTCGCGGCCGCCGCGCAACCAGTCCTGCATGTGCTGGGTCAACTGCTTGGTGGTGAGGTGGGTGCCGCGCTCATCCAGCACGATGCGCAATACGTCGCGGGGCAGGGCGGCGCGGATGCGCTGGGCCTCGGCTTCCATGATCTGCGTCACGGTCTTGCCGGTGGTGCGCGGCTCGGGCTTGATTTCCACCAGCTCGATCTTGGCCTCGCGCGGCATGCGCTTGGAGTATTCGTTGAAGCCGCTGCTGACCCACTCCGGCATCTTGTGGCCGACAGCCAGGATAAGCAGCTTCATGGTCGATCCTGCCGAATCATGCCGGTGTCAGCGATGCAGTGAGGCTGGCATCAGGCGGCGGGGCGGGGTGGGTGCTTGCCCCACAGCTCTTCCAGGTTGTAATAGGTGCGCACGCCGGGCTGCATGACGTGAACCAGAATCTCGCCCAGGTCGATCAACACCCATTCGCCGCTTTTCTCGCCTTCGCTGCTGTACACCTGCACGCCCAGCTCCTGCATTTTCTTGATGACGTTGTCGGCCAGCGCGCGGGTCTGGCGATTCGAGGTGCCGCTGCAAATGATCATGCGGTCAAACAGCTGGCTCTTGTTGCTGGTATTGATCACGGAAATGTCGTTGCCCTTGATGTCTTCCAGCGCGTCGACGATAGCCTTGGATTTTTCTTCTATGGTTAGCATGTTGTGTACAGTTGATTGACTTGAATATATTGGTTGACCGAATCCGGCAAAAGATAGCGCAGGCTTTTTTTCTGCGCGCAGCGGCTGCGGATGTCGGTGGCGGAAATGTCCAGCAACAGCATGTCCAGCACGACTATCGCACCGCTCGCAGCCTCGTGCAGCAGGGTGGGAGCGGGGGCGAGGCGCGCCTGGTATTGTGCCAGCAGCCCGGTGTCGGCCTGGGCCATGGCGTTGCCAACCGGCTTGCCCGGGCGCTGCATGACGACGATGTGAGCCAGTTCAAACAGGCGCTGCCACTGGTGCCAGGTGTGCAGCTGCAAAAACGCGTCGCTGCCGATCAGCAGGCACAGCGGAGTATCTTGGCCCAGTTCGGCGCGCAGCGCGCTTAACGTATCCACGCTGTAGCAGGGATCGGTGCGGCCCGCTTCGCGTTCGTCCAGTACAAAGCCGGTTTGTCCCTGAATGGCCTGGCGCACCATTTCCAGCCGATGCGCGGGTGCCGCGAGCGGAGCGACACGGTGCGGCGGCGTGCCGCTGGGTATGAAGCGCACCTCACGCAGACGGCATTGCTCCAGCGCTTCCTGGGCGAGACGCAAGTGCCCGTGGTGGATCGGGTCAAAGGTACCGCCGAAGATGCCGACTGGCGCGCTGCTCACGTATTACAGGGCGAGGCGGCGGATATCGGCCAGCACCTGTGCCAGGTAGGTGGTGAAGCGCGCAGCCGCGGCGCCGTCGATCACGCGGTGGTCATAAGACAGAGACAACGGCAGCATCAGGCGCGGCACAAATGCGCCGTCCTGATACACCGGCTTCATGCTGGCCTTGGACACGCCCAGGATGGCGACTTCAGGGGCGTTGATGATGGGCGTGAAAGCCGTGCCGCCGATGCCGCCGAGGCTGGAAATGGTGAAGCAGCCGCCCTGCATGTCGGCGGCAGTGATCTTCAGCTCGCGTGCCTTGGCGCTGATTTCTCCCAGCTCCTTGGCCAATTGCACGAGGCCTTTTTTATCCACGTCGCGCAGCACCGGCACCATCAGGCCATTGGGCGTATCCACCGCCACGCCGATGTGGATATATTTTTTCAGCACCAGATTTTCGCCGCTGGCATCCAGCGAAGCGTTGAAATCGGGGAATTCCTGCAGCGCAGCCGCAGCCGCCTTGAGCATGAACGCCAGCGGGGTGATCTTGATGTTCTGCTTGGCATACTCCACGCCGATCTGCTTGCGGAAGGCTTCCATCTCGCTGATGTCGGCTTCGTCAAACTGGGTGATGTGCGGGATAGTGACCCAGTTGCGGTGCAGGTTGGCGCCGGAAATTTTTTTGATGCGCGACAGCGGCCTGCTTTCCACTGCGCCGAATTTGGCGAAGTCGATCACCGGCATTGCCAGTACCTGCATGCCGCTGCCTCCGGCAGCGCCGCCACGTGGCTGCGACAGTGCCTGCTTGACGAAATTCTGCACGTCGTCCTTGTTGATGCGGCCCTTCGGGCTGCTGCCTTTGACCTGTGTCAGATCGACACCGAGCTCGCGCGCAAAGCGGCGGATGGAAGGGCTGGCGTGCGATTTGCCGGCGGAAGAGGCGCTGGTTAGCGGTGCAGCAAGGACTGGCGCTGGTGCTGGAGCAGCGGCCGCGTTGGTCACGGCGGCGGGAGCGGCCTTGGCCGGAGCTGCCGCTGCGCTGGCAGGTGCTGCTGCACTGCTGCCACTGGCTTCTATCACCACGATCAATTTGCCTTCGGAGACCTTGTCGCCCACCTTGATCTTTACTTCTTTCACCACGCCGGCAACCGGCGTTGGCACATCCATCGTGGCCTTGTCGGTTTCCAGCGTCAGCAGCGATTGCTCGGCGCTGACTGTGTCGCCCGCCTTGACCATCACTTCGATCACCGGCACATCTTTGTAATTGCCGATGTCCGGCACCAGGATTTGCTTAATTTCTGCCATGTGGTTCTCCCGTCCGATCAAACTGTCGTTGGATTGGGTTTGTCTGGATTGATCTTGTACAGCTTGATTGCGCGGCTGACTTCGCTGGCGGCAATCGTGCCTTCCTCGGCCAGTGCCTTCAATGCGGCAATGGTGATGTAGTAACGATCCACCTCGAAGAAGCCGCGCAGTTTCTTGCGTGTGTCCGAGCGGCCGAAACCGTCTGTGCCCAGCACCTTGAATTTCTGCGGCACAAAGGCGCGAATCTGGTCGGCAAACGATTTGATATAGTCGGTCGAAGCGATCACGGGGCCGCTGCGCTTGGCCAGGCATTGTTCGACATAGCTGGCGCGTGGCTTGGCTTCCGGATGCAGCATGTTCCAACGCTCGGCATCGAGGCCGTCGCGGCGCAGCTCGTTAAAGCTGGTCACGCTCCAGATGTCGGCAGCGATGCCGAAATCCTTCTCCAGCAGCTCGGCTGCCGCAATCGATTCGCGCAGGATGGTGCCGCTGCCCAAGAGTTGTACGCGCGGGGCTTTGGCACCCTTGGCCTTGCCTTCGCTGAACAGATACATGCCCTTGATGATGCCCGCTTCCGCACCTTTCGGCATGGCGGGATGGGTGTAGTTCTCGTTCATCACGGTGAGGTAATAGAACACGTCTTCCTGTTCCTGATGCATGCGGCGCATGCCGTCCTGCACGATCACAGCCAGCTCATAGGCAAAGGTCGGGTCGTAGGACACGCAGTTGGGGATCAGCCCGGCCTGCAGGTGGCTGTGGCCATCCTGGTGTTGCAGGCCTTCGCCGTTGAGCGTGGTGCGGCCGGCGGTACCGCCTACCATGAAACCGCGTGCACGCATGTCGCCTGCAGCCCAGGCCAGGTCGCCAATGCGCTGGAAGCCGAACATGGAGTAGTAAATATAGAACGGCAGCATGGTCACGCCATGGTTGGCGTAGGAAGTCGCGGCGGCGATCCAGTCGGCCATCGCACCCGGCTCGTTGATGCCTTCCTGCAGGATCTGGCCGGTCTTGTCCTCCTTGTAGAACATCAGCTGGTCAGCGTCCTGCGGGGTGTACAACTGGCCCACCTGGGAGAAGATGCCAAGCTGGCGGAACATGCCTTCCATACCGAAGGTGCGCGATTCGTCCGGCACGATGGGCACGACCTGCTTGCCGATATTCTTGTCCTTGACCAGTATGCCAAGCATGCGCACGAAGGCCATGGTGGTGGAAATTTCGCGGTCGTCGGTGCCCTTGAGCAGCGCGTCGAAGGCATCCAGACCGGGAATTTGCAGCGCTGCAGTGACCGGCTTGCGCTCGGGCAGATTGCCCATGGCGCGGCCGCGCTCGCGCAGATACTGCATCTCCTGGCTGTCTTCTGCCGGGCGTACGAAGGGCAGCTTGGGCAGCTGTTCGTCGCTTACCGGAATGTTGAAGCGATCGCGGAATTGGCGCAGCGCATCCTCGCCCATCTTCTTTTGCTGATGCGTCGGGTTCTGCGCTTCGCCGGCCTCGCCCATACCGTAGCCCTTGACGGTCTTGGCCAGGATCACGGTCGGTTGACCTTGGTGCTTCACGGCGGCGGCATAGGCGGCGAATACCTTGAACGGGTCGTGGCCGCCGCGGTTGAGGCGCCAGATCTCGTCGTCCGACATGTCGGATACCAGCTCCAGCAGCTCGGGATATTTGCCGAAGAAGTGCTGGCGCACGTAGGCACCATCCCTGGATTTGTAGGTCTGGTATTCGCCGTCCACCACTTCTTCCATACGCTTCAGCAGCAGGCCGGTCTTGTCCTTGGCCAGCAGGCGATCCCACCAGCGGCCCCAGACCACCTTGATCACATTCCAGCCGGCGCCACGGAACACGCCTTCCAGTTCCTGGATGATCTTGCCGTTGCCGCGCACCGGGCCGTCCAGGCGCTGCAGGTTGCAGTTGACCACGAAAATCAGGTTGTCCAGCTTTTCGCGTCCGGCCATGGAAATGGCGCCCAGCGATTCCGGTTCGTCGGTTTCGCCGTCGCCGAGGAAGGCCCATACCTTGCGCTCTTCGGTCTTGATCAGGCTGCGATGCTCGAGGTAACGCATGAAGCGCGCCTGGTAAATCGCCATCAGCGGGCCTAAGCCCATGGACACGGTGGGGAACTGCCAGAAATTGGGCATCAGCCAGGGGTGCGGATAGGAGGAGAGGCCGTCGCCATCTACTTCCTGGCGGAATTTGCGCAGCTGTTCTTCGGACAGGCGGCCTTCGAGGTAAGCGCGGGCATAGATGCCGGGGGCCGAGTGTCCCTGGATGTACAGCAGGTCGCCACCGTGCGTGTCGGTCTTGCCATGGAAGAAGTGGTTGAAACCCACGTCATACAGCGTGGCAGCCGAGGCGAAGCTGGCGATGTGGCCGCCCAGTTCGGACGATTCCTTGTTGGCGTTCAGGATGATGGCCATCGCGTTCCAGCGCGTCAAAGCGCGGATGCGGTGTTCCAGTTCCTGGTTGCCGGTGGAATGTTGTTCGCGGTCGAGCGGAATGGTGTTGAGATAGGGCGTGGTCGCGCTCATCGGCATATCCGTACCGCCCAAGCGTGCCTTCTGGATCAGCTGGCAGATCAGGTAGTGCGCGCGTTCGGCTCCCTCGTTCTCCAGCACGGATGCGAGTGCATCCAGCCACTCCTGGGTTTCCTGCGGATCGTAATCGGGTAAGTTTTCCATCGCTCTACTCTCTCAGTAAATTTATGATCGGCACTATTGCTCTGAACTGCTACGCCACGCTAGTGCTGCGCGGCGCATTGTATGGTTGCATGCTCGGTAACCAGCCACTCGATCTTGCGATCGGTAGCTTCCTGCGGAAGTGCCGTGACCAGCTGCATGCTGAAGGCTGCGGCAACCAGCGCCGGCTGGTGTGGCATGCGTGCAATCAGCTTGTCGTAAAATCCACCGCCATAGCCCAGACGGGCGCCATCTTGCGTGAATGCCACCCCGGGCAGCAGGATGAAGTCCACTTCATGCAGGCTTCCCGCCAGGCGGCAGCGCTCCGGCACGGGCTCGGGTATGTCCCAGGCGCCTGGCGCAAGATCCCGCTGCAAATCTTCCACCAGGTACAAATCCAGTTCCTTGCTGGCGCGGTTTACCCGGGGCAGCAGCACCTGCTTGTTGTCCTGCAAGGCCTGCCGCACCCATGCGGCCGTTTCAAACTCGGCACCGAAGCTCATGTAAGCCAGCACGGTGGAGGCGTTCCGGTAGCTTGCCAGCGCGGCCAGGCGCGCCGTAATGGCGCGGCTGGCCGCGGCCCTTTCCGCCGCCGCCAAATTCTGGCGGGCCGCGATTATACTTTGTCTTAGGCTTTGCTTCATAGCCTGAACTGTCATGGTTGTGATTTTCTCATCTTCCAAGTCGCCAATTGTTTGGCATCTTCCCGCATCTCGGCTACTACGTTGCAGTAATTCTGATAAATCATGTTTTTAGTTTGGCCGGGGGCATGGGCGCTGTGTAACTTAGACTTAACGCTAATGAATTTGTGTAAAGCAAAGTTGGTTGCGCTTAACGCTATTGCATTATATTGGTCGCGATGGGACTCCAAATATTCGGACAAATAAAACATGGGGCGCGACAAAGTCTTGCGCTGGAACAGTAGCAGCGGAATCAACATGCGGCCAATACGGCCATTGCCGTCTTTGAACGGGTGCAAAATATCGAACTGCGCATGTGCAATCGCGACTTGTAAAACCGGGCCTGCGTCCTCGGCAGCCAGATAGCTCGCCCAAACATCTGGAGCATGCGGCAACACCAAAGGATTGGGAGAAATAAAACGCGCTTGTTCCACGCGCGAACCACTGCTGCCTATCCAATTCTGATCAATGCGAAACTCACCAGGTGTTTTATCGGAGCCGCGCACGCCTTGCATCAGCCGTTGATGCCCGCCCTTAATCAGCGACAAGGAAAGCGGACGATGCGCCAAGGCTTGCTCTGCATCACGCATCGCGGCGCGGTAATTGGAAATTTCTTCGATGTCGGCAGGTCGCGATTGTGCCTGCTCAATACCGGCATCCTGTTGCAGCACTTCTTCCAGCGTTGCTTGCGTGCCCTCAATGCGGGACGACAACACCGCTTCATTCGCCGCAATCGGGGAAAACTGCACGGCAGGATTAGGCAATGCCTGCAACATGCCGTCATAGCGCGCTAACGCGGCATTGGCTTTTCCCGCCAAAGGTAATAACCGCCGCCAGTCGAGATTGGTGACCGGAAGAGCGGGGGGGATGCAAGGTGCTGGTTGTGACATGATTTTTCCCTGCGCTACCTTGAAAATAATCTCGTGCGACTGAATTTTCAGCGCGTCGTTGTCGTCAAGCGCGATACCAAGACATGCCACCATCTGCGTGTTACGGACAAAAGAAGATGCGCAAATTTTAGACCAAGAACAACCGGTACGCCGGGTTGTCGCTCTCATCCCAGTAACGATAACCCAGCTTGTCGAGGAAACGCTGTAGCGCCTTCTTGTCCTGGCGCGGCACCTGCATGCCGACCAGCACGCGGCCGTAATCCGCACCGTGGTTGCGGTAGTGGAACAGGCTGATGTTCCAGCTGTGGTTCATGCTGTTGAGGAAGTTCATCAGGGCGCCGGGGCGCTCGGGGAACTCGAAACGGAACATGATTTCGTCGTTGGCCTCGGGTGCGCGCCCGCCCACCAGGTGGCGCAGGTGCAGCTTGGCCATCTCGTTGTCGGTGAGATCCAGCGTCTCCAGCTTGTTTTTGCGCAAGCTGGAGACCAGCTTGGAAGTCTCCGCCGGGCCGCTCACCTGGATGCCGACAAACACCTGGGCGACCTTGGGGTCGGCGTAGCGGTAGTTGAACTCGGTGATGTTGCGGTTGCCCAGCAGCGCGCAGAATTTGCGGAAACTGCCCGGGGTTTCCGGAATGGTGACCGCCAGTATGGCTTCGCGGCTCTCGCCGATTTCGGCGCGCTCTGCGACGAAGCGCAGACGGTCGAAGTTCATGTTGGCGCCGCTCAGCACCGGGATCAGCGTCTGGCCGGACAGTTTCTCGCGCGCCGCGTAGAGCTTGGCGCCGGCGATGGCCAGGGCACCTGCGGGTTCCAGAATGGAGCGCGTATCCTGAAATACATCCTTGATCGCGGCGCACACCTCGTCGGTGTTGACCAGGATGATTTCGTCCACATATTTTTTGCACACGCGGAAGGTCTCTTCGCCCACCAGTTTGACCGCGGTGCCGTCCGAGAACAGACCGACATCAGTCAGTTGTACGCGTTTTCTGGCTTTAAGCGAGCGATACATGGCGTCGGAGTCGCTGGTCTGCACGCCGATGACCTTGATGTCGGGGCGTACCTGTTTGACATAGGCCGCCACGCCCGAGATCAGTCCGCCGCCACCGATGGCGCAGAAGATGGCATGGATGGGCTGGGTGTGCTGGCGCAGGATTTCCATGGCGATGGTGCCCTGGCCGGCAATCACATCGGGATCGTCAAAGGGATGCACGAAGGTCAGCTTGCGCTTGTCCTGCAGCTGCAGGGCGTGGCTGTAGGCGTCGTTGTAACTGTCACCGTAGAGAACGATCTGTACCGAACCCTGGCCGAAGTGGTTGACGGCATCGATCTTGACTTGCGGGGTGGTCACCGGCATCACGATCGTGGCCTTGCAGCCGAGTTTTTGCGCGGACAGGGCCACGCCCTGCGCATGGTTGCCGGCCGAGGCGGCAATCACGCCGCGCTTGAGAAGCGCCGGGGTGAGCTGGGCCATTTTGTTGTAGGCGCCGCGCAGCTTGAAGGAGAATACCGGCTGCATATCCTCGCGTTTCAACAGCACCTTGTTGCCGATGCGTGCGGACAGGGTGGGTGCGGCTTCCAGTGGGCTTTCGACAGCCACGTCGTAGACGCGTGCCGTGAGGATGCGCTTGAGGTAACTTTGCATAGATGAATGTTTTACAGGTTGATTTTTGCTAAAGATTAGCAGGAATTGAGATTATTCAGAAAGACTTTCGACTGAGCATGGTTTCTAAACTGGGCAATTCCTGCAATAATCGCACGCTTGTACTATATAAGAATAATACTGACGAATGAAAGACTGAGGGTGGTATGTCGATTACACAGGATGATTTGAAGCGCGCGGTGGCGCAGGCGGCGGTTGCATACGTTCCAGTGGACTGCATCGTGGGGGTGGGTACAGGATCTACTGCCAATTTCTTTATCGATGAGCTGGCCAGGATCAAGCATAAAATCCGCGGTGCGGTGGCCAGCTCAGAGGCGTCGGCCAAGAGATTGCAACAGCATGGCATCGAGGTGTTGTCGCTGAACGATGCGGGTGAGTTGTCGGTGTACGTGGATGGTGCGGATGAAATTACGCGCCACCTGCATATGGTCAAGGGCGGTGGCGGCGCGTTGACGCGCGAGAAGATCGTTGCCGCAGCCAGCAAGAAATTTATCTGCGTATGCGACTCCAGCAAGCTGGTGGATGTGCTGGGCAAATTCCCCTTGCCGATCGAAGTCATCCCCATGGCGCGCAGCTATGTGGCGCGCGAACTGGTGAAGCTGGGCGGTCAGCCCAGGCTGCGTGAAGGTTTTACCACCGACAACGGCAATCTCATTCTGGATGTGCATAACCTGAGAATTTTGAATCCGGTGGAGCTGGAAACAACGTTGAACCATATCGCCGGTGTGGTAACCAATGGCTTGTTTGCGCGGCGCGGCGCGGATGTGCTGCTGCTGGGCACCGCCAGCGGTGTGCAGACACTCACCGTATAGTACGCTGTCATCAAGTTGTCATAGGGCGCAGGTATTATCCGCAAGCACAATTTTAAGTTAAGGAATTCAAATGGCCAGTAGCGAACATACTTCAAAGCAGTTTGATGCCGAACTTGAGGCGGTGCGTGCACGTGTGTTGCAAATGGGCGGGCTGGTAGAAAGCCAGATACGCGTAGCCATAGAATCGTTAATCAGTGGTGACGTGAACCTGATGAAGCGTGTGGTCGAGGACGATCATCGCGTGAATGCGATGGAAGTCGATATCGACGAAAGTTGCAATCATATTCTGGTGCGCCGCCAGCCTGCGGCAGGCGACTTGCGCATGGTGATGACCGTCATCAAGACCATTACCGACCTGGAGCGTATCGGCGATGAGGCGCAGAAAATTGCACGCATGGCACTGCTGCTGTCGAAGAAAGAGCGCCTAAATCTGCCGCGCTATCACGATATCAAGCATGCGGCCGAGCTGGCGCTGGACATGCTGCACAAGGCGCTGGATGCGTTCGCTCGCCTGGATGTGGCAGCTGCAGCCCAGGTGGTGCGCCAGGATGAGCAGGTGGATGAGGAATTTCGTGCCATCATGCGCTATCTCATTACCTTCATGATGGAGGATCCGCGCACTATTTCCACCGCGCTGGAGATACTGTTCATTGCCAAGGCCATCGAGCGCATCGGCGACCATGCGCAGAACATGGCCGAGTATGTGGTGTACATGGTGAAGGGGCGCGATGTGCGCCATGTTACCGTGGAAGAGATCGAGCGCGAAGCTCGCGAGTAGTGGCGCTGCAAGCTAATACTGCGTTGTGCGCCTTGCAACTGCAACAGGAATAGTTCGCTGTGGAACGGCAACCCATTCTTGCTGCTGTTGACCTTGGCTCCAATAGCTTTCGCCTGCAGGTGGCGCGTGTAGAAAATAACCAGCTCTACATGCTGGACGGCTTGCGCGAGTCCGTACGCCTTGCCGCAGGCCTGGGCGAGGATAAGCGTCTCGATCGCGAGGCGCAGCAGCGGGCACTTTCCTGCCTGCAACGCTTTGGGGAACGTCTGCGCGGCTTGCCTGCGGGGGCGGTGCGAGCAGTGGGTACCAACTCTTTGCGGGTGGCAAAAAACGCGGCTGAATTTTTGCCGCAGGCCGAAGCGGCTCTCGGATTTCCCATAGAAATTATTGCCGGTCGTGAAGAGGCGCGTCTGATTTACCTCGGCGTGGCACACGGCTTGCCTCACGCCGAGGGCAAACGGCTGGTGATGGACATCGGCGGCGGCTCCACCGAATTTATTATTGGCCAGGGCCTCGATCCACACAAGCTGGAAAGTCTGTACATGGGTTGTGTCAGTTACAGCCTGCGTTACTTTCCTGACGGAAAAATCACCAAACAAAATCTCAAACAGGCTGAATTTGCCGCGCGTAATGAGCTGCAAACCATCGTAAAAGAATTCTCACACGGTCATTGGCATGGTGCGCTCGGCTCATCCGGCAGCGCGCGCATGTTGTGCGACGTGCTGGAGCAGAACGGCTACAGCAAGGGAGGAATTACTCGCAGCGGCCTGGAAATGCTGCGCGAACAGCTGCTGAAAGCCGGCGATGTGCGCCGCCTCGATTTGTCCGGCTTGAAGCCGGACCGTGTCGCAGTGTTGCCTGGAGGCTTTGCCATTATGTATGCAGCCTTCTGTGAGCTGGGTATCGAGAAAATGGACCCGGCACTGGGCGCGTTGCGTGAAGGTGTGCTGTACGATCTGCTGGGGCGATTCCATCATAACGATATGCGCGATGTCACCGCCCGGCAATTCATGCGTCGTTACCATGTGGATGTGCACCAGGCCGAACGCGTGGCTTTGCTGGCGGATCAGCTGGCGCGCCAGTTTCTGGACGAGCAGGCGAGTGAGGAAATATTGCGGCAACTGGGCTGGGCCGCCAGCATGCATGAAATCGGCATCAGCGTCGCGCATAGCGGATATCACAAACACACTGCCTACATCCTTAAGAATGCCGACATGCCAGGTTACTCGAAAAAAGAGCAGGAACGCCTGAGCCTGATTACCCTTGCGCATCGCGGTGGCCTGGACAAAATGCGCTTCATGCTGAAGACGCAGGAAGATATCGCACTGGCCATGTCGCTGCGGCTGGCAGCGCTGTTTTACCGCAATCGCGGCAACGTTGCCGTACCTGCAATGCAGGCGCGTTTCAGTGGTACAAAATTTCACCTCGCGCTGACACCCGGCTGGCTTGCACAAAATCCGCTTACCGATACAGTCCTGCAGGAAGAAACAAGGCAATGGAAAGAGCTGGGAGTGAGTGTGCAGGTGCTGGAGGCTTAGCTGATTGGATGTATGTACGATGAAAGTGGAGCAGTGAGTTGCACGGCTGTTATAACATTTGCATATGCGGCTCTAATTGAATTTTCGCTATGAATTAACGCTTGCGTCTAATAACTGGGGGAATGGATGAAACAACTTAAAGTCGTATTGCTAAGCCTCTCTGTCGGAATAGCGATCGGAATGTGGTTCGGGGTTAATATTGGACGCGAGGTGCCATTGTTTTCCAATCCATTTGAAACCAGTGCGCTGAACCAGAAGATCAAGAAAGTAAGCGGGGAGACCCTGGAAAAAGGCGGGCAGGCGCTGGAAAAAACCGGGCAGGCTTTGCAGGACAAGATGGGAAAATAAGTCGCAGCCCGCTGCTGTTGGGGTTGCGAGCGATCTGGTGGCGGATAGTTTGTTCGGTATCTTGCTGTTCTCGGTCCATGTTGATGTTGGCGCGCTGTTTTATACTTCAAAGCGCATTATCTAAAATGCCTTAATGCAATATCTGGCCGAAATCTCTTTTTGCAGGCGTGAATCCATCATGCGAGTTGACTTCGCCTGCGGGCTCGTGCTGAGCGCTGCTCTTATGTGCCCCTTGGAATTGCTGGGCGCCGAGCCGGTGCTGGAACCTGCCCAGCAAACTGCGGCACCTCAAAGTCAGGTCCTGCCAGCAGAGCCGGCGCCGCTGAGCATGGAGCCGCAAAGCCAGGGCATACCGGCAGAGCCAAAAACCGAGGCAGCCTCACCTCCAGCACCGCCGGAACAGCAATCGGAAATGCCGTTTGTGTCTGAGCTGCTGGATACTGCAGATGCGCCGCGCAATTACTGGTCAGGCAAGTTTGTGGATTTCGCCAATGATATTGATCGCTTCTTCGGCGACCCGCGTTATTTCCAGGAAGCCAACAAAAGTGTGTTGCAGCTTAACTTTACCAAGGTGCAGCAGCCGGGTGGAGGGGGCAATATCGTGCTGGATGGGCAGGCGAAAATGGATTTGCCTTCCACTGAAAGGCGCTTCAAGTTGATGCTGGAATCGAACCCCGAAAAAAATGTTAGCGGTGATGCAACTCAAGTTCGCCCAGTCATCGCGAATGATGTCGTTACCAGCAACAACCCGTCTGCGGCGTTGCGCTATGAGAAGCCGGCAGAAAGTCCATGGCACTACAGTGCGGATATGGGGGTTGAAGCTCGCGTGCCGTTGCAGCCTTTTGTGCGAACCAGGGGCAGCTATTCCATCCCGATGGATATGTGGCGAATGAAAATCGCTGAGACCGTATTCTGGTTCGGCAGCATAGGTGTGGGGGAGACCTCACAGCTTGATCTGGAAAAATTTATCAGCGAGTCGGTGCTGTTCCGTACCACCAGTACTGCGACGTGGATGAACGATCCGCATAATTTCGATCTGCGCCAGGATTTTTCGGTCTATCACACCGTGAATGAGCGCACGGCCATGCTGTATCAGGCCAGCGTCATCGGCGCCAGCCAGCCTCAACTGGAGGCGACGGAGTACGTTTTATTGATGCTTTACCGCTATCGATTGCACCGAAAATGGGTATTTTTTGAGTTGAGCCCGCAGATACATTTTCCCAAAGCTGCGGATTTTCAGTTAAGCCCGCTGCTACAGTTACGTCTGGAATTTTTATTTGATAGTTCAAAATAAGGGTTGGCCGTGTCCGGCAGCCTGGTAAATTTGTTGCGGGGGTTGTTGGTGTGAGCGTGTTAAACTGACAATGAAGCTGGCTAGGCAGTCGCCGCGCACGCAAGTGCGGGGAGGAAAGTCCGGGCTCCATAGAGCAGGATGCCGGTTAATGGCCGGACGCCGTGAGGCGATGGAAAGTGCCACAGAAAATACACCGCCGATGGCCTGACTTCGTCGCCCGCAAGGGCGGCAAAGTCACCCAAGAAGAGCAGGAGCGAAAGCTCATGCGCATCTTGGGAAGGGATCAGGTAAGGTTGAAATGGCGAGGTAAGAGCTCACCGCGCTGGTGGCAACATCAGTGGCAGGGTAAACCCCATCCGGAGCAAGACCAAATAAGCAGGCTATGACGTTGCTCGCGTCGCTTGCGGGTAGGTTGCTTGAGCGTCAGGTAACGAAACGCCTAGAGGAATGACTGTCCACGACAGAACCCGGCTTACCGGCCAGCTTCACCATTTTCAATATGTAATGTTGATTGAAGTTTTG
>JANYJE010000065.1 GCA_025408405.1 Nitrosomonadales bacterium | reverse complement strand
CAATACCGATCACTGGAATACCCAGCTTCTGCGCTTCGGTAATCGTGCCTTTCTGGTAACCGACGTCAATTACAAAAATGGCAGATGGCAAACCAGCCATGTCCTTGATGCCGCCCAAACTGCGCTCCAGCTTTTCCATTTCGCGCTTCATCATCAGCGCTTCTTTCTTGGAAAACTTGTCGATGCTGCCGTCAGCAATCATGGCTGGTTTGCCATCTGCCATTTTTGTAATTGACGTCGGTTACCAGAAAGGCACGATTACCGAAGCGCAGAAGCTGGGTATTCCAGTGATCGGTATTGTCGATACCAACCATTCCCCTCTGGGTGTGGATTACGTTGTTCCTGGTAACGATGACTCCAGCCAGGCAATTCGTCTGTATGCCCGTGGTATGGCAGATGCGGTGCTGGAAGGTCGTGCTCAGGCGCTGACCGATTTGGCAGCGCAAGTCGAGGAGCGGGCAGCGTAAGTAGCCTCTCCGACACGAAGGGGCGCAAGCCCCTTTTTTTATAGATCAAGTTTTTGAAGGAGCAGAGCATGGCAGAAGTAACGGCGGGTATGGTTAAAGAATTGCGCGAGGCCACCGGCCTTGGCATGATGGATTGCAAAAAGGCGCTGGTGGAAACCAATGGCGACTTCAAGGCAGCCGAAGAATTGTTGCGTATCAAGAGCGGAGCCAAGGCCAGCAAGGCATCCTCACGCGTGGCGGCAGAAGGCGTGATCAGCTCATTCGTGACGCCAGACGGCAAGACTGGCGCTGTAGTAGAAGTGAACTGCGAGACAGATTTTGTGGCGAAAAACGATGACTTCATCGCCTTCGCCAACAACGTGGCACAAACCGTAGTCAAGAATGATCCGGCTGATGCGGCGGCACTGTCCAATCTGGCAATCAGCAACGGTTCCGGTACGGTTGAAGAAATACGCAAGGCACTGGTAATGAAGCTGGGCGAGAACGTGTCTATCCGCCGTTTCGCGCGCTTTGCCACATCAGGCAAGCTGGCTACCTATCTGCATGGCAGCAAAATCGGTGTGTTGCTGGACTTTACCGGAGATGACATGCTCGGCAAGGACCTGGCGATGCACATTGCCGCCAGCAAGCCAAAGTCGATTGATGCTTCAGGCGTAAACCCTGAGGATCTCGCCACAGAGCGCCGCATCGCCATCGAAAAAGCACGCGAAGCCGGCAAGCCGGAAGCGATGCTGGAAAAAATTGCAGAAGGTACAGTGCAGAAATTCCTGAAAGATGTGACCCTGTTGGGCCAGGTTTTTGTCAAGGCTGAAGATGGCAAGCAGACCATAGAACAACTTCTCAAGAGCCGTGGCGCTACCGTTGCCGCGTTCCAGATGTACATTGTAGGTGAGGGCATTGAGAAGGTCGTGGAAGACTACGCAGCAGAAGTTGCCGCCGCTGTTGCTGCTATAAAGGGTTAAGTCATGAGCGCCACTGCATACAAGCGTATCCTGCTAAAACTTTCCGGCGAGGCCTTGATGGGTGATGACAGCTACGGTATCAACCGTACTGTGATCGAACGCATCGTGGCTGAGATCGCCGAGGTAGTGGCACTGGGCGTGCAGGTGGCGGTGGTGATTGGCGGAGGCAATATCTTCCGAGGTGTCGCACCTGCCGCTGCCGGTATGGATCGCGCGACAGCTGACTACATGGGCATGCTGGCAACGGTCATGAATGCCATGGCGCTGCAGGATGCAATGAAGCGTGCAGGTCTCGATTGCCGTGTACAGTCGGCGCTGAATCTGGAGCAGGTGGCCGAGCCTTTTATCCGTGGTAAAGCCTTGCGTTATCTGGAAGAGGGTAAGGTAGTGATTTTCGGCGCGGGCACCGGGAATCCTTTCTTTACCACAGACACGGCTGCAGCCTTGCGTGGTGTTGAAATGGATGCGCAGGTAGTCATCAAGGCGACCAAGGTTGATGGCGTATATACCGCCGACCCGAAGAAGGACAAGACTGCAACGCGTTATCACAAGTTGAGTTTTGATGAAGCAATTTCCAAGAATTTGAAAATAATGGACGCGACCGCACTTACTCTGTGCCGTGACCAGAATCTACCCATCATTGTGTTCAGCATCTTCAAGGATGGTGCATTGAAACGTGTAGTACTGGGCCAAGAAGAAGGTACCCTGGTAAGCTGCAATTGACCTGGTAGGTTGCAATAAACTGGAGCCAAGCGATGATTCCTGAGATCAAAAAAACTGTAGAACAAAAAATGAGCAAGTCGCTGGAAACGCTGAAGGCGGATTTTGGCAAAGTGCGCACCGGGCGGGCACATACCGGCATTCTGGATCATGTGCTGGTTGAATATTATGGCAACCCCACCTTGATTACCCAGGTGGCCAATGTGACGCTGATTGATGCGCGCACCCTCGGTGTGCAACCTTGGGAAAAAAATATGGTTGGGCCCGTCGAGAGGGCGATACGAGATGCAGATCTGGGTTTGAATCCTGCGACCAACGGTGATGTGATTCGCGTGCCAATGCCGATGCTCACCGAGGAGCGCCGCCGTGACTTGATCAAGGTGGTGCGCGGAGAAGCTGAGAATGCCAAGGTTGCGGTGCGCAACGTGCGCCGTGATGCCAACGAACAATTGAAAAGATTGCTCAAGGACAAAGAAATTGGCGAGGATGACGAGCGTCGTGCACAAGAAGAAGTGCAAAAATACACTGACCGCTTCGTGGTTGAAATCGACAAGGCATTGCAAGCCAAAGAAGCTGACTTGCTGGCCGTTTGAGAGGATGCGTGATCAAGGATGCAGGATTGAAAAACCTTGTAACCCGCCCTTAATCCTGAATCCTGAATCCTAACAATGGCGTTATTCCAAAGTTCTACTCGTACCATTCCGGTTGCGCCCAAGGTTCCGCGCCATATTGCCGTCATCATGGACGGCAACGGACGCTGGGCAAAGCAGCGCTTTCTTCCTCGCGTAGCGGGGCATCAGCGAGGTGTAGAGTCGCTGCGCGAAGTAGTGAAAAGCTGTCTTGGCATGGGCGTGGAATTCCTTACGGTGTTTGCCTTCAGCAGTGAAAATTGGCGCCGTCCAGCCGATGAAGTTTCTTTCCTGATGCAGCTTTTTATCATGATGCTGCAACGTGAGGTCAGCAAGCTGCACGAGAAAAATGTGCGAGTTAAAATTATCGGCGACCGCAGTCGCTTTGATGCACAACTCAATCGACATATTCTTGAAGCCGAGCAACTTACGGCCAACAATTCCGGGCTGACTTTTACTATTGCCGTCAACTATGGCGGGCGCTGGGACATTATGCAGGCTGCCCAGGCCATGTGGCAGGCGCATCCTGAGCAGATGGGAAATTTCAGCGAAGCCGACCTTGAGCCGTATCTATCGATGAATTACGCCCCTGAGCCGGATTTATTCATCCGTACTGGCGGCGAGCAACGCATCAGCAATTTCCTGTTGTGGCAGTTGGCCTATACCGAACTTTATTTCACCGATACGCTGTGGCCAGCATTCGACAGTGCCGCGCTGGATGCCGCTATCCAGTCGTATCAAAAGCGCGAGCGCCGCTTCGGACGCACCAGTGATCAATTAGTGGGCGAACAATAAACAGGGACTATCGAATGCTTAAAGAACGCGTCATTACCGCCACCATCCTGCTACTTGTTTTTCTTGCGGCCTTGTTCATGCTGCCGGCACTGGGCTGGGCAGTTCTGGTTGCACTGATGGTGATGCAAGGCACTTCTGAATGGTCACGTCTGGCGGAGATGCGCGCTCGTCCTGCAACCATGTACTGGGTTGCGACGCTGCTGGTCTTTATAGCCATGATATGGATGTCGACTAATTTGACTGCCAAGCAGCAGCTATTTCCGCAACTGCTGACATATGGTCTTTCTGTCGCGTTTTGGGTGCTGCTCATCCCAGCCTGGTTAATGATCGGCTGGAAGCCACGCAATCCATGGCTGATGGGGCTGGTGGGGTGGATAGTGCTGTTGCCTACGGGTCTCGCCATGCTGGATTTGCGTGCAGAAAACCCATGGTGGCTGCTAGGCGTCATGGGCCTGGTATGGGTGGCGGATATTTCGGCTTATTTTGCCGGCCGCAAATTTGGCAAGAATAAACTTGCTCCCAGCATCAGTCCGGGCAAGACTTGGGAAGGCGTCGCTGGAGCCTTGCTCGGTGTGGCTATTTACGTCATTGTCGTTGTGCTGCTGAGCGGCACATCTTCACGGCATTATGCGTTGCTTCCACAAGTTATTGTGGCGGCTTGGTGGTGGGCCGGGTTGGCTATCATCGGCGATCTGTTCGAGTCAGCGGTCAAACGCCAGGCTGGCGTTAAAGACAGCGGGGCGTTGCTGCCCGGCCATGGCGGTCTCCTGGATCGCATCGATGCACTGACACCGACCCTGCCTCTGGCAGCATTGGCGCTGATTTTGCAGCGCTTGGTATGAGCATGATGTCGAAAAATGTTACGCGACTGACGGTGCTTGGCAGCACCGGCAGTATAGGCACCAGCACACTGGATGTGGTTGCGCGCCACCCCGACAAATATCAAGTGATGGCTCTGACCGCATCTCGCCAGGATGAACTGTTGTTTGAGCAATGCCAGCGTTTCAAGCCGCGCTATGCCGTGTTGCTGGATGAAGCCGCGGCAGCGCGGCTGTCTCAGCGCGTAGCTTCTGCCGGGCTGGCGGTGCAGGTTCTGTGCGGTGTGAAAGCCCTGGAGCAGGTATCCTCTATGCCAGACGTGGATGCGGTGATGGCTGCGATAGTCGGAGCCGCAGGTTTGCGCCCGACTTTTGCTGCCGCACGCTCTGGCAAGAAAATTCTGTTGGCCAATAAAGAAACGCTGGTCATGGCGGGACATATTTTTATGGATGCCGTCAGCTTGCATGGCGCCACGCTGTTGCCGATCGACAGTGAGCATAATGCGATATTTCAGGCTTTGCCGCACAACTACAAGGGAAAACTCTCAGCCAGCGGTGTCAGCAAGATTCTGCTGACTGCTTCCGGCGGCCCTTTCCGCAATACCCCGCTATCAGAGTTGCAGCAGATCACCCCGGATCAGGCTTGTGCTCATCCGAACTGGGTGATGGGGCGCAAGATATCGGTAGACTCTGCCACCATGATGAACAAGGGGCTGGAAGTCATCGAGGCGCACTGGCTCTTTAATGCCACGGCCGACGACATTCAGGTGGTTGTGCATCCTCAGAGCGTTATTCATTCCATGGTGCAGTATGTGGATGGTTCGGTATTGGCGCAACTGGGCAACCCGGATATGCGCACCCCGATTGCACATGCCCTGGCTTATCCTGAGCGCATCGATGCGGGTGTGGCAGCCCTCGATCTGTTCAAGGTGGCGACACTCAATTTTGTGGCGCCCGATTTTGAGCGTTTTCCGTGCCTGGCTCTGGCTTATCAGGCCTTGCGCACGGGGGGCACGGCACCTGCGGTGCTGAATGCGGCGAATGAAGTGGCGGTGGACGCCTTCCTGAATCTGAAAATTTCCTTCCTTGATATCCCGCGCCTGATTGCTGACGTGTTGGCTGCCTTGCCAAGTGCCGCAGCCAATACTCTGGATGACGTGCTGGCGGCTGATGCTGCAGCGCGTAATGCGGCACAGGAGTGGGTGTTGCGATGATCACAGCATTGGCGTTCATTGTCGCAATTGTGGTACTGGTCGTGTTTCATGAACTCGGACACTACTGGGTTGCGCGCTGGTGTGGAGTAAAAGTGCTGCGTTTCTCAGTTGGTTTTGGCAAGACCATTTATAGCTGGCGTTTCGCTGGGAGTGAAACTGAATGGGCAATTTCTGCCGTACCGCTGGGCGGCTACGTCAAGATGCTGGATGAGCGCGAAGGCGAGGTATCACCACAAGAACAGTCGAGAGCATTTAATCGTCAGCCGGTATTGAAGCGCATGGCGATCGTGGTGGCGGGACCGTTGGCCAATCTGCTGCTTGCGATTGTTCTGTACTGGGGATTATTTATTTATGGCGTACCCGGGCTTAAGCCGATATTGGGAGAGGTCGAGCCATCATCTCCTGCCGCAGTTGCGCAATTACAGGCCCAACAAACCATTGTCAGTATCAACGGCAAGGCTAGCCCGAGTTGGCAGGAGGTGCGCTGGATATTATTGGATCTGGTGCTGCAGGGAGAATCCGCCGAGCTGGAAATCCTCACCCCTCAGGGAGACACCTTACGGCGCGTGCTGAATTTAAGTGCGCTGGCACCAAGTGACCTGGATAGCGATTTCATGCTTAAACTCGGTTTGCGCGCATATCAACCCACAATCCATCCGATCATAGGTGAGTTGCTGGATGCGGGGGTGGCGCAGCAGGCCGGACTCAGGTTAGGTGACAACATCTTGCGTGTAAATGGTCAACCGATTGAGCGCTGGGAACAGTTTGTCGAACTGGTGCGCAGCCATCCGGCCATGTTGCTGCACCTGGAAATTGACCGTGCCGGCATGCCACTGGCAATTGACTTGACGCCGCTAGCACAGGCTGAAAATGGTACGCAGGTGGGTAAGATCGGTGCGGGGCCTCAAATCGACAGGCAGGTATTTGATTCACTGTTAACAGATGTTCGTTACCCGCCCGTTGCCGCATTGGGTGAGGCCATGCGCAAAACCTGGGAAACCAGTAGCGTGAGCTTGCAGATGATAGCCCGGATGATTATGGGGCAGGTCTCGCTCAAAAATCTGAGCGGGCCCATCACCATAGCCGACTATGCGGGGCAATCGGCGCATATGGGCATGGGAGCTTACCTGTCATTTCTGGCGCTGATCAGCATCAGCCTGGGAGTGCTGAATTTGCTGCCTGTCCCCTTATTGGATGGCGGACATTTACTGTATTATACGGTCGAGATGATCAAGGGCAGCCCGGTGTCAGACAAGCTGTGGGAGGCCGGCCAGAATGTTGGCATAGCGCTATTGGTTACCATGATGGTTTTTGCGTTGTACAACGATATAAGCCGACTGATTTTGGGTTGAAATAATAATGACTTTAAAGAAATTGGCGGGACTTATCCCGCTGTTGTACGTCACCTCTGCAGCGGCGATGGAGCCGTTTGTGGTGAAAGACATTCGCGTACAGGGGATACAGCGCACGGAGGCGGGTACCGTATTCAGCTATCTGCCGGTCAAGGTGGGAGATACCTTGAATGATGAGCAGGCAGCCGCAGCGTTGCGCGCCTTGTTTGCGACCGGTTTTTTCAAGGATGTACGCCTTGATGTGGAGCAGGACGTGCTGGTGGTGATTGTAAGCGAGCGCCCGTCTATCGCCAGTGTTGAAATCAACGGGGTAAAGGATTTTCCCAAGGATCAGATGCGCGACAATCTGAAATACGTGGGACTGGCAGAAGGACGCATCTTTGATAAAGGTGCTTTGGAAAAATCCGAGAACGAACTTAAACGGCAGTATGTGGCACGTGGAAAATATGGCGTGTCAGTAAAAACCACGGTGACAGAACTGGAGCGTAACCGCGTTGCGGTAAGCTTTGACGTTGTAGAGGGTGATGTATCCAAGATACGCCAGATTAATATAGTCGGGAACAAGGACTTTAGTGAAAACGAGTTGCGGGACTTGATGAAGCTGACCACGCCGACCATGTGGACCTGGATAAGCAGCAATGATCAGTATTCAAAACAGAAGCTGGCTGCTGACCTGGAAGTTTTGCGTTCATTCTATCTGGATAGCGGATATCTGGAGTTTACGGTGGATTCAACGCAGGTGTCGATCTCACCGGACAAGAAAGATATTTTCATTACGATTAATGTTAGCGAAGGTGCAAAGTACAAGGTTTCGGATATCAAGCTGGTCGGCCCTGAAAAAATTCAGCCACATGAGGAAATGCGCAAGCTGATCGGAATTCAGGTGGGTGATGTGTTTTCACGCAAGCAATTAACTGAATCCCAAAAGAATATCGCCGATCGGCTGGGGGATGATGGTTATGCCTTTGCGAATGTAAATGCCATACCGGAAGTGGACAAGGAAAAGCATCAGGTGGCATTTACATTTGCGGCTGATCCGGGGCTGCGCGTCTATGTGCGGCGTATCAATATCGTGGGCAATACCAAGACACAAGATGAAGTCATTCGACGCGAATTCCGCCAAACGGAGGGCTCATGGTTTGCCACGAAGAAGATACAAAAATCCAAGCAGAGGGTGGACAAGCTGGATTATTTCAGCGAAGTCAATCTTGAGACGCCGCCGGTTCAAGGGACCAAGGATCAGGTGGATTTGAATGTAGGGGTCAAAGAAAAACCTACTGGCAACTTTAATATTGGCGCTGGCGTGTCCAGCGGTCAGGGGGTGGTGCTGACCGCTGGCGTGACCCAGAACAATCTGTTCGGGACTGGGAAAATTCTTTCCACGCAAGTTAACACCAGTGCAATTAACAAGGTGTATTCGGTTTCCTACACCAATCCCTACTATACGGACGACGGGGTTAGTCGTGGTTTTGACGCATACAGGCGCACTCTGAATACAACCACTACGTCTATCAGCCCGTACATGTCAGACACTTTGGGAGCTGGTGTGCGATACGGTGTGCCCATTGCAGAAGACGAGCGCATCAGTTACGGCTTATCGGTAGAACACACCGCGCTTACAGTTTTTCCAACCAGCTCTCCGGCTTTGCAAGATTACGTAAACTCCTTTGGCGATACAAATAGCAACCTGATGGGCACCGTGGGCTGGACCCGGGATAGCCGGGATAGTGCCATCTACACGACGGAGGGCACGGTGCAGCGTGCAATAATGGAAGTCGGTTTGCCTGTCACAAATCTAACCTATTACAAGCTGACCTATCAGCACCAGTGGTTTTATCCGGTCAGCAAAACTTTTACTTTGATGTTAAATGGTGAGGCGGGCAATGCGGCAGGGTATGGTGGCCAGCCACTGCCTTTCTTCAAGAATTTTTATGCGGGTGGCGTAGGCTCTGTGCGAGGCTATGATCCGAGCTCTTTGGGGCCGCGTGACATTAATAACACATCGTTGGGTGGCGACCAGCGTTATGTAACTAACGCTGAATTACTTTTCCCCATGCCGGGATTTGACAAGGAACGGTCTGTACGCCTGAGTGTATTTATAGATGGCGGTGTGATATATGGTCAGCCGACGCAGGTGCCCGCATCAACCGACCCGCGTTTTTCAACGGGCGTGGCGCTCACCTGGATATCTCCTGTAGGGCCATTAAAGTTGAGTTATGCTAAGCCGCTTAATGATGTGCCGGAAGATAAGATACAGCGTATCCAGTTTACTTTGGGCTCGATATTCTAAGGGGAACAGCAACTGCGTTGTTAAAATTTGGCAAGGAGCTAGAAATGAAAAATATATTCAAAGCCATCATGTTTTTTCCGATGCTAAGCGCCATTGCAGCAGCATGGGCGGGCGATTTTCGTGTAGGCATAGTGGATACAGAGCGCATTCTGCGCGAGTCGGCGCCTGCGATGCTAGCGGAGAAAAAAATAGAGAAGGAGTTTGCGGCGCGCGATCTGGAAATCAAGAAAATGGTCAAGCAGGCCAGGGATATACAGACGTATCTGGAAAAAGATGGCATGACGTTGCTGGATGCCGAGCATCGCAGCAAAGAGCGTGAACTTGCCAACCTCAATGTCAGCCTGCAACGCATGCAGCGTGAATTTCGCGAAGACTTGAATTTGCGCAAGAACGAGGAGCTGGCGCTGGTACTGGAACGCGCTAACAAGGCTATTCAGGCGATTGCTGAAAGCGAAAAATTCGATCTGGTACTGCAGGAAGCAGTTTACCGTAACCCCAAGATAGATATAACAGACAAGGTGTTGAAATACCTTTCGGCAGAAAAATAATATTGTAGTAATAGCCTAGTATGAGTGGAATTGTCTATCGTTTGGATGATATTGCAGCGCGCTTTGGTGGACGCGTATTGGGCAATGCTGCCGCGCAGGTGAGCCAGGTTGCTACGCTGGATAGTGCCCAGGAAAATAACATCGCATTCCTGGCCAACAGTAAATATCGTGCACAACTTGCCACCACTCGCGCGGGTGCAGTAATCGTGGCCGAGGCGGATGCCGAGGCGACAGAATTGCCGCGCATTGTGTGTGATAACCCGTATTCCTATTTTGCCAAACTTTCCGCCTTTCTGAATCCACTGCCACCAGCCGCCGCCGGTATACACGCCAGTGCGGTAGTGGGGAAAACAGCGCGGATTGCTGCAAGTGCACATGTTGGTGCCAATGTGGTGATCGGGGAGGGGGCGCAAATTGGCGCGCATTGCGTGATTAGGGAAGGCTGCAGTATCGGTGCGGGTGTAGTCCTCGGTGAAAATGTGCGCCTGTATCCTCGAGTTGTGATCTACCACGACTGTGTGCTGGGGAATAATGTTATCGCGCATTCTGGCGTGGTGATAGGTGCGGACGGTTTTGGTATCGCCATGGAAGAAGGGCGCTGGTTAAAAATCCCCCAGATCGGGCGCGTAGTCATTGGTAATGACGTGGAGATAGGCGCTAACACCACCATAGACCGCGGTGCACTGGATGATACGGTAATCGAAGAGGGCGTGAAGCTCGACAACCAGATTCAGATTGCTCATAACGTGCGCATCGGTGCGCATACCGCGATCGCGGGCTGCGTGGGAATCGCGGGTAGCGCGACCATCGGAAAATACTGCCGCATCGGTGGTAGTGCCGGCATTCTGGGACATCTGCAAATCGCCGATTACGTGGAAATCGCCTCCTTTACCCTGATCGGAAAATCGATCAGGGAACGCGGCAGTTACAGCGGGATATTTCCGTTCAGCAGCAACCAGGAGTGGCGCAAAAACGCCGCCCATCTACGCCATCTGGATAAGCTGGCAGATCGAATCAAACAACTTGAACAACAAATGGCTGCGCTCAACCCGGCCAGCGATAAATGAGGAGAAGTGAATGAGTATGCAAATGGATATACACGAGATTCTGCAACACTTGCCGCACCGCTATCCGTTTCTGCTGGTCGATCGCGTGCTGTCGATAGACCCGAACAAAAGCATAGTCGCACTGAAAAATGTCACTATCAACGAGCCGTTTTTCCCCGGCCATTACCCGCATCATCCGGTGATGCCGGGCGTGCTGATCATAGAGGCCATGGCGCAGGTTGCCGCCTTGCTGACCTTCAAAAGCCAGGGCACCAAGCCGGACGATAAGACGGTGTATTATTTTGTGGGTATCGATAACGCGCGTTTCAAGCGTCCGGTCAGCCCCGGTGACCAGGTAATTTTCAAGGTGGAAATTATGTTCAACAAACGCGGCCTGTGGAAATTTTCAGCAGTTGCAGAAGTAGATGGGCAGGTGGCTGCCGAAGCGCAAATCATGTGCACCTTGCGGGACAAATAATGCGTCACCCGACAGCCATCATTCACCCCGATGCCAAGCTGGCTGATGACGTCCAGGTTGGAGCCTATTCGATTATCGGCGAGCATGTCGAGATTGGTGCAGGTACGACTGTGGGCCCGCATGTGGTAATCAACGGCCATACCCGCATAGGCAAAAACAATCGCATTTTCCAATTCAGTTCGCTCGGGGAAATTCCGCAGGACAAGAAATATGCGAATGAACCTACTCGACTCGAGATAGGCGATAACAACACCATCCGCGAATTCTGCACATTCAACCTGGGTACGGTACAGGATGGTGGTGTCACGCGTGTAGGCGACAATAACTGGATCATGGCCTATGTACATCTGGCACATGACTGTCAAGTCGGCAACAACACCATTTTCGCCAATAACGCCCAACTTGCCGGGCATGTGCTGGTGGATGATTACGCTATTCTCGGCGGCTTCACTGTAGTGCACCAGTTTTGCCAGATAGGTGCGCATGTGATTACCGGCATGGGGACGATTCTGTTCCAGGATATTCCACCTTATGTGACGGTATCGGGCAGTCCGGCAGCACCACACGGCATCAATTCGGAAGGTTTGAAGCGGCGCGGCTATTCGAGTGGCGCCGTGATGGCCATCAAGCGTGCATACAAGACGTTGTACCGCTCAGGCTTGTCACTGGAGGAAGCAAAAGCTTCGATCAGCGAGCAAATAAGCGATCATCCCGAACTCAAATCACTCGCAGATTTCCTCAATCGTTCCCAGCGCGGTATCGTGCGCTAATTTTCTTTATGTCTAAAGCAATTAAAACCATTGCCATGGTGGCAGGTGAAGCGTCGGGCGACATGCTAGGCAGCCACTTGATGGAAGCCATCAAGCAGCTGATGCCCAATGTCCGCTTTGTCGGCATAGGCGGCCCCAAGATGCAGTCGGCAGGCATGGAAGTGCTGTACCCCATGGAAAAACTGGCGGTCATGGGTTATATCGAAGTGTTGCGCCACTATCGTGAAATTGTCGGCATACGCCGCCGCTTGCGCGAGAAATTTATTTCCGATCCTCCCGATCTTTTTATCGGCATCGATGCACCGGATTTCAACCTCGATCTGGAGCTGTCGCTCAAGCAGCGCGGCATCACCACTGTGCATTATGTCAGCCCGTCAATCTGGGCATGGCGTGGCGAGCGCATCCATAAAATCAAACGCGCCGTATCGCATATGCTGGCGCTGTTTCCGTTTGAAGCGCCGCTGTATGAGCAGGCAGGTATTCCAGTGACCTACGTCGGCCACCCGCTGGCGGATATTATGCCGGATGTACCCAATCGTGCCGCCATGCGTGAGCAGATGCGCATACAGCCGCACACCAAGGTGTTTGCCCTGTTGCCTGGAAGTCGCCAGAGTGAGGTGCGGCAATTGGCCAGAATCTACATCGACACCGCCAAGCTGATTTTGCAGAAATTGCCGGACGCGCAATTTCTGGTACCACTGGCCACCCGTGAAACCCGCAATATATTCGAGGAAGCCATCTGGTTCGCGGACGCGCGGGATTTGCCCATCACACTGCTGTTCGGCCATGCGCATGACGCCATGATAGTCGCTGATGGCGTACTGGTTGCGTCCGGTACGGCAACGCTGGAAGCAGCATTGCTGAAGCGCCCCATGGTGATCACTTATAGAATGCCGGCACTCTCCTGGTGGCTGATGAAGCGCAAAAAATACCAGCCCTATGTCGGATTGCCTAATATCATTGCCGGGAAATTTGTTGTGCCCGAACTCTTGCAGCACGATGCCACGCCGGAAAATCTGTCTCAGGCGCTGGTCAATCTGGTGTCGAATAAAAAGGCCGTGAGCGAGCTGGAGGATAAATTCAGCGACATGCATGCCATGCTCAAGCAAGGCGCGGCACAACGGGCCGCGCAGGCTCTTATTCCTTACTTGAACACGCCCTAGTGAGCGCGGCACTGCTGATCTGCGGCGTAGATGAAGCCGGGCGCGGCCCCTTGGCCGGACCTGTGTATGCGGCAGCGGTCATTCTGGATGAGCTGCACCCGATTGCCGGCCTGGGTGACTCCAAAAAGCTCAGTGAAAAAAAACGTGATGCACTGGCCCTGGAAATCCGCCAACACGCGGCAGCCTGGGCGATAGCGAGCGCATCGGCTGCAGAAATCGACGAGATAAATATTCTGCGTGCCAGCCTGCTGGCCATGAAGCGCGCAGTTGAGGCATTGTCCTTGCGGCCGCACGAGGTGTGGGTGGATGGTTTGTACTGCCCGGACACAGGCCTTCCCAGTCGCGCTATCGTAAAGGGAGACAGCTCAGTGGCCGCCATCTCGGCAGCCTCGATTCTGGCCAAGACGGCGCGAGACAGCGCCATGCTGCAACTGCATGAGGTTTACCCACAATACGGTTTTGCCGTGCACAAGGGATACCCCACAGCCGCGCACCTGGCTGCATTGAAGTTGCACGGAGTTTCCGCCGAACACCGCAGAAGTTTCCGGCCGGTGCGTGAACTACTGGAAGTGGGAGAATAAGTCGTGGGATACATCAAACTCTTGCATCTGTTAGCCATCGTGATCTGGGTTGGCGGCATGTTCTTTGCCTACGTGGTATTGCGCCCGAGCGCTGCCGATATTTTGCCTCCACCGGAGCGTTTGCGCCTGTGGGATAGTGTATTCAGTCGTTTCTTTAACTGGGTATGGATAGCAATATTTTTTGTGCTGGTTAGCGGTTTTTACATGATCTACCTGTTAGGCGGCTTCGCTAATGTGGCGCTTTATATCAAGCTGATGCTGTTGCTGGGTAGCGTGATGCTGCTGATTTTTGTGTATGTGTTTTTCAAGTGTTATGTGCCGTTTAAACAGCTGGTTGGAAAGCAGGATTGGCCCCGTGCCGGCGCTGTGCTGGCAACGATACGCAAACTGGTTGCAGTGAATACGACGCTAGGTTTGCTGACGGTTGCCGTGGTGCTGATAGGCAGGGGATACTAGCGGCGCTCTTTCTTCATGGCCTGAGCCGCTTCACGCACACCCTCGCGCTCTTTTTCAGTTGCGCGTTTGTCATGCTCTTTTTTGCCTTTGGCCAGGCCGATTTCGAGCTTGACCAGGCTACCCTTGAAGTGCATGTTCAGCGGCATGATAGTGTAACCGGCACGTTGAACTTTGCTGATCAACTTTTCGATTTCACGTTCGTGCAGCAGCAGTTTGCGCGTGCGCACGGGATCCGGGTGAATGTGGGTCGAAGCGTTCAGCAAAGGGCTGATATGCGAGCCGAATAAATACAGCGCGCCATCGCGTATGGTGATGTAGGCTTCCTTGAGTTGCACGCGGCCCGCACGTATGGCTTTGACTTCCCAGCCTTCGAGCATGATGCCGGCTTCGTAGCGCTCTTCAATGAAGTAATCGTGAAATGCTTTTTTGTTTTGGACGATGCTCATATCTCGTATATTCTACCAGCTTTGTTTGTTCGGCTTGCACGTGGATTGCAGGAATGAGTGGCCGTTGATAAACGTTTGCAAAGGTTTTCAGGCATGGCCATAGTTGAAAAGAAAGTGCTGGTTCCCTACAGCGCGGAACAGATGTTCGTTCTGGTCGATAAGGTGGCGGATTACCCGCAATTCCTGCCCTGGTGCGGAGGAGCAAGCTCCAGCGCACCTGATGGCGACAAGGTGCAAGCGACGCTGCATATCGACTACCACCATATCAAGCACAGCTTTACCACCGAGAATGCGCGCCGGGTGCCAGAGCGCATAGAGATGACATTGCTGGACGGACCATTCAAGCATCTGGACGGAAGTTGGAGTTTCATCGCACTTTCTCCTTCTGCCTGTAAAATAGAGTTTCGGCTACATTATGAGTTTTCGAACAAATTGCTGGAAAAAGTAGTGGGGCCGGTATTCCATTACATCGCCAACAGTTTTGTGGATGCCTTTATCAACCGTGCAGAAAAAGTTTATGCAAACAAGTAACCAGTGAATGAACAACAAGATAAAAATTGAAGTGGTCTACGCGCTGTCCCATGAGCAAACATTGCTCACGCTGGAAGTACCGCAAGGCACCACGCTGGGCGATGCCATCAAGGTTTCCGGCATACTGGAAAAATACACCTATATCGACCTGACCAACAATAAGGTAGGGATATTCGGCAAGTTAAGCAAATTGGATGTGGTGCTGCGTGACAAAGACCGCATAGAAATTTATCGCCCCCTGATTGCCGATCCCAAAGAGGTGAGACGCAAACGCGCCGAAGAAGGCAAGGCCATGAAAAAAGGCGGCGGTGAAGCATAATGTTGGATTACGACTTACATTGTCATTCCACCGTATCAGATGGCCTCTTGTCGCCGACCGATCTGGTTGCACGGGCTGCCGAGCGCGGAGTGAAAATTCTGGCTTTGACTGACCATGATGATCTGGGCGGTTTGACCGAGGCTGCCCAGGCCGCCGCACGGCATGAGATGCAATTGATCAACGGTGTGGAAATCTCGGTGAGCTGGCGCAGCCACACTGTGCACATTGTCGGATTGCATATCAACCCCGCAGACGCGGCTTTGCAGGCCGGTTTGCAAAGCATCCGCGCAGGGCGTGGTACACGTGCCGAACTGATGGCGGATTCACTGGCTCGCGCAGGCATCGGTGGCGCCCTGGAGGGGGCATATCGTTATGCAACCAACCCCGGCATCATCGGACGCACCCATTTTGCGCGCTTCCTGGTAGAACGCGGCCATGCCAAAGATGTACGCAGCGTGTTCAAAAATTATCTGGTCAAGGGCAAACCAGGCTATGTAGCGCACCAGTGGGCTACCTTGGCCGATGCGATTCAATGGATACAGGGTAGTGGGGGAATTGCCGTGCTGGCGCACCCCGGGCGCTATACCGCTGGGCGCAAGCCGATGGGGCGTACCACCTTGCGCGAGTTGCTGGCCGAGTTTGCCGAGCTGGGCGGCAGGGGCATAGAAGTGGTTTCGGGCAGCCACACGCCGCCGCAATATGCCGAATTTGCCCGCTATGCCACAGAATTTGGCCTGCTCTCTTCCTGTGGCTCAGACTTTCATGGCCCCGGGGAAAGCTATCGCGATCTGGGACGCTTGCCCGATCTGCCGTTGGAGTGCAAACCGATCTGGCAGGCATGGGAAACAACGCAACATTAACACCTTGAGTTACGATCTCGCGTCCTAACACAAGCTACGAAGTAATAATTTTAAAATATTTCATGTCACAATTTTTCGTAATTCATTCGGCGAATCCCCAGCCGCGTCTTATCAAGCAAGCTGCCGAACTGGTGCGCGGCGGGGCAGTCATCGTTTACCCCACGGACTCCGGTTACGCGCTGGGTTGCCATCTGGGGGACAAGGATGCGGTAGCGCGCATCCGTCAGATACGCGGTGTGGATGACAAGCATCATATGACGCTGGTATGTCGCGACCTGTCGGAGATTGCGCACTATTCACGGGTGGATAACGTGCGGTTCAGGCTGCTGAAAAGCAATACGCCGGGCAGTTATACTTTCATTCTTGATGCCACCAAGGAAGTACCAAAACGCCTGCAACACCCCAAACGCAACACCATCGGCCTGCGTATTCCCGATCATCCTGTTGCACTCGCCTTGCTGGAGGAATTGGGCGAACCTTTGCTAAGTTCGAGCCTGATCTTGCCGGGAGGAGAGCAGACCATGCACGATGCGGAAGAAATTCAGGAGCGACTCTCCAGGCAGGTTGATCTGGTGATAGACGGCGGGCCTGTCGGCATCGAACCCACGACGGTAATTGATTTAACCGGCAGCACGCCGGTCTTGATAAGAAGCGGCAAGGGTGACGCGTCACCCTTTGTCACAGAGGAATAAATGCAAGTTGAAAACCTGATTCAAACTGTTTCCATCGCCGCGATTCCGGTGCTGTTCGCCATCACGCTGCACGAGGCGGCGCACGGTTACGTGGCGCGCCATTTCGGCGACATGACGGCCTATCAGCAGGGACGCATCAGCCTTAATCCGCTGCGCCACATCGACCCGGTGGGCACTATCCTGCTCCCCTTGTTGACGCTATGGATGGGTGGCATCCTGTTCGGCTGGGCCAAGCCGGTTCCGGTCAACTTTGCGGCATTGCGCAATCCCAAAAAAGACATGCTGTGGGTGGCCTTGGCGGGGCCTGGGTCAAACTTGTTTATGGCACTGGGCTGGGCCTTGCTGGCGAAAATAGCGTGGTCGTTTCCCGAGTCTTATTTTGCCGAACCGATGCTGGAAATGGCACAGATCGGAATCAATATCAATGTGGTGCTGATGGTACTTAACCTGCTGCCCTTGCCGCCATTGGATGGTGGGCGCGTGGCTATCAGCCTGTTGCCGCATAGTCAGGCTTACCAACTGGCAAAGATCGAACCCTATGGCATGTTTATCCTGATTTTCATGGCCATGACCCCAGTCTTGGGATGGATGCTAAGGCCATTGATCAATATTGTGTATTATGTGATTCAATTAATTTTTGGACTGTAAAGTAGAGACCTATGTTTGCTGATCGCGTGTTATCCGGAATGCGCCCTACGGGGAGCTTGCACCTTGGGCATTACCATGGCGTACTGAAAAATTGGGTGGAGATGCAGCATGAATTTGAGTGCCTCTTTTTCGTGGCCGACTGGCACGCTCTCACCACTCACTATGATAACCCCCATATGATAGAACAAAGCACCTGGGACATGGTGATCGACTGGCTGGCCGCGGGGGTTGATCCCGCCCGCGCTACGCTGTTTATCCAGTCCAAGGTGCCGGAGCACGCCGAGCTGCATCTGCTGCTGTCGATGATCACCCCCTTGGGCTGGCTGGAACGCGTGCCGACCTACAAGGATCAGCAGGAAAAACTTTCCGAGAAGGACTTGAGCACCTACGGTTTCCTCGGCTATCCTCTGCTGCAAAGTGCGGACATCCTGATTTACCGTGCCACTCAGGTACCTGTAGGGGAAGATCAGGTGCCGCATATCGAATTTACGCGCGAGATTGCACGCCGTTTCAATCATATTTACGGGCGTGAAATTGGTTTCGAGGAAAAGGCCGAAGCCGCGGTAAAGAAGTTGGGGGGCAAGAAGGCCAAGCTTTATAGCGAGTTGCGCACCCGTTATCAGGAGCAGGGCGATGACGAGGCGCTGGAGTCCGCAAAATCCTTGCTCGATGAACAACAAAGCTTGAGCTTGGGCGACCGCGAACGCCTGTTCGGCTATCTCGAAGGTGGCGGAAAAATGATATTGTCAGAGCCGCAAGCCATGCTGACAGCGGCCTCCAAGATGCCGGGCCTGGATGGGCAGAAAATGTCCAAGTCGTACAACAACACTATCTCGCTACGCGAAGATGAGGCCACGGTAAGCAAAAAAATCCGCACCATGCCGACCGATCCAGCACGGGTACGCCGCACCGATGCGGGCAATCCCGCGCATTGCCCGGTATGGCAGTTGCATCAGGTATATTCCAATGAGGCAACCAAAGCATGGGCAGAACAGGGCTGCAAGAACGCAGGCATAGGCTGCATTGAATGCAAGCAGCCGGTGATCGATGCCGTGCTGGCAGAACAGAATCCGATGCGTGAACGCGCGCAGCAATATCTGGACGACCCGACACTGGTGCGCAACATTATCGCGGACGGCTGCGAAAAAGCCCGCAAACTGGCGGGTGAAACCATGCGCGACGTGCGCGAAGCGATGGGATTGAGTTACAGCTAGCCCGGATTAGTGCGATAAGCGAAAACACTCATGCTTTATTACACAATGAAAATCCTGCTGTCAGCCGTTGTTCTGGTTGCAGTCAGCGAAATAGCCAAGCGCAGCAGCCTGCTCGGAGCGCTGCTTGCTTCGCTGCCGCTCACCTCGCTACTGGCTTTTGTGTGGTTATATGTGGACACCGGTGACGTGCAGAAAATCGGCGCCTTGTCGTGGAATATTTTCTGGCTGGTGCTGCCTTCCCTGGCATTGTTTCTGGTATTACCCATGTTGCTCAAGCAGGGCTGGGGATTCTGGCTGAGCTTAGCGCTAGCCGTACTTGCCTCAGCAGCCTGTTATGGCATCATGTTACTCATGTTTAAACGAATTATGGTGCAGTCATGAGTATGGAAGAGCCTCAGGTGGCACCTACTGCAGAGTATTCTGGCGAACCTCCTGCTGAAATTCATGCTGTGCCGCGGGCGCATATCCACGGCGAACCCATGCTGGAAATGCCGCATGACCTGTACATTCCGCCGGATGCGCTGGAATTGGTGCTGGCTACCTTTCAGGGGCCGCTCGATCTGCTGCTTTACCTGATACGCAAACATAACCTCGACGTGCTGGACATTCCGATGGCACAGCTTACCCATCAATATATGGGCTACATCGAGCTGATGCAGCGCAATCGTCTGGAGTTGGCTGCCGAATACCTGCTGATGGCTGCGGTACTGATCGAGATCAAATCGCGCATGTTGTTGCCGCGTCCCACCAAGGTTTCCGAAGAGGGTGATGAAGATCCGCGTGCCGAGTTAATGCGTCGCCTGCTGGAATATGAGCAGATGAAATTGGCCGCGCAGAAGCTGAACGAACTTCCGCAAGCCGGGCGCGACTTTGAGCTGGTGCAGGTATTGATTGAGCGCACGGTAGTGGAACGCCTCCCCAATGTCAGTGTGGAAGACTTGCGCCATGCCTGGCTTACCCTGCTGGCACGGGCCAGGGTGCACGCTCATCACAAGGTGCGGCGCGAAGAGCTGTCGGTGCGCGAACAGATGACCAAAGTGCTGCGCCAGTTACGTCATGGCGAATTTGTCGCCTTTGAAAACCTGTTTGATGTCAGCGGCGGCATCCCGCAACTAGTAGTTACCTTTATCGCAATCCTTGAGTTGGCCAAGGAAACCTTGGTCGAAATCACCCAATCCGAAACACTGGGGAACATCTATGTCAGAATCAGCAACAGCGTTAACGCAGAGTGAAATTACGGTGCCAGCAGCCGTACCCACCATGTCAATAGCACATAGACCTGCCATGGATCCAATATTGCTGAAGAAAATTCTGGAGGCAGCACTGCTGACCTCGCAGGAGCCGCTGTCGCTGAGTGAATTGAAAAAGCTGGGAGATGTGCCTCTGGAAAGCACCGAGGTTGAAGACGTCTTGCAACAACTCGTGCAGGAATACAGCGCGAGCGGCATAGAGCTTAATCGTGTAGCCAGCGGCTGGCGTTTTCGCGCGCGTCCCGAAATGCAGAAATACATCGACCGTCTCAACCCGCAGAAACCCCTGCGCTATTCGCGCGCCGTGATGGAAACTCTGGCTATTATTGCTTACCGCCAGCCCGTGACGCGCGGCGACATTGAAGAAATTCGTGGAGTGGCAGTCGCTTCGCAAATTCTGAAAACGCTGGAAGCGCGCAGCTGGATCGAGGTCATAGGTACACGCGATGTTCCGGGCAAGCCTGAGCTGTTCGCCACCACCCAGCAATTGCTGGATGACCTCAACTTGCGCTCCCTGCACGAGTTGCCTTCACTCGAGGAAATGGGCAGTCTGTTGGAGCCGGACGCGACAGCAGCACAACGGGCTACACCTGAAGTGCTGCATGAAGGACCAGCGGCGCAGTTGGAGGAGCCACCTGTGCAACAGGAAGAATCGGCGGCGAAGCAGGAAATACCGTCAGCGCAAGATGCAGCGTGATAACGGCTTTGAAACACATCACCTCGCCAGATAATGTCTTCTATAAAGAGCTGATCAAGCTTTCTGGTTCAACCCGCCAGCGCAGTAAAATCGGCCAAACCTTGCTGGATGGCGCACATTTGCTGGCCTCTTATCTTGCAACCGGCAAGCAGCCCCTGCATGTACTCGTGACTGAAGCCGCGCTGAACGACAGTGAAATTAAGTCCCTGCTTGCAAGGGTACCAGGCGTGGCGTTGACGCAACTCGACGCCACCCTGTTTGCCAAACTTTCCGAACTTAAATCGCTCAGCGGCATCCTCACCCTGATCGCATTGTCCGATGTCAGCTGTGCCCCCCAAGACAGTCACTTCTGCCTATTGCTGGAAAATATTCAGGACCCCGGCAATCTGGGTTCCATGCTGCGCTCGGCGGCAGCTGCAGGTTGTGATGCGGTATACCTGTCTGCGGGGTGTGCCGACGCCTGGTCGCCCAAGGTGCTGCGCTCGGCAATGGGCGGGCATTTCGTACTGAGCATACAGGAGCAGACGGATTTGCTGGTTGTGGCTAGCGCATTTCCGGGAAGTATTTATGCCGCTTCGCTGAATGCCATGACCAGCCTTTACCAAAGCCCGTTAAGCGGGAGGGTGGGCTTCGCCATTGGAAATGAAGGAGCAGGGCTGACTGAGGCTTTGCTCAAGGCAGCCTCTCCCATCACCATTCCCATGCCCGGCAAAGTCGAATCGCTGAATGCCGCCGCCGCTACGGCAATCTGCCTGTTCGAGGCGGTGCGGCAAAAAAGCCTGGCATGAATCTGGAACTTATTGGGCAAGCGCTGCTCTGATACGCTACAATTCGGTACGTTTTGGAGATGGCATGACCGCAAGGTGACGCAGCAACCGAAACGAGAGAGTTGTAGCAAACCAAAACGATACCGGGGGCGACCTGGCTTCGACGTAGGTTGCAAAGCAGTGTAGGGCATACCGAGGACCCGCAACCTCGTAAATCAGCTGGAAAACCAATAGTCGCAAACGACGAAAAGTACTCTTTAGCCGCTTAGTCGGTTAGACCTCACACCCTGCTGTCCGTGGAGGGGCTCAAGGCAGCAATGCCGCGATGAGTGAGGTCATTTACACGGAATCGTGTCGTGCAGGGTTACTTTGTACGAAGCTAAAATTAAGGTGACTCGTCTGTAAGCAGCCTGTCGATTGGCGTCTTACAGATAAAATTAAATAACCAGACTAAGTATGTAGAACTGCCTGTAGAGTGCTTGCGGACGCGGGTTCAATTCCCGCCGCCTCCACCAATAGCAATAAAACAGCCACCCTTCGCGGTGGCTTTTTTATTGGATTTTTTCCAAGAAGTATGAATAAAATCATCGTATTGAAAACTTGTTTGGGTTTCCGTCAGGGTTCGCCAGAGTTCATCAGCATTCGCCAAAATCCAGCATTTATGTGAGTATCAATGTGAGTATTGTGGCTGATTTTGATATAGTGTGAGTATCGGTGATACTCACAGGGGATGTTTATGGTAAGTTTGAATGACAAGGCCATTCAGGCGGCGCGACCCAAAGAAAAACAATATACCTTGAGCGACGGGGATAACTTATTCTTGGTGGTTAAACCGAACAGCAGCAAGCTGTGGTGGTTGCGTTACAGGTTTGCCAATAAGGCGAAAACACTTTCGATTGGCCAATACCCAATTGTGACCTTGAAGGAGGCTCGCGAGCGCGCCTTCGAGGCAAAAAAGCAACTTTCTCAGGGCATCGACCCCTCAGCCCAAAAGCAGGCCGTTAAATTGGCGAAAGTCACGGCAGATAATGCAGCCGCTGAAACGGTAGAAGTCATTGCTCGTGAATGGTTTGAAAAATTCAGGCCGCAATGGGTAGAGTCGCACGCCAGCAAAATCATCCGTCGCCTGGAGCGTGACCTGTTTCCTCACCTTGGCAAGCGTGAAATCAATTCGATCACCCCATCCCAGTTGCTGCCCGTCTTGCGCAGGGTGGAGTCGCGCGGTGCACTCGAAACCGCACACCGGCTGCATCAGAACTGCAGCCAGATTTGGCGATATGCCATCGCCACCGGCAGGGCAGAGCGCGACATTACCGCAGACCTGAAGGGGGCGCTGCCACCCGCGCGGGAGACCCATCTGGGCGCGATCACTGAACCCTCGCAAATCGGCGCATTGCTTAGGAACATCGACGAATACCGGGGCTTCGAAGTAGTGCGGCTGGCTATGCGATTGGCTCCATTTTTGTTTGTGCGTCCCGGCGAGCTGCGCCAGGCCAAATGGGATGAAATCGATTTTGCCGGTCGCTTGTGGACGATTCCTGCCGGCCGCATGAAGGCAAAGCGGCAACACCTGGTGCCACTCTCGAATCAAGTGTTGGATATTCTGCGGGAGCTGAAGAAAATTACAGGGGAGGGGGAGCTTCTGTTTCCGTCGCCCCGTTCTACGACCAGATGCATCAGTGATGTGACACTGTTGGCTGCGTTGCGACGGATGGGATACAGCAAGGAGGAAATGACCGCGCATGGTTTTCGCGCAATGGCCTCCACCAATCTGGAGCAACTCGGCTTCGACGTCAGGTTGATAGAGCTGCAACTGGCACACGCCGACCAAAATGAAGTCCGGGCGGCATACAAGCGGGATTTAAGCCGCCTGCAGCTGGATCAACGCAAGCAGATGATGCAGCGCTGGGCCGACTATCTGGATTCCTTGCGGGCAGGTGCTCTGGTCATTCCCTTTAAAAAATCCAGTTGACAATGGATAGCTATTGGAAATAGCCTTGCGTTTCAAGACAAATCAGGCGCATGTTGCGCCATAAGGGAGAACAAGCATGGTCGATCCAGTCGGTTTTGGTGCAGGTTACGGGGCGGGACAGGGCGCAGAACGCCAGAATACCGATGCGGCGAATGTTCGTGCGAAAAGAGCTAAAGCGGATGCCTTCGATGCCCAGCTTGAAGCCGAAAACAGCCGCGGACAAACCCTGGCCGTTGGAATAGTCTTGGGTGCAGAGATAGGCAAGCTGCGCGGTGAACTTGAACAGCAGTGGATACCGTATGCACGAACTTTGCGAGCCAGTATATTTGGTCGCAACGTTGAACGCCAGATGCTGCAGGATGCTTTACGCAAGTCCGACCCATCTCATGCGGAAGAAATCATCCAACAAGCTGATGAAGCCAGAGAAGCGGAATATCATCAAAATTACGATAATAAATCCAAATTCGACGAAGTGACCGAAGTCATCGTAAAGGAATCCAAAGAGCTGTAGCTTATTACTGCAGCAACCATGAGGCAGATGATTTAAGTGCTTTTAGGTGTGCCCTTACCACCCGCTACACCCCCTGTAACTCCCCCCGCAGATCCATTATGTTTGGAAAGTTCAGATCCAAGAGCTGAAGCAAGGTTTTGGTTGTTTTCAAAGGCAGCATCTTTAGCGTCTTGTTTCTTCTTGTCCTTGGACTCTGTTGATTCTGCATTCTGCAACTTACCCCTGAGTCCAGACGCCTGCGACAGCACCCCGCGGCTGGCGAAGGCATTCTTGGCGGCACTGCCCACTTCATCCGCCGCCTGTGCACCAATCTGGTTCTGTGAGTTGCCGCCAATCCAGCCCAGCACCTGATCCGGCACGAAGCGGATCATCTGGAACGAGAGGTTTACGATCATTTGCAGGATGATCACGAAGGCGGTAAAGAAGCCCACCATCTTGATCAGCCCGGTCCAGGAGTCTGCATCGATGTTGGCGATAACCACCGGATAGATATTCATCACGAAATCGGTCAATAACTTCACCATGATCGATCCCAGCAGGAATCCCACCACCATCAGGGTAGGACGGAACAATACGTTCATCATGAACAGATAGCCGCTTTGCGCCCGCTGTCCCACGCCATCACCTTCCGTATCCAGGTGCGCAAACGCCCACAAAGGCGCACCCACCACCGCTTCCACCCACACCGCCATCAGGGAGGCGACTGCACCCAGCCAGATCACGGCGGGCACCATGGGAATGCGATGATGGTCTGGCGGTTGGTTAACCAAAAGGTTAACCTAATAGATAACCTAATAGATAACCTTCTATGTTTTTTTTCAGAAACTGGGAAAGAAGCCAGGCGGGGGGAGATCAATCGGCTTTGGTGAGCCGTATATGCAAATGCATTCTCGTAAGCAGTTGGGACACTGCCTGATTAACCGATAGTCAACGCCCTCGGCGTTTTTGCCGTATTGCCCGTTCTCCGCCATCGTGCTGCCACAACCACGGCATAAGCATTCATCTATTCTGCGTTCGCATTTCCTTGGCCTAAAAAATTCCATGTCAGCGCCTCCAGCTAAATTAGATTTCCACCACAAGCGATGAATTGAACGCCCGGTTTTCCTGTGTTCCGGGCGTTTTGGCGTAGCCTCGCGGATTGCAGACAACGCGAGTGCCGTTGAGAAAGTAATCAGCACTGTCGTGGGCATGTCCATGTATCCACAGCTCACTCTTGCCCATTAGGTCGTTCAGGTAGGAGGCAAAGCTGGCTGAGAGCATGCTGGTTTTGAACCTCTCCGGGATGGACTGTAGCGCTGGCAGATGGTGGCTTATCACGACTGTCCCTTGATTGGTTGGTTCGTTCAGTTTGCCAGCCAGCCACGAAACGGATGATTTGTGCAGTTCAATGGAATCGGATGGTGTGAATAATTTCCCGCCTGTACGGATTTCCTTGAAGTCCGGCAGGAAACTAGCGGCCTGCACCATGGCAGTTTTCAAGGAGCCTTCACCAAACAAATTGAAGTCTGTCCAGAGGGTTGCACCGAGAAATCGAATGCCATAGAGTGTGATTTCATCGTTGTCGAGAAAGTGGATTCCGTTCGTCTTTGCCTTGAGGCGCATCTGGTTCAGAATCTCTGCCCGCTCAGCTTTGAAATTGAAGAACTCATGGTTGCCCGGAACAAATAGAATTTCCTTGTTCGGCCATGTTTGACGCGCCCACTCAATACCATGAGAACCTTTGGAGATGTCACCAGCGAGAACTACCAGATCACACTCAACTCTCTGCGGCCGGAACGGTGCGACCTCCAGATGCAGGTCGCTTAATATGTGAATTCGCATGCGTTCTCCTGAGTGTGAGTGCGTCAGCCAGGCTGCATTTGGGCAGTTGGCGAGTCGCCCTGGTTAGGTGGAGCGCTGTTTATAACACTGGCCATTCTTTTTTCAAAGGCCAATTCGGCTTTCAGTCTCTCTGCGTATGGCTGAATAATTTCTTCATGCAATGAGGCCGGAAGTGACAGTAGCTTAATCAGTTCAACCGCTTGCCGGCAGCCATTCTCTGCACGCAGAAATTCCCTGGCAATCTCCACCTCGCCTTTGATAGGGTCTAGTGCCTTGCAAAATCTGCGCGTGATTTCAGACTTGTCGTGTGCGAGTGTTTGGCGGACGTAGTCGAATTTGAACTTCCTGAGTAAAGCAAGACGCCGCAGCTCGCGCAGGCGATCAGCAGGGCGGTTACCAGCACGTACAGCCACATCCTTAGGTTCTGAATTTCGCTTGTGAGCTGTTGATTCGTTTTCCGGGTGGAATTCAGCTCCTCGCTGAGAATGCGGTGTCTTGCTGCCAGCTGGTTCCAGCGCGTCACCAGCTCCCGGTATTTTGGTTCTTTGCTTGGGCGGGAGGGTGGCGGCGTAGCCGGCAAGCGTTGGATCATCTCGGTTAGGGTCATAGCTTACGTCCTTCATTAACTTTTTCCAGCCGAACTTATTTGAGATCTTGCTGGCGGAGAATTCGATGCCATCCAGCTGGAATGAAAAACCAGACATTTTCTTCTTCTTGATGGCAGGCCGTGCCATCACGCCTTTTTCGTGCAGCTTATAAATGAACTCGGCAGGGGAAGAAGGTGAAGCAGCAAGCACAGATTTGATGGTATCAAGTATGATGAAACGTGGCGGCTGCACACCTGTGCGCGCGGCCATTGCAGCTTCCTTGATGTGAAATTTTGGGGCAAGAACAAAGTCATCTTTGGGTGTGATCTGCAAACCACACTTTCTCTCCACCACGTCTTCGATCGCCGCCAGCCTGAGTCTAGAAAATCGGTCATCAAACACTCTGCCGTCATAGCTAACACGCGAGTACATCAGATGGATGTGCTGGTGCCCTGTGTCGGTGTGCAGTCCAACCACGAACGGGAAAGCATTGTCCAAGCCAAATTCAGAACGGACGAGGTCGATCAGGACGATCCATTCAACATCGGATAGATTCTTCTTTGGGGGGATGCTGAACGAAATGTGTCCAGTGTGTTTCTTAATGTCTGGTCGCGAAGATTGAGCCAGGCGGAAGCAGTCGAAAATCTCATTTGCCCTCAGTCCGGCATTGCTGACAAGCAGGCGCGAGTTGGGCTTCCCAATCGCATAATGAATGCTGATTTTTGCAGCCCGCCGGTTTTTATGGGCGCTGGCTGAAATTCCACGCCCTTTGCTATTGGCAATGGCTCGTCTTCCGGCACGTGCCTGCGCGGTGGTTTTTGACCTGGTGGCGGCCTTTTTCGCTGCCGCCTTTGCTCGTTGTTCTTCTGACTGTGCCTTGGCTTTGGCAAAGGCACTATCGTCCAAAATTTTGTTGCCTGTTCTTGCGATTGTCATATCAACCCCGCTTCAGGATCTTCATCAGCACGCGCACCTGATGCATGGCATCAGTGACCAGTTCATGATCAGGCGTTCCGCGCCGCAAAAATTTTTCCACCGTTGCCAAGTCTCCCAAGCCTTTGGACAAATCCATAATGAGTTTCAAGTTGGCTGCAGGCACAGGCCTTGGCAGTCTGGAGAGCGCCAGCATTCGCAAAGATTCGCCGCGCTTCAACTTTCCGCGCACTGCATCTAGATGAGCAACTTCGTTTTCATTCATCCGCACGCTCACGCATAAGTCGCGCCGCAACTTATTGGGTAAATTCTTTCTGCCGGACTGGCGATTCAAATTTTCTAACTTCATAGCATTTCCTTTGCGTGGCTGTTTCCACCTGAAGACCGCAGGGATGAAGGGCAAGGCATGGGCAAAAGCGAAGCGTTGCCCACGACTTGCTTCACTACTCTGGGGGATGGCTTCAAGTCTTTAGGGGGGGCAGGGGTTCTAGGGTTAGAACTTCCTGCATTTTGAGAGAAGGCATTCATTTGCATGCCTCCTCTGTCCAACGCAGAATGTCTGCATATCGCCAAACGACACGCCGTGTGCCCGGAATGGCGATGGATTTCGGAAATTGTTCAAGCTTCATTAGCTCGTACAATTTCGTGTGGCTGATCGACGTCAGATGGAGAACCGTTTTTTTACAGACAAGAAGCGGTGGTAAGTTTTGCGAGTCCATGAGAACACCTTTTTTCGACGCAGGTCGATTTAAAAGTAGTATCCCCATACTTTCTGACATACGCTCCCAACTGGTGTCGGCGCGTGGGCTAAGGAAGCGTGCTGTTTAGTCGCGGCATCGGCGCGATGAAATCATCAAGTAGTATTCCAGTGGAATGAATCGTATCGATGCACCAATGTTTTTACAAGTTTTTTGTGAACCTAGAATGTCCTCTGGAAATCTATATCACCAGGTGGTACACTTCAAAAATGAACAGAGTGTTTAAGACCCGAGCCTTTACACGCTGGATGCGGAAGTCCGGGCTGACAGACGACGCCCTTTGCGATGCTGTGGCTGAAATGTCGCAGGGACTTGTCGATGCGGACTTGGGCGGCCATGTGGTGAAAAAGCGTGTTGCCTTGCCTGGGCAGGGAAAGCGTGGCGGGGCGAGAACCATAGTCGCAACCAAAATGGCTGATCGCTGGTTTTTTCTCTATGGATTTGGCAAGAACGAGCGCGCCAATATCGACAAGGATGAACTGAAAGTGCTGCAAGAGATGGCAAAAGAACTGCTGGGGTTTAGTGACCAGCAACTGGCGACCGCTCTGATGGCAGAAGAAATTGTGGAGGTGTGTAATGGCAACAACGAAGCGTAAAAGCCGAATTATGGATGAGATGCATGAAACTGCCAGCGGCCTGCACAGCGCCGGTCTGATCAGCAAGCGGCGCATGGGTGAGTTTGATGCACTGTGTCATTTGGAGGTTCACGAGATGGCACCGCAGCTGATTAAGTCACTGCGCGAACATTCTCATGTCAGCCAAGCGGTGTTTGCTGCTGTGTTGAACACCAGCCTGTCCACAGTGCAGAAGTGGGAAGCCGGGGACAAGAAACCGAGCGGTCCTTCTCTGAAACTTCTCAACCTGATTGAGCGCAAGGGACTCGAAGCCATACTGTAAGGTGATGCATGGGTGAAATTATCGTTTCAACATGTGCCTTGAATCCGCGCGCCAAGCGTGCAGCTTCCTGAATGATTCTCTAACTTGCAGCACACATCAGGCACGATGCGCAGCATGGTGCCTACGATGGAAATATTTCAGCACGAGCGCGTAGCGCTGGTGCAAAAATTGATATAGAAAATTGTTTTGTGAGTATCAATGTGAGTATCCAATGGGGTGGCATGGTTTAATGCCTTGTGGATACTGGTTGTTCAATCTCCGCCGCCCCACCAATACATGAAAAAGCTCACCCGAAACGGTGGGCTTTTTTATTGGGAATCAGCTATCGAAATTTTATTCGATACATTGACAAAACAGGTGCAAGGTGATTGGATGCGCACTGAATCATGATTATCTGCAATAAATCTTTGAATAACAAATTTTAAGGAGGCGGAGAAAATGCAAGTCACGCGTAGGCAATTCTTCAAAGTTTGCGCCGGCGGGCTGGGAAGTTCCAGTCTGGCGATGCTGGGCTTCTCGCCCAACGATGCGCTGGCGGAGGTGCGAACCTTCAAGCTGGAGCGCGCTAATGAAACCCGCAACACCTGTCCTTATTGCTCAGTCGGCTGCGGCATCCTCATGTACAGCCTGGGCGACAAAGCCAAGAACGCCAAATCATCAATTATTCACATCGAAGGCGATCCGGATCACCCGGTTAATCGCGGCACCCTGTGCCCTAAAGGCGCTGGCTTGCTCGACTTCGTTCACAGCCCGAACCGGCTCAAATTTCCGGAAGTGCGTGAAGCGGGTTCCAAGGAATGGAAGCGCATCTCATGGGATGATGCCTTTACCCGCATCGCCAAATTGATGAAGGCAGACCGGGACAAGAATTTCGAGGCCAAAAACAAGGATGGCGCCACAGTGAACCGTTGGGTAACTACCGGTTTCCTGGCTGCTTCCGCTTCCAGCAACGAATCAGGCTATCTCACCCACAAAGTGGTACGTAGCCTGGGGATGCTCGCATTCGATAATCAAGCACGCGTTTGACACGGACCTACGGTGGCAAGTCTTGCCCCTACGTTCGGCCGCGGTGCCATGACCAACCATTGGGTCGACATCAAGAATGCCGATCTTATTCTCATCATGGGCGGCAATGCCGCCGAGGCTCATCCCTGCGGTTTCAAATGGGTGACCGAGGCCAAGGCACATCGCAACGCCAAGCTTATTGTGGTGGATCCGCGCTTTACGCGTTCCGCTGCGGTGTCGGACTATTACGCGCCGATCCGTGCCGGCACCGACATCGCCTTCCTGGGCGGGGTGATCAATTACCTGCTCAGCAACGACAAGATCCATCATGAGTATGTGAAGAATTACACCGACTTCAGCTTCCTGGTAAAGGACGAGTTCAAGTTCGAGAATGGTATTTTCTCTGGCTATGACGCGGAAAAACGCAAATACGACAAAGCCACCTGGGGTTATCAGATGGGCAAGGATGGTTTTGTCGTTACCGACCCGACACTGAAGAATCCGCGTTGTGTGTACCAGATGATGAAGGCGCACTATGGGCGCTACACGCCGGATGTGGTGTCCAATATCTGCGGCACGCCCAAGGATGATTTCCTGAAAGTCTGCGAGATGATCGCGGAGACTTCCAAGTCCGACAAGACTATGACCATCATGTACGCCTTGGGGTGGACACAGCACTCTCAGGGTTCGCAGATGATACGCACTGGCGCTATGGTGCAGTTGCTGTTGGGCAACATCGGCGTGGCGGGCGGTGGCATGAATGCATTGCGCGGCCATTCCAATATTCAGGGATTGACCGATCTTGGTCTGCTGTCTAATTTATTGCCGGGTTACATGACACTGCCCGGCGATGCGGAGCAGGACTACAAAACCTATATCGAGAAGCGTGCTTTCAAACCGTTACGCCCGGGCCAGATGAGCTACTGGCAGAATTACGGCAAGTTTTTCGTCAGCAACATGAAAGCCTGGTTTGGCGATGCCGCCACTGCCAAGAACAACTGGAGTTATGACTGGTTGCCTAAACTCGACAAAGGTTATGACCTGCTGCAGGTGTTCGAGAACATGAATCAGGGCAAGGTTAACGGCTACCTCTGTCAGGGCTTTAACCCGCTCGCGTCGGCACCATGCAAAATCAAGGTTTCTGGCTCTTTGTCGAAGCTCAAATATCTTGTCATCATCGATCCGCTGGCAACGGAAACTTCGGAGTTCTGGCAGAACCACGGCGAATATAACGATGTGGATCCGAGCAAGATTCAAACGGAAGTGTTCCGTCTGCCATCTACCTGTTTTGCGGAAGAAGACGGCTCTCTGGTCAGTTCCAGTCGCGTGTTGCAATGGCACTGGAAGGCCACTGAACCTCCAGGCGAGGCCAAAGGCGATCCAGAGATCATGGCAGGTATTTTCCTCAAGCTAAAGGAGATGTACAAAAAAGACGGAGGTGCTTTCCCTGACCCTATCCTGAATCTGACCTGGAAACATCGTCAGCCGGAATCTCCTTCTGCCGAAGAACTGGCTAAGGAGTTTTCCGGCAAGGCCTTGAAGGATGTGACTGATCCCAAGGACAAGAGCAAGGTTCTGGTCAAGGGCGGCGAGCAGCTCAACGGCTTTGCAGAATTGCGCGATGACGGATCCACCTCGTGCGGCTGCTGGATATTCTCGGGTAGCTGGAGCGAGAAGGGCAACCTGATGGCGCGGCGCGACAACTCCGATCCGTTCGGTATTGGCCAGACGCTCAATTGGGCCTTTGCCTGGCCGGCCAACCGGCGTGTGCTCTACAACCGCGCGTCCTGCGATCTTAGTGGCAAGCCTTATGATTCCAAGCGAAAACTGATAGGCTGGGACGCCGCCGCAGGCAAGTGGACAGGCTCTGATATACCGGATATCAAGGCGGATTCGGCACCTGTAGAAGGTATCAATCCGTTCATCATGAATCCGGAAGGCGTGGCGCGTTTCTTCGCCGTCGACAAGATGGCGGAAGGGCCGTTCCCAGAGCACTACGAACCGATGGAGTCGCCGCTGGCCAACAACCCCATGCATCCTGACAATCCCAAGGCGCGGGCCAATCCGGCAGCAAGGGTGTTCAAGGGCGATTGGGAAACATTCGGCAATGCGGAAAAATTCCCGTACGTAGGCACCACTTATCGACTCACCGAACATTTCCACTATTGGACCAAACATGTGAAGCTAAATGCCATCATGCAGCCGGAACAGTTTGTGGAGATCGGCGAAGAGCTGGCCAAGGAAAAGGGCATCAAGGCTGGTGATCATGTGCGGGTCAAATCCATGCGCGGATTCATCATTGCCGTGGCAGTCGTCACCAAGCGTTTGAGATCGCTAAACGTGACAGGCAAGAAGGTACATACCATAGGTATCCCGATACACTGGGGTTTTATGGGGGTGGCCAAGAATGGCTACATCACCAACACCTTGACTCCTTTCGTGGGCGACGCCAACACTCAGACACCCGAGTTCAAAGCGTTCCTCGTGGACATTGAGAAAGTATAGGGGGCGATATGGCACTGCAATCATTAGATATCAAAGCCCGTTCCGCCACGACTACCCCTTCTCCTTCTGTACGGGAGACGATGGAAGTAGCGAAACTTATCGACATCTCCAAATGTATAGGCTGCAAGGCTTGCCAGGTGGCGTGTATGGAGTGGAACGATCTGCGCGACGAAGTCGGCAACAATGTCGGCGTGTACGATAATCCCGCCGATCTCACCGCAAAGTCCTGGACGGTAATGCGTTACGCCGAAGTGGAAGTCGAGCAGAACAAGCTGGAGTGGCTGATCCGCAAGGACGGCTGTATGCATTGCGCCGATCCGGGTTGTCTCAAGGCCTGTCCGTCGCCCGGTGCGATTGTTCAGTACAGCAACGGCATTGTCGATTTCCACCAGGAGAACTGCATTGGCTGCGGCTATTGCATCACCGGCTGCCCATTCAACGTGCCGCGCATTTCAAAACAGGACAGCAAGGCGTACAAATGCACCTTGTGCTCCGACCGGATTGCGGTTGGGCTCGAGCCCGCGTGCGTTAAAACCTGTCCGACCGGAGCGATTGTGTTTGGCGCCAAGGGAGACATGATTCACCATGCCGAGGGGCGCGTCACTGACCTTAAGAGTCGCGGCTACACCAATGCCGGTTTGTATGATCCGCAGGGAGTAGGTGGCACGCATGTCATGTACGTGCTGCAACATGCCGACCAGCCGAGTCTGTATAGCGGTTTGCCGAAGGATCCGTCGATCAGCGCCATGGTGGGCCTGTGGAAGGGCGTTGCCAAACCGCTGTTGAGTCTGGGCATAGGCTTGACTGTGCTGGCCGGCTTCTTCCACTATATTAAAGCCGGTCCCAATGAGGTTGAAGAAGAAACAGAAAAGTGACGCAATGATTTGGACGCAGATGAACGCGGGAAAAGTTGAGCCAGGCAGGTTGTTCAGGCATGGCAATAAAACCTGCCTTTATCTGTGTCCTAATTTGACTCTTATGAAGGAGTAATCATGAGTAACGAAACGAATCTGGTGCAACGCTACAACGTCAAGGAGCGCACCAATCACTGGGTGGTCGCCATCACATTCATCATGTTGGTGTTAAGCGGGCTGGCCTTGTTCCACCCGTCGTGTTTGTTTTTTTACAGCTTGTTCGGCGGTGGAACATGGGCAAGGATACTGCATCCGTTTATCGGCGTAATTATGTTTTTGTCTTTTCTGGGGCTGGCAGTCAAGTTTTGGGATCACAATCACATTACCGACACCGATCGCGAGTGGCGAAAGCATTTGGGTGACATCCTGGCGAACAAGGCCAAGAACCTGCCGGAGATCGGAAAATATAACATCGGGCAGAAATATCTGTTCTGGTCGCTGGTGGCTATCATTCCGATGCTGATGTTATCCGGCTTTATTATCTGGCAACCTTATTTCGCACCTGTCTTCGCAATTGGTCTGGTTCGCTTCGCGTCACTGATACACGCACTCGCTGCCTTCATCGGCATCGTGGCCATTATCGTGCATGTCTATGCAGCGTATTGGACACGCGGTTCCATCAGTGCCATGACTCGCGGTACAGTAACCAAGGCTTGGGCCAAGCACCACCATCCTGCCTGGTACAAGGAAGTAAACAAGGGAGCCAAGTAGTGACCACCACCATCATCCAGCCTGGGGAAATTGAAAAACTGGCTGGTGAAATCCCATTCGTTTACATCCCGTCAAGAAACGGGATTTTTCATGACAGGGCAGGGCGTCTGCGTACGCTTGCGCATGACCACAGCATGAAGGATTTTCTCATTTTCATGGCCAACCTATGCGAAGCGCAGCAGGCCGCACTGAATGATTTTCCCGATGTTCCTTTGCCGCAGGAAACTCAACTCAAGCTGTGCCGTGCGCACGGCATGCCGCCGCTTTCGGTGCAAAGCTGGCAGCGCGATCCGGCATGGCAACAGGCGCTCAGGAAAATTGCAGATCGGGTGCAGCAACATGCCACACCGGCATCAAAAGAAACCATAGCGCGCTTGCAGCATATGGATAGCGCTGCTCTGGAAATGTTGGCTGGCGCCATTCTGTCAGGCCGCTACGAAGACATAGACCTTGCCGCAGCGCCATTTGTCGCGGCCGCGTTACAGGTTTACTGGACTCATATGACAACTACCCTGGGCGTCCGTGCATTCGGCCGGAATGACATCAGCAACCTCTGCCCGGCGTGTGCTTCTGCGCCGGTGGCTAGCGTTGTGCGCATCGGTGGTGGCGAACAGGGACTGCGCTATCTCAGTTGTTCCTTGTGCGAAACGCAGTGGCATATGGTTCGCGTTAAATGCAGCAATTGCGAATCTACAAAAGATATCGGGTATTATTCGATCGAGGGATCATCCGGCGCGGTAAAAGCCGAGTCATGTGATGAATGCGGAACATACCTCAAGATCGCATATATGGACAAAGATCCGCACGTAGATCCGGTTGCAGACGATTTGGCTACGCTTGCACTTGATCTGATGATGGACAATAGCGGAAAATCAAGAAGCGGTCCGAATCTGTTTCTGATGACTGCTTCGGATCCGGCTGCATAACAATAACCAATACGCCAACAGAACGTGCCAAACAAAACCGCGACCCAACGAGCAGGCAGCCCCAAGCTGGTTGCCATTCCTTCTGTAGACCGCGTCCTTAATATGGGCGCAACACAGTCGTTGATAACCGAATACGGCAGAACGCCGGTAGTGATGTCGGTACGTTCCATGCATGCTGTCTTGCGAGAAGAGGCAACGCGTGGCGACGCGCTACCGCCCGATACATTTTCCGAGCCCGCCATCGCCGCACGCCTCAAGGCCGCGCTGGAAAGATCATCCCGCCCATCGCTGCGCACGGTCTTCAACCTGACCGGCACCATCCTGCACACCAATATGGGACGGGCGCTGATGCCGGAAGCTGCAGTCGCTGCCGTGATCAACGCCATGACGCGGCCATGCAATCTTGAATACGACCTTGACAGCGGGGCGCGGGGCGACCGCGATGCGCTGGTGGAGACATTGCTGTGCGAACTTACCGGCGCCGAGGCGGCAACCGTGGTCAACAACAACGCGGCGGCAGTGTTCCTCGCCTTGAATACGCTGGGTTTGCGCCGCGAAGTCGTCGTGTCGCGCGGCGAGCTGGTGGAGATCGGTGGCGCGTTTCGCGTGCCCGACATCATGGCGCGTGCCGGGTGCCGTCTCAAGGAAGTCGGCACCACCAACCGCACCCATCTGAAAGATTTTGCGGAGGCCATCTCGGCCAAGACTGCACTGCTGCTGAAGGTGCATACCAGCAACTACGCCATCCAGGGATTTACCGCTGCCGTCGCCGAACCGGCGCTGGCCGAACTCGCGCATGAACACGACTTGCCCGTGATGGTGGATCTGGGTAGCGGCACCCTGGTCGACCTGGAACAATTCGGCCTGCCCAAGGAACCCACGCCGCAGGAATCGCTGCGCCACGGGGTGGATATCGTGACCTTCAGCGGTGACAAATTATTGGGCGGACCGCAGGCGGGCATCATCGTCGGGCGCAAAGACTTGATCGCCAGAATCAAAAAAAAACCGTTGAAGCGCGCACTGCGCGTGGACAAGATGACCTATGCCGCATTGGAATCCGTGCTGCGCCTGTATCGCGACCCGGAACGGCTTACGCAAGCATTGCCCACGCTGCGCCTGCTCACGCGGCCGCAGGCAGAGATCGAGCGCACGGCCAACGCGCTGCTGCCCGCTGTGCAGCGCATGCTGGCCGATAAAGCCAGCGTTGCTTTGAAACCCTGCCACAGCCAGATCGGCAGCGGCTCGCTACCGGTCGATACGCTGCCCAGCCTCTGCATCGTCATCACGCCAACTGTGAAAGGCAAAGGCGAAGGCACCGCCTTGAAGAAGATCGAGCAGGCATTTCGCAACCTTCCAGTGCCGGTGATAGGCCGCATCGCGGAGGGCGCGTTCCTGCTGGATATGCGCTGTCTGGAAGAAGATCGCGTTGGCGAATTTGTTGGGCAACTCGAACAGTTCAGACTTTGAAAGATTACCTGGTAATGTTGATGGCGGTACATAAACAAATAACAATCAACAAGAGGTGATGCGAAAATGACAACCAAAACATCAATGCCCCCCAGTAAAGTTGCTCAGCGCAGTAAAGTTCAGAAGACTTTTGTATCAGCCAAACTTTTAAGTGGCTTTACAGACACAAATCACTTTAGGATGTTAACGGGGGAATATTTAGCATCGCTTTCAGCAGATAAACGCCAACGCTTTGAAGACGAAGCTAACGCAGCGCGCCAATATGTTGCTGGGCTAGCCCCCATCACCTTTGCTAATGCTGAGTTGCAGCCGATTACTGGCGCATACGTTGATGCCATCAAACTTGATCCAGTTTTTCAGAGAACTTTTGGCATGCTGCCATATCGTTTCGCTGAGGTAGACTTGAAGCAACTGATTGCACTTCAGCCTTGGGTCGAACCGCGACACGACAAAGTTCCTAAAAATAAAAAGAAGCTGTTGGAGTTTGCGCTACCCAGAAAATGGGATGTGCCCACGGAAGTAAGTGTTATTCAGCCCCAAGGCCCTATACAGGTACTAACTAGTGATCCGGCTTTACAAAATATGGAAATGGAGTTTGATCAGGCAACTGGCAAAATTTCGCTTGCCGCGAGTAAGCATCCTAATCTAATTCAGGTTGCACATCTTGCAGGCCGTTACTGTCTTCGTAATGGGTACCATCGGGTCGTTGATGCCCTTGAGCAAGGACGTCAGACTTTGCCAGCACTTGTATGGGATAGCATTACACCCGACCAGATAGCGTTACCTGGACATGGCATGTTTACGATTCAATATGTATTTTCGATACCACGGCCTCCTCTTGTATGCGATTTTGCAACGCCAGCCGCTACACTTGTAAAAGTCCGAGAGCGTCGCTATGGAATGATCATCAATCTCGATATCAAACCCATCAATTTTGGGATTTAGCGAGCGTTGAGCTTCATAATATGAAGCTCAGCATTCTGCTTCTTTAGTTTTTCCACCCAATAAAATGATCATCGGCAC
>JANYJE010000064.1 GCA_025408405.1 Nitrosomonadales bacterium | reverse complement strand
TTGAATTTAATGCTGTCCGACTTGTAGGTGATGCCGGGGAATTCCGCCGCATTGAAGAAATCAGGCGACTTCAGGTGATCGTCGCGCTTGGCAAAACCGGTGCTGATCGAGGCGGCTTCGATGGCGATATCGACCGTGCCGCTTTTGGCGGCGCGATCCAGCGTGATCCGGCCGGAGCTCCGGTCAAAGCGGCCATGCATGGTGGAGTAACCGAAATGGCTGACGCTGAACAGCGCATAGGTATGCGCGGGATCGGCGCTGTAGGAATCGGCAGCGTGTGCGGCCAGCGGCAGGGTTGCAGCAAGCAATAAGGCAATGACGTTGTGTTTCAGCATGGTGGCTCTCCTAATATAAAATAAGGTTTATCGAAATCTGCCTTGCGCCGATTTGGTTCATCGCTACGCAGAAGTAAGCTGACTATATTGCCTGGTTATTCATTGATAAACCGGAGAAATGTAATTACATTAAACACTATTGGTTAACAATTAAGAAAATATGGATACGCTGACCAGCATGAAGGTATTCGCCACGGTGGTGAACTCGGGCAGCTTTGCCGCCGCTGCGGAGCGACTGGAACATCGCGTGAGCAAGGTGTGATCGTTTATTGATTTATAATTGATCATTTCAGCCCGACCCCGGATTGGGAAAAGGCCGTTGATATTCATGGCTGAGGCCTATCCGGTTTACAGGTCGGGAAATAGCACTCCCCGCACACGGGAGCGTTGCTTGGTCGATGCAGACGCAAATCTCATTTTCAGATGCACTGCATCACACAGGAAACACCCCGGTACTCAAATACCGGTCACCGCGATCGCACACGATAAATACGATGGTGGCGTTTTCGATCTGCTGCGAAATGCGCAAGGCTACGGCCAGCGCACCGCCGGATGAAATGCCGCAGAAGATCCCTTCTTCACGCGCCAATCGGCGCGTCATTTCTTCCGCCACCGGCTGGCTTACATACTCCAGGCTGTCCACATTTTTCGGGCTGTAAATTTTCGGCAGGTAGGCTTCAGGCCATTTGCGGATGCCGGGAATCTGCGCGCCTTCTTCCGGCTGCACGCCGATGATTTTTATGGCCGGATTAACTTCCTTGAAATAGCGCGAGCAACCCATGAGGGTACCGGTGGTGCCCATGCTGCTGATGAAGTGGGTCAGCTGGCCGTGCGTGTCGCGCCAGATTTCCGGTGCGGTTCCTTCGTAGTGGGCAAGCGGGTTGTCAGGGTTGGCGAACTGGTCGAGGATGACGCCACGCCCTTCGTCGCGCAATTTCTCTGCCGTGTCGCGCGCCAGCTCCATGCTGCCCGCCTTGGCAGTCAGTATCAATTCGGCTCCGAATGCGCGCATGGTCTGGCAGCGCTCTATGCTCTGATTCTCCGGCATCACCAGTATCATCTTGTAGCCGCGCATCGCGGCGGCCATGGCCAGCGCAATGCCGGTATTGCCACTGGTGGCTTCTATCAGCGTGTCACCCGGCTTGATCTCGCCGCGCGCCTCGGCTTTGGTGATCATGGCCAGCGCCGGGCGGTCTTTCACCGAGCCGGCGGGATTATTGCCTTCCAGTTTGGCCAGTATGGTGTTGCTGCTTGCGCCGGGGATGCGCTTGAGCCTGACCAGCGGGGTGTTGCCTACAAAATCTTCTAGGGAGTGATACATCGTTGTGCTTTCCTGTTAGCGAGTTTCAACATGATAACTGGGACGCTGCAAAACAGCGAGACGGCGTTGCGTGTTGCCAACATCATGAGCCGATCAATAAATTGTCCTGGCTGCACAACAGACGGGTAAAATTCTGCCCATTCGATTCCTAGCGGAGCACCTGCATATGACCAGCAATACGCCACCAACCATTTTTCGTCATGACTACACTGCCCCAGCTTACTGGGTAAATAGCGTTGAAATGGGTTTCGACCTTGACCCGGCAGCCACGCGCGTGGCCACGCGCATTACCCTGCGGCGCAATGCGGAGGCTGTTAGCCGCGATGTGGAGTTGCTGGGCGAAGGGCTGAAGCTGGTGGCTTTGCGCATGAATGGCAAGTTGCTCGGCAAGAGCGGCTATACCCTGGAAAACGGCAAGTTGCGCATCGCCGATGCACCGGATGAAATCACGCTGGAAATCGAGACACTGATACAGCCGGAAAAAAATACTTCCCTGATGGGCTTGTATGTGTCGAACGGAAATTTCTTTACCCAGTGCGAGGCAGAGGGCTTCCGCAAGATTACCTATTTTCCCGACCGCCCCGATGTGATGGCGAAATACACCGTGATGCTGCGCGGCGACAAGAAGAAATACCCGGTGCTGCTGTCGAACGGCAACCTGGTAGAACAGGGAGATTTGGGTGATGGCCGCCACTATGCCAAATGGGAAGACCCGTTCAAGAAGCCGTCTTATCTGTTTGCCTTGGTGGCAGGCAAGCTGGTATGCCAGGAAGAAAAATTCGAACTCGACTCGGGGCGCCGTGTGCTGCTGCAAGTGTGGGTGGAGCCGGGCAACCTCGACAAGACCCGGCATGCGATGGAATCGCTCAAGCACAGCATACGCTGGGATCAGCAGCGCTTCGGGCTGGAATTGGATCTGGATCGCTTCATGATCGTCGCGGTAAGCGACTTCAACATGGGGGCGATGGAGAACAAGGGCCTCAATATCTTCAATACCAAGTACGTGCTGGCCAACCCCAGCATCGCGACCGATACCGACTACGCCAATATCGAGTCGGTGGTTGGCCACGAGTATTTCCATAACTGGACCGGCAACCGCGTGACTTGCCGCGACTGGTTTCAGCTGTCGCTGAAAGAGGGCCTCACCGTGTTCCGCGATCAGGAATTCTCCGCCGACATGGTGGGCACGGCCAGCGGCCGCGCGGTCAAACGCATCGAGGATGTGCGCATGCTGCGCCAGGTGCAGTTTTCCGAAGATGCCGGCCCGATGGCGCACCCGGTGCGTCCCGACAGCTATGTCGAGATCAACAACTTCTACACCGTCACCATTTACGAAAAAGGTGCGGAGGTGGTGCGCATGTACCAGACCCTGCTCGGGCGCGAGGGTTTTCGCAAGGGTATGGATATGTATTTTGCACGCCATGACGGGCAGGCTGTTTCCTGCGACGATTTCCGCGCTGCCATGGCAGCGAGCAGCGGACGCGACCTGACGCAGTTCGAGCGCTGGTACAGCCAGTCCGGCACGCCCAAGGTGCAGGTGCAAAGCAACTACGACGCCGGGCAGCAAACTTATGAGCTCACGCTCAGCCAGTCGTGCAAGCCGACACCGGGGCAAGATGGCAAGCTGCCCTTCCACATTCCGTTTGCAGTGGGGCTGCTCGATGCACAGGGCCGCGACATGCCGTTGCACCTGCAGGGTGCCGCTTACTCGCCCACAGCCCCGACCACCTGCGTGCTGGAGCTGACTCAAGCCACACAAACCTTCCGTTTCACCCAGGTCACCAAAAAGCCTACGCCCTCCTTGTTGCGCAATTTTTCCGCGCCCGTGGAACTGGCATACGGCTATACAGAAGACGAACTGGCACAGCTGATGGCGCATGACAGCGACGCGTTCAATCGCTGGGAAGCCGCGCAACGCCTCGCCACACAGCGCCTGCTGAAGTTTACCCAACAGGTGCAGACGGGAGAGCCGCTGGTGCTGGATGAGCTATTCATCAACGCTCTGCGCGCCACACTCAACGACCAGAGCCTGGATCCGGCCTTCCGCGAGGTGATGCTCACCCTGCCCTCGGAGCTCATGCTGGCTGAACAATGCGAGGTGATTGATCCGCAGGCGATCCACACCGCGCGCAAGTTCATGCGCGACACCCTGTCCGAAAGACTCAAGGCTGATTTCATCGCCGCCTACGAGAGCCACCAGACACCCGGCAAATACAGCGCAGACGCGCAAGCCGCAGGCAAGCGCGGCCTGAAGAACCTGTGCCTATCCTATCTGCTGGGATGGAGTGATGACAGCACGCAGCAGCTGGCGCACGCGCAGGTAAACGCCGCCGACAATATGACCGACCGCCTGGCCGCACTCATGGGACTGGTGAATAGCGGCAGCCCGAGTGCTACGCAACCGCTCAAAGAGTTTTATCAGGATTTCAAAAACGAAGCACTGGTCATCGACAAATGGTTCAGCCTGCAAGCCGTGGCGGCCGCTACCGATGTCAAAGCCGTGCGCCGGCTGATGCAGCACCCCGCCTTCACGCTAAAAAATCCCAACCGCGCGCGCAGCCTGATTTTCAGTTTCTGCAACGGTAACCCGGCACAATTCCACGCTCAGGACGGCAGCGGCTATGCCTTCTGGGCCGAGCAGGTAATCGCGCTAAACAAGCTCAACCCGCAGGTCGCCGCACGCCTGGTACGCACGCTGGATCACTGGAAAAAATACCAGCCCGCACTGCAAGTGCAAATGCAGGCAGCGCTGCAAAAGGTGGCGAAAACGAAAGGCTTGTCCAAGGATGTGCGGGAACTGGTGGGTAAGGCGCTGGCGTAACAGCAGATCAAAGATGACGCTGCAAGTAACTGATCCTCGGCCATATGCCGGTCACCGTTTCAATCTATAATCTGCCTGTGAGCGCTTTAGGGAGATTACGCGAACTGCCGCTTGGTCCCAGTTGCAGTCAGCCCCCCCTCGATCAGATTGCCTGATTGCTGCCATTCACAATGCCCGTAGAGTCCAAATTGCCGTAATTCAGCTTTGAAATGTTATCTCAACTAACGGAATGAATCTGTGTAATCAGGGAATCTATCAACTTGGAAATATTGACTGGTTTGTGTTGCACGGGCCATTCAAAATTCTCGCAGCTATGAACAAATGCAGGAGAGGTGTCTCCGGTGATCAATATCGCGCGTATCGTCGTGTGTCTTTGCTGACGAAGCTGTTCTAGGAACTGCATGCCATTCAGAGTTCCGGCAAGCATATAATCCACGATGTAGTAATCGGCATTTCGAATATCAGGTGAATCCAGTGCCGATTCCCCATTCGGGAAGAGGCTTGCTTTTGCGCCCATGGTCGAAAGGACTTTGATCAAGGCCTCTGCCACCAGCAGGTCATTTTCGACCACGACGAAATTCTTCCCTCTGACCAACTCGGCTTGGTTGACTACTTGTTTTTGCCCCGCTAGCGAGATTTTTTGAAACCTCTTCACCTGAGTGTAATTCAACGGCAAGCTGAAGCCGAATACCGATCCGCGCCCAAGATGAGAGCGGCATGAGATATTCCCACCCAGCAGCGATATGGCTCTTTGCGTGATGGAAAGCCCGAGTCCCAGTCCGTTGTTTCGGTCGCGATGTAAATTCCCGATCTGGTAGAACTCATCGAAGATGTGATACAGGTGATCGTCCGGAATGCCGATGCCCGTATCCCAGATCTGGATTAGCATCTCCTCTCGACGCTGTCTGGCGCTGACCAAGATCCCTCCTTGCGGGGTGAATTTGATCGCATTGGAAACCAGATTCTGTATGGCGGACTTGATCAAATTGAAGTCGCTGTGAATGAGAATATCTTCCCGTTTTGTGTAATGCAGCCTGAAGTCGAGTTGTCTATCCTGGGCAATGGGGGCAAAACTCTGCTCTATCCAATTGAAGAGTTCGCCGACGCTGAAAGTCGTATATTCCGGTTTGATGGCACCGGCATCCAGCTTGGAGATGTTCAGCAGGGATTCGAGCAACTCATTGAACATCGTCATTGATTGATCCAGGCGCTGCAGGAGATGATCCTGTTCCGGCGTCGGCTTGGAGTATCTGAGTGCGTCTATGAATAGATTGGCTGCGGCCAGCGGTTGTCTCAGATCATGCCCGGCGGCAGCCAGGAAACGGGTTTTGCTCTGGTTGGCTTTCTCAGCGACCACTCTGGCTGCCTCCAGGTCACGCGTTCTTTGCGCTACCCGATCTTCCAGATGCTCATTAATCTCCTTAATGGCAGCTTCAAGGCGTTTGGGCTCGCTAATGTCGATGTGGGTGCCGATCATACGAACCGGATTGCCGGCATCATCACGCTCGACCACGGCACCTTGCGCCAGGATCCATTTCCAGCTGCCATCCTTGCACAGCATTCTGAATTCAGTTCTGTATTTCGTAGACGTGCCTAAAAAACAGGCTTCGATGTTTTCGGTAGCATGCGGAAGATCGAGAGGATGTACCAGTTTGCGCCACGATTCGACGTTGTTGGCGATCTCGTGTTCGGCATATCCCAGCATCCCCTTCCAGTGTTTGGAATACAGCACATCTCCCGATGGCACGCGCCAATCCCATACTCCTTCATCTGCACTTTCGATAGCCAGACGCCAGCGTTCGTCTTGTCGCCCGATCTCCGCACGGGCCTTGTCCTTCTCCTGGCGCATCAGCGAGATACGGTCAGCGAGGGCCAGCGAGAGAAGGATCGCATCACTTATCATGCCGAAATCAACGGCGTGGTAAGTGATGAAGGAGAACGGGATGATGCCTGCGGTGGTCAGTGGTGTGATACATGAGCCGAGCAATCCGGATATTGTGCCAAGCAAAAAATATCGAGCGGCACGGTTGCCGGATCGCAATGACCAGATGCCCAATACCATAACAAATGGGCCATACATGATGACCCACGCCGTCGCCGAGAAAATGCTGGGACCATATCCCCAAAGCGATGTCAGCAGATAAGTGGCGAACAGCAATAGTAGGAAGCCAGTCGCCCACCGGTATGCCTTCAACAATCGGGAGCGCAGTTCAAGGAACAGAATGGCGAAGGCGAGCCCCGAGAACATGTAGAGATAGACCAGTGCAGCGAGCACCCGGTTGTTGAAATCCGGGTAATCAGGCCAGAGTACCTGATAACTATATCCGTTCAGCGTCGAGTGCATAAGAAGGAAGCTCAGCAAATACGCTGCATAAGCGATATATATCTTTTCCCGTATAGAGAAGAACAAAAAAAGATTGTAGAGAAGCAGCGCACCCAATACCCCGTAGGTGACTCCCCAGTACCTGGATTCAACTGCATCGTTCACGAAGAAAGCCGTGGGTTGCATCAAATACATGCCCACATCGATTGGATCTCTCGATTGAATGCGTACCAGTAACTGACTTTGTCCCGGAGGGATATGGAGCTCGAAGTTGGCCTGCGGATTCCGAACCGAGCGATGGCTGAATGGCAGCAAATCGCCACCACGATATTCCTGAATCTTGCTACCGTTCTGAAGCATGCTGATCTGGATGTCATCCAGCCACGTCGGCTTGAGGACCAGAAGATAGTCGAGCGTGGTGTGCGCGGTGTTGTTTAGTGGTACGTGGAACCAGTAAGCTGCTCCACTGAAACCGAAGCTGATGAACTCTTTCCCGCCAGCATCGATTGCGCCGACTTGTGTGGTCAGCGCCTGATCGGCCGTCATGGCCAGAGTTGGATCCTTGATGATTCTAGCCAATGGGGTCAAAGGCAGATCGGCTACGGAGTTGCTCAGACGAGCTTCCTTTGCATTATGCAAATCATCAGCATTGGATAGGTGCACCCAGCAACACAGTGCAATTAATAGTATGCGAAACATCATGAATGACTGATTAGTAAAAATAGCGAAACATGGTGAATAAATTGTTACCACATAAGTGGCAAGTATTTCTGCATCGCCACGATAGCAAATTTACCCGCAAGCAATTCATAACCCAAGTAACTGGAATAAGCACGTTTCTGCCAATGCAGTATAGGCAATCTTCACCAAAACGGACAGTGGTAATAGGCCGCAATGGGCACGGAGTTGCCCTTCTCGAATCAAACAACGGTCACTCAGTAATGTTTACCCCTGACTTGCGACCGGCCGCAATGGCTTAACAACAGATAGTCGTCGGACATCAACTGCTTCTACAACTGCATTAAAAAACCCATCAGGCTCACGCCTGATGGGTTTTTACCAAGCTCAGACAATTACTTCTTGTCAGCCTTGGCTTTTTCTGCGGCGGCCTTCTTGTCTTCCTGAGCCTGCTTTTTGGCGGCTTTCTTTTCTGCCCTGGTGGGCTTGTCGGCCTTGTCAGCTTTTACTTCGCTCTTGGCGTCTGCCTTTGCTTCGTCTTTTTTGTGAGCGGCTTTTTTGTCAGCCTTTGCCGGCTCTACTTTGGCTGCTGGCTCGGCCTTTGCAGCTGATTTACTATCCGCTTTGGCTGCTGGCTTGCTGGCAGTCGAAGCGCCGCTCACGCTCAATTCTGAGCGCATTTTGGCAACCGTTTTGTCGCCAAAACCTTTTACATTTTTCAGGTCGTCAACGCTTTTGAACGGGCCGTTCTTGCTGCGGTAATCGATAATCGCCTGTGCTTTCGCCGGACCTATTCCCTTGACAGCATCCAGCTCATCCTTGGTCGCGGTATTCAGATTCACCGCAGCCCATGCCATGCTGGTCATTACAAAAAATGTGATCAAAGCCAGTAAAAGTTTTTTCATGATGTCCTCTTGTTGAAATTATCAGCGGATGCCGTAGGTATGAAACGGCTCAAACGTGGTTAAGTTGACTTGGATAATAAATAGTTCACATAGCGCCCTGTGCCCTGCTCTACATTCAGGAAGGGCTCGGTATAGCCGACTTCGCGCAGCGCACCGATATCGGCCTGGGTGTAGCTCTGGTATTTGCCTTTCAGCTGTTCCGGGAAAGGAATGTAGCGAACGAGTTGCTGCTGGTGCATTTGCTCCAGTGTCAGTGTGCTTTCACCTTTTGCGGTGCGCAAGGCATTGATGGTGGCCACGGCCACATCGTTAAAGCTCTGCGCCTGGCCGGTGCCGAGGTTGAAAATACCAGACTGGCCGGGGTGATCGAGGAAGTGCATGTTGACACGGGCCACGTCTTCAACCGAGACGAAATCGCGCAACTGCCCGCCATTCGCATAACCATCGCAGCCCTCGAACAGCTTCACATAGCCTTCGGCACGATACTGGTTGAAAAAGTGATAGGCAACCGATGCCATGCGTCCCTTGTGCTGTTCGCGCGTGCCATACACGTTGAAATAGCGCAGGCCGACGATCTGCGAGCTGCGCTTGTGCCAGCGCCGGCGCACGATCTGGTCGAACAGGAATTTGGAGTAGGCGTACACATTGAGCGGCGACTCGAATTCGCGGCTTTCCTTGAAGTTCGGTCCTGCGCCGTAAACGGATGCCGACGATGCGTACAGCAGGGGCACCTCTTCTTCCTGGCAAAAGTTCAGCAGGTCGAGCGAGTACTGGTAATTGTTCTGCATCATGTAACGGCCATCTGTTTCCATGGTGTCGGAACACGCGCCCTGATGCAGCACGGCGGTCACGATGCCGTCGAACATGCCGCCATTCAGCTTCTCGATGAAGTCTTCCTTGCTCATGTAGTCGGCAATGTCGCAATCCACCAGGTTCTTGAACTTGTCGGCCTGCTTGAGATTGTCCACCGCAATGATGTCGGTCACGCCGCGGTCATTCAGCGCCTTGACCAGGTTGGAACCGATAAACCCTGCTGCACCCGTAACGATGTAATACATATTTTTACCCCTTTAAAATCGGTGAAACGTGAAAGGTGAAACGTGAAAAGCTATCCTGCGCTTCGCGCCAGCCTTCCTGCCGGGAGGGTTACGTTTCACCTTTCACAGTTCCACTCATCATTCATCACTTTTCAAATCCTGCACAATCTCGTCGCGCGTGACCATCGCCGTGCCCAGCTTGCCCACCACGATGCCTGCCGCGCGATTGGCGATGTGCACCGCAGAGGACCATGGCTGGCCGCATGCCAGCATCACCGCCAGGGTGGCGATCACGGTATCGCCCGCACCGCTGACGTCAAACACTTCGCGCGACTGTGTGGGCACATGCAGAATCTCGTGCTCGCGATACAGACTCATGCCCTCCTCGCTGCGCGTCACCAGCAAGGCCTCCAGTTGCAGCTCTGTGCGCAGGCGCTCGGCTTTGGAGTTCAGCTCTTCTGCGCTCTTCCAGCCCCCCGCCACCTCGCGGAATTCGCTGCGATTGGGGGTCAGCACGGTCGCGCCGCGATAGCGCGCATAGTCTTCGCCCTTGGGATCAACCAGCACCGGCTTGCCCGCCGCGCGCGCCAGCCTGATCATCTCGGCAATGTGCGCCAATCCGCCCTTGCCGTAGTCCGACAATATCACCACATCCGCATCCGCCAGCTTGTTGCGGAAATCCACCAGCTTTGCATTCAATACTTCGTGGCTGGGTTGCGTCTCGAAATCAATGCGCAGCAGCTGCTGCTGGCGCGCGATGGCGCGCAGCTTGATGGTGGTGGAAATGGTGTTGTCACGGTGCAGCAGTGCCGTGACGTTGCCGTGCTGGCCCAGCAGTTTCTCCAGGCACAGGCCTGCCTCATCATCGCCCACCACCGAGAGCAGTGTGCAGTGCGCACCCAGTGCCGCGATGTTGCGCGCCACGTTGGCAGCACCTCCCGGGCGCTCATCCACGCGGCTTACCTTCAGCACCGGCACCGGTGCTTCCGGCGAGATGCGGGTGACATCGCCAAACCAGTAGCGGTCGAGCATGACATCGCCCACCACCAATACGCGCGCCTTGTCAAAAAATGGCAAAGGGTCAAACGATGGCAATACACTCATGCCACTTCTCCTGTCTCTCTTGAAATATTTTGCAAGGCCAGCAAGGGATCTAAAGCCTTGGTTATGGGACGCCCTATCACCAGATAGCTGGCACCACTGGCTAGTGCTGCGCGCGGCGTCATGATGCGCGACTGGTCATCTGCCGCAGCCTCTGCCGGACGTATCCCGGGGGTCACCAGGCAAAACTGGCTGCCGCAGTGCTGGCGCAAAAGAGCAGCCTCCTGCGCCGAGCACACCACACCATCGAGGCCGCTGTCGCGCGCAAGGCTTGCCAGGCGCAACACCATCTCGGCGGGCGTGGCGCTGATGCCTATCCCCGCCAGATCTTCCTGCGCCATGCTGGTCAGCACGGTTACAGCGATCAGCCTGGGCGGACGGCTACTTGCGGCCACCGCGTCGCGCGCCGCTTCCATCATGCGGCGCCCGCCCAGAGCATGCACGTTCACCATCCACACGCCCAGGCTGGCCGCAGCCTTGCAAGCCTGCGCGGTGGTGTTGGGAATGTCGTGAAATTTCAGGTCGAGGAAAACTTCAAAGCCGCGTTGCATCAGCTGTTCAACCAGATGCGGCCCGGCTGCAGTAAACAGCTCCTTTCCCACTTTCAGGCGGCACAGGCGCGGCTCCAGCTGGTCAACCAGAGCCAGTGCCGGCTGCGCCTCGGGATAGTCGAGGGCGACGATGATTTTGGGGTCGCTCATATTCTCAGCCTCATATGCCCAAACCGTTTTCTTCGCTGCGCCGCGGGGAATAGGTCTCCCAGCCATGACAGGCCGGGCAGTGCCAATAGAACTGGCGCGCCTTGAAGCCGCAACTGCTGCAACGGTACATTGCCAGTGAACGCGTGCGTTTATGCACCAGATTTTTGACCAGCTCGACATCCGCGCGCCGTTCCTCGGTTATCCCCAGCAGGCGCGCTTCCAGCAGCTTGTCCAGGCCGAGCAGCGTCGGGCTGCGTTGCAAATCAGACAGCACCAACTGGTAAGCAGGCTCCGCACCATCGCGCTGCAACAGTGCATGAAACAGTACGTTCATCAAATCCAGCGACGGATATTTCTCCTGATAGCCTCGCAGCAAGGCGACACCCTCATCCTCACGGCCGAGCTGGCGATGCGCATGCATCAAGCGCTCCGCCGCCAGCGGCAGATATTGTGCATCCTGCTGCTCGATACGCTTCAATATCTCGATGGCGCGCGCCGAATTCTGTGCGGCAATAGCCAAATCACCCAGCATGATGGTGGCACGTACCGAGTGTGGATTCACATCCAGGGCCTGTTCCAGATGTGCGTTGGCAGCGTCCGGATTTTTGTGCGCCAGATCGTATGCCGCCAGTTCACAGTAGAAAAAAGCCGCTTCCTTGGCATGCGATTGCCCGGTCAGCACCCCCAGGCGGTGCGTGATATTTATCGCCTTGAGCCAGTCTTTTTCTTTCTGGTAAATCTCCAGCAAAAAGTCGAGTGATGGCTTGGCGTGCGGAGTGGCGAGCAGCTGCAGAAAAATCTGTTCGGCGCGATCCAGTATGCCTGCCTTGAGGTAATCCTGCCCCAGCTCAAACAGCGCATACTGCTTCTTGTCCTCATCCAGATCGGCACGCTCCACCAGATTCAGGTGCATGCGCAGTGCGCGATCCACTTCGCCGCGACGGCGAAACAGGCTGCCCAGGGCGAAGTGCAACTCCACAGTCTGGGGATCAACTTTCACCACCTCGATGAACGCTTCGATCGCCTTGTCCTGCTGCTCATTCAGAAGGAAATTCAGCCCCTGGAAATACGAACGCGGCAACGCGCTGGACTCGGTGAGCAATTCCTTGATATCAATACGTGCCGCCAGCCAGCCCATGCCAAAAAACAGCGGGAAGACAAGCAACATCCACGGTTCAAATTCCATAAGTTCCAGTAAGTCTACTTAGATACTTCAGCCACACCGGCCAGTTTATTTTTCAAGCGCAGCTCATCCTTGAGTACAGCGAGCTCCTTGCGCTGGCGCAACAGATTGCCCAGCACAGCCAGTATGCCGACAGCCGTGCCAGCGGCAAAAAACAACAGCAAAACCACAATCAGCGAGGAATGCCACTCATACCCGAAGAAATAACGCAGCACGACAGGCTCATCATTTTTGACAGCAAATCCGAGGAGAATCAGGAACAGAAAAGCCCGCAACAGCCATATCAAATATCTCATGATAAGCACGCCTTAAAAATGAAACGCAACGATAGCATAACAGCCAAAAAATTGGCGGCTCCATCTCGCGACAGGCCGCCAATTTATTTACTTCTTACTCATCTTGCGACAAGCTCACCACACGTTTCAACTCTGTTTGTAATCAACCCGCTCACGCAGCTCTTTACCCGCCTTGAAGTGCGGCACGTATTTGGCCGGCACCTGCACCTTGTCACCAGACTTGGGGTTGCGCCCCAGGCGAGGCGGACGGTAATTCAGTGAAAAGCTGCCGAAGCCGCGAATTTCAATACGGCCTCCGGTCGTCAAAGTCGCAGCCATGCTGTCAAGGATCACCTTGACAGCCAGTTCGGCGTCCTTGGCCAGCAGTTGCGAATAACGCTCTGCAAGTTTAACAATGAGATCAGAACGGGTCATGGCAGTGTCTTATGTTATGCGTCAGCCTTGCTGCTATCCATCTTGGCCTTTAACAAAGCACCCAGATTGGTGGTACCCGCAGTGGTCGTGCTTTCCGCAGCCAGCTTGTGCATGGCAGCCGCTTCGTCAGCCTTGTCCATCGCCTTGATCGACAGGTTGATGCCACGGTTCTTGCGGTCCACATTAATGATCACGGCTTTCACGGTGTCGCCTTCTTTCAGGTGATTGCGGATGTCTTCCACGCGATCGGCAGACACTTCAGACGCCTTCAGGTAGGCTTCCACGTCGCCGTCCAGGGCAATGACCGCACCCTTGGCATCGAGTGACTTGACCACGCCGGTGACGATCGCGCCCTTGTCATGACCCACTACATAACCGCTGAATGGATCACCATCCATCTGTTTGATACCGAGGGAGATGCGCTCGCGCTCGACGTCGATCGCCAGCACAACCGCTTCCAGCTCGTCGCCCTTCTTGTAGTTACGCACGGCTTCTTCGCCAGCTACGTTCCATGAAATATCAGACAGGTGAACCAGGCCGTCGATACCGCCATCCAGGCCGATAAACACGCCGAAGTCAGTGATCGACTTGATCTGGCCCTTAACTTTGTCGCCCTTCTTGTGGTTCAGTTCGAAGTCATCCCAGGGATTGGACTTGCACTGCTTCATGCCCAGAGAGATACGACGGCGCTGCTCGTCGATTTCCAGAATCATCACTTCCACTTCGTCGCCCAGCTGCACAACTTTGGAAGGATGTACGTTCTTGTTGGTCCAGTCCATTTCGGAAACGTGAACCAGGCCTTCGATGCCCTGCTCGATTTCAACGAATGCGCCGTAGTCAGTCAGGTTGGTCACCTTGCCGAACAGGCGGGTGTGCTGCGGGTAACGACGTGCCAGACCATGCCATGGATCATCGCCCATTTGTTTGATGCCCAGGGAAACGCGGTTCTTTTCCTGGTCGAATTTCAGGATCTTGGCTTCAACTTCATCGCCAACAGTCAACACTTCGGATGGGTGCTTCACGCGACGCCATGCCAGGTCGGTGATGTGCAACAGGCCGTCGATGCCGCCCAGATCCACGAACGCGCCGTAGTCGGTGATATTCTTGACCACGCCCTTGACGATCGCGCCTTCTTGCAGGTTCTGCATCATCGCTTCACGGTCTGCACCCATGCTGGCTTCCAGCACTGCGCGACGCGACACGACCACGTTGTTGCGCTTGCGGTCCAGCTTGATAACCTTCAGCTCCATGGTCTTGTTTTCGTATGGAGTGGTGTCCTTGACCGGACGCGTATCCACCAGCGAACCGGGCAGGAATGCGCGGATGCCGTTAACCATGGCTGTCAAACCGCCTTTTACCTTGCCGCTTACATAACCTTCGACCACGCGACCTTCTTCCATCGCCAGTTCCAGATCGTGCCATGCAGCCAGACGCTTGGCTTTTTCACGTGACAAACGTGTTTCGCCGTAACCGTTTTCCAGCGACTCAATCGCTACCGTGACGAAATCGCCAGCCTTTACTTCCAACGCGCCTGTGCTGTCGCGGAATTCTTCTACAGGAATAAAGCTTTCTGATTTCAAACCGGCATTTACCACCACCACGTTCTGCTCTACGCGCACAACTTGCGCAGTAATCAGCTCACCGGCGCGCATTTCTTTACGCGTCAAGCTCTCTTCAAACAGGGCGGCAAAACTTTCCATTTCGTTGACTGCAGTCATTTTGAATACACCTTAAGGACAAACCCGTTTTTGGCGGGGGTTAGTTAATCAACCCAAGCGAAGGGCTTCGCTTGGGACTTTATTGCATTACGCGCGGTAGCGATCCAACACTTCCTGAACCGCCTGCTCGATATTCAGAGGAGTGGTATCCAGCAAACTTGCACCCGGCGCCTGTTGCAGAGGGGCCACGCTACGCTGGCTGTCGCGCTCATCGCGCTGACGTATCTCTTGCAAAAGGGCGGTTATACTAACACTCATCCCTTTTTCTTTCAACTGCTTATATCGACGTTCTGCACGTGCCTCGGCACTGGCGGTCAGGAATATCTTGAGCGACGCATCGGGAAACACCACGGAAGCCATGTCGCGGCCATCGGCAACCAGGCCAGGAGCCTGGCGGAAGGCCTTTTGCTTGCCCAGCAGGGCGGTGCGCACCGCGGGCAAGGCGGCCACCTTGGAGGCGGCCGACGCACTTTGCTCGGAGCGCAGCTCGTCCCCCACCAGCTGCCCATCCAGCCAGATATCAGCACCTTCGAAGCGGATATCCATGCGTCCGGCCAGTTGCGCCAGCTCGGCTTCCGCATCCAGCGCCACGCCCTGCTGCCCTGCCGCCAGCGCCAGCAGGCGGTACAGCGCACCGCTGTCGAGGTAATGAAAGCCCAGTGCCTGCGCCACGCGCTGCGCCACCGTGCCCTTGCCGGAAGCGGACGGGCCGTCGATGGCGATTACCGGGATGAGCTGAGTCACTTGTGCAAACATCTTGAAATAGTCCGGGAAAGTCTTGGCTACACAGCCGGGATCGTTGATGCGTATCCCCGCGCCGCCAAATGCGGCCAGCGAGAAGCACATCGCCATGCGGTGGTCGTCGTAAGTGTCAATACCGGACTGGGGATTGAGGATCGAGGATCGGGACGCGGGCGGAGTGATGCGGATGTAATCCGCGCCCTCTACCACCACAGCTCCCACTTTGCGCAGTTCAATCGCCATCGCCGCAATGCGGTCGGTCTCTTTCACGCGCCAGCTGGCGATGTTGCGCAGCGTGGTGGGGCCGTCGGCGAACAGCACCGCCACGGCCAACGTCATTGCGGCATCGGGGATGTGGTTGCAATCGAGCTCGATGGCCTTGAGCTTGCCACTCGACGGGCCCGACGCTTCCATCCAGTTCGGCCCCATGCTGACTTGCGCGCCCATCTTCTCCAGTGCTTCGGCAAAACGCACGTCGCCCTGCACGGAGTCCTTGCCCACGCCCTCGACGCGTAGCGGACCGCCGCCGATCGCCCCGGCCGCCAGAAAATATGAGGCCGAAGAAGCATCGCCTTCGACATAGACCTCTTGGGGGGACACATAACGCTGACCGCCGAACAAAATAAAATGCTGCCAGTCCGGCTCAACATCAACAAAGGGCCCCACCTTGACGCCGAAGTGCGCCATCATTTTCAGTGTGATTCTGATATACGGTTTGGAAATTAACTCCCCCACCAGTTGGACATTCACCGTCTGCCCGGTCAACGGCAACGCCATCAACAAACCGGTGAGGAACTGGCTGGACACATCGCCACGAATTTTGACGATATCACCAGCCAGTTGTGCCGGAGAGATTTTCAGCGGCGGAAAACCTTCATTGCCCAAGTATTCGATATTCGCGCCAAGTTGGCGCAAGGCATCCACCAGATCTCCGATGGGACGCTCATGCATGCGCGGCACGCCGGACAGCTCGTAATTGCCTCCTGCCAGAGCCAGCGCCGCCGTCAGCGGACGGAACGCCGTACCTGCATTACCGAGGAAAAGTTTTGCATTCTTGTTGGGGAAGTTTCCGCCACACCCCGTCACGCGATAGGCGTTGTCGCCCAGCGCCTCTACCTGCACACCCAGCGTACGCAGCGCCTCCAGCATGCGCTCGGTATCGTCGGAGTGCAGCAGGTCGCGCACCACCGTCGTACCTTCGGACAAGGCCGCCAGCAGCAACACGCGGTTGGAGATGCTCTTGGAACCGGGCAGACGCACGGTGCCGTGCGCGCTCAACAATGGCGGAAGATCAATAAAATTTTCGGATGTCATCGGGGGTAAACCTTGCAACGGGCTGGGCTTAATATATTTTTGAGGGCGGTATGATACCAGTAGAGGGGAGCCGGGCGCATAGCTGCAGGGTTAAGTTAAGTCCATTCGAGCTGAGCTAAAGACAACTTCGCCGGTGGTAGACCGGCAGCTAGTCACTTTTCTTGGTCGCCAAGAAAAGTAACCCAAAGAAGGCGAACCCTGCCGTATCGCCCTGCGGGTTCCTTCGGTCGAGCAATAAAATTGGGCGGCTGCGCAACTCGCCCTAGCGGGGCACACAAACCGTGCCCCACTGCGGAGCTCAAACAGGGCTCGCCTTCTCCCCAATTTTATTGCTCGACCGAAGCGATACAGAAGGGTACCCAAAATCCGGTGCGCACTGCGTGTCGGATTAACTGCGGGTTGGCTTTTGATTCTTCCTCCCCTTATCCGCCACCGAGTAGCGCAGGCAAGACAGGAGATTTCGACGAGCACTGTTTGAGCTCCGCGGCAGGTCGCGGGGTGTGCGACCTGCTAGGGCGTGTTGCGCAGTCGCCTGTCTTGCCGAGCAACGCAGGGAACCTCGAAGAGGTGGCGGATCTGGGGTCGCCTTCTTTGGGTTTCCTTTCTTGGCGAAGCAAGAAAGGCAACCAGCTGCCGGGCTGCCCCCGGCGAAGTTGCCTTGCTTTGCTTATAGGGAAACACTGAATAAGTCGTCATACCCGCGCAGGCGGGTATCTAGCTTGTTGATTTAACTGGGTTCCCGCCTGCGCGGGAACGACAAATCAGACTTACTCGGCGCTTCTTTAGATATTCAGCTTGGGCCTGGCTGCCAACACCAACAATCCTACTGCGGCGTCCAATTACTCCGCACCTTTCGTGCCTCAGCAAAGACCTCCTCCAATTTACCCGCATCGCGCCGCTCCAGCGCCTGGTATAGCACATGCAACTCGTTGGCGTATTGCATCAACTCGCGCATCAAGGCATCGCGGTTGGCGAGGCAGATGTCGCGCCACATTTCCGGACTGCTGGCAGCGATGCGGGTGAAGTCGCGGAAGCCGCTGGCGGCGAAGGACAGCAACAGGTCGCGATTCTCGCGTTGTGCCAGGTCATGCACCAGCGCGAATGAAAGAAGATGGGGCAAATGGCTGACTGCGGCAAATACTTCGTCGTGCTGCTGCGGTGTCAGCTCGTTCACCACCGCACCGCACAGCTCCCACGCCCTGCGCACACGCGCCAGGGCCCCGGATGAATTTTCAGGCAACGGCGTGAGCACGACTTTCTTGCCCGCATACAGATCGGCCTGTGCCGCCGCTGCGCCGCTTTTCTCGGCTCCGGCAATGGGATGTGCCGGTACAAAATTGGCGCGGTGCTTGCCCAGATGCTGCCGTGCATAGCTCACTACATCGCTCTTGGTGCTGCCGCCGTCGGTAATGAGTGTTTGCGCGCCGAGATGCGGCGCGATGCGCGCAAATAAATCCGCCATCTGCGCCACCGGCGTGGCGAGCAGCACCAGGTCGGCATCGCGCACTTCGCGCGCGACATCGTCACCGATGCGGTCGATGATGCCGAGTTGCAGTGCCTGCTCCAGCGTCTGCGCACTGCGCCCGAAACCGACAACCTCGCTCACTGCATTCGCGCGGCGCAACGCCAGCGCAAACGAGCCGCCGATCAGACCGACGCCGAAGATGACGACTTTTTTGAATTGCGGTTCAGCCATCGTTAGATGTCCTCATTTTCAAAGAAGTCATTATCCAAGGCTTTAACTTCATATGAACTTTTCACCTGAACACCAACCCCGAACTTATACATCAGTTCTACAAGACGAATACCGTTCACCAAAATAATTGTATGGTGGGCTTCCTTGGCTTTCTTTTTCGCGTTCTCATCAAATTCCGTAGTCGTAACAAATATACCTTTGCTTGTGTCGCCACTCATTGCTCCAATGAAGTTACGAATCTCAGGTTCGCGGACTTTATTGTCAGTGTAGCGTTTGGCCTGAATGTAAATTTTCTCCAGTCCTAGTTGATCCTCATTGATGATCCCATCAATTCCACCATCACGAGACTTGGACGTTTCAACAAACTCACCATAGCCCATCCTATTCAGCAAAATTAGGATGACCCTCTCAAAAGAATATGGGTCAAAAGATTTAAGTTTTTGTAGCAACTCCATCTTAACGTTGCTCTCTATCTGCTCAATACCTGTATCAATGAGATCCTGCGGGCTGGAGCTTTCGATTTCACGTTTCACAGCGCTCCCACTACTTGGCTGGTAGAAGCTGATCACGTCAGACTCCATTTGACCAATGGAAATGCTCTCAACATTGGCCGTTTTACCCTTTTCGGTAATCTGAACATATCCACGTTGCGGATAGTGAACAAGCCCACCCTTCTTTAGGTAGGATTTTCCCCAAGCAATTCGATTTTCAAGAAGTCGTTCACCGCTCTTTGTTGTCTGACTAAGCAATTCTGTTGGCAAATCTGAATAGTATTTCTCTTCGACGAGACGAATCAGCTCTCTACCGGAAATTGTTTTTCCATCTCTCAAAATATCTATAATCGGCAAAAAAGTATCATTGAATTTTGGCAATTCCATAAATTCCTCTCCTCTGCCAGAAGGTTGAATTAAGCCAACGTATGTCACATTCGCCAAAGGCGTAATGCGCCGCATGGAAATCAAACATCCGGCGGGTTACGCCTTGCCAACCCGCGCTACAAAACCGGCTCTTCGCCTTTCCTCCCCCTGTGCACCGCCGAGTAGCGCAGGCTGATCAGGGGTAGTCGGCGAGGACTGTCTGAGCGCATAGCGCGAGTTCCGCAGCCGCCTGACCAGCCAAGCAACGCAGGGTACCGCCAAAGGCGGCGGCAAACCGGGGGCGGCTTCTTTCGGTTACCTTTCTTGCCAAGACAAGAAAGGTAACTTGCTGCCGGGCAACCCCCGGCGGTTTTGCTTTTATTCACATCACAATGCACCGCCGCTTCGCGTCGATCCTTCGACAAGCTCAGGACGAACGGCCTTGTGTATGCTATCCGCGCGGGCGCAACAACGTGCCCACCTTACCAAAATTACAACGTCCGTCCGATCGCACCTGCAATCGCCCCCAACGTCCCCATCAGCTTCTTCAGCTCGTCTGGTGTTAGTGCCTGATCGGCGTCGCACCACGCATCGCACGGGCTGGGATGCATCTCGACCAAGAGGCCGTCCGCACCCGCAGCAATCGCCGCCTGTGACAGGGCTGCCACCATCCATGCCTTGCCGCCGGCGTGAGAGGGATCGACGATCACCGGCAGGTGGGTTTCTTTCTTCAGCACCGGAATGGCGGTCACGTCCAGCACGTTGCGGTAGTAGGTTTCGAAGGTGCGGATGCCGCGCTCGCAGAAGATGATGTTGTGGTTGCCGCCGGCAGCAATGTATTCCGCCGACATCAGCCATTCGGAAATGGTGGCTGACATACCGCGCTTCAGGATTACCGGCTTGTTGATGCGCCCGACTTCCTTGAGCAGGTCGAAGTTCTGCATATTGCGCGTGCCGATCTGGATCACGTCCACGTCATATTCCATAAAGGTATCCAGCATGCGGATGTCCATCAGCTCGGTCACGATAGGCAGCTTGTAGGGGCTGGCCGCCTTGCGGAACATGTCCAGACCTTCCACGCCCTTACCCTGGAAGGTATAGGGGCTGGTGCGCGGCTTGAACGCACCGCCGCGCATCAGCCGGCAACCTGCCTCATGCACGTATTTCGCGGACAGATCCATCTGCTCCTGGGTTTCCACCGAACACGGGCCGGCGATGATCTGGATCTGCTTGCCGCCCAGAGGCACGCCGGCGATATCGATCACCGTATTTTCCTTGTGCGACTCGCGCGAAACAATTTTGTACTGCTTCGCAATATGCATGGCCGATTCCACGCCGGGCAGCGCGGTAAACATTTCCTCGCTCAGCTTGCGCTCGTCACCGATGGCGCCGATCACGGTGCGCTCTATGCCGCGCGAAATATTCGCCTTCAGGCCGGCAGACTCCAGCTTCTTCACCACCGTGCCGACTTCGGCATCGGTTACATCTCTTCCCATTACTATAATCACTTCACTTCTCCTAAAGCCTGCGCCAGCGCAGACAAAAATTTATCGTTTTCACTTTCCAGACCGATGCTCACCCGCAGATATTCAGCCATATCGTAGCTGGCTATCGGCCGCACAATCACGCCCAACTCCAACAGGCGCCGATACACTTTCGACGCGTCGCCTATCTTGAAGCTGAGGAAATTCCCATAAGATGGTATGAATTCCAGGCCGAGCTTGTGCAAACCTGCGGTGATCTGCTGCATGCCGCGCCGGTTCAGCTCGTTGGTGCGACGCACAAAATCCCCGTCCTGCAACGCCGCCACGGCAGCGGCCTGCGCCACACTGTTGACGTTGAACGGCTGGCGCACGCGGTTGATCATGTCGGCCACATCGGCGCCGGCGAAGGCATAGCCCACGCGCACGCCGGCCAGGCCGTAAGCCTTGGAGAAGGTGCGCGAGACGATCAGATTGGGGAATTCCTGCAACCACGCAACGGCATCGTAACGGCATTCTTGCGGCAGGTATTCGTTATATGCCTCGTCCAGCAGCACCAGGATATTCGCCGGCAGCGCGCGCATGAATTCCAGCAGCGCAGCAGCAGGCAAAAAGGTGCCGGTCGGATTGTTGGGGTTGGCGATAAACACCAGCTTGGCTTTTTTCTCAACGGCGGCTTGGCGCATCGCCTTGAGGTCGTGGCCGAAATTGATGGCGGGCACGCTGACGCCGGTCGCACCCACCGCCTGCGTCGCCAGCGGATACACGGCAAAGGCATGGGCCGAGTACACGGCCGTGTCGCCCACGGTGAGGAAGGCGCGCGCGGCGAGTTCCAGCATGTCGTTGCTACCGTTGCCCAACACGATGGCCGAATGCTCGACGCCAAAGCGTTTTGACAAAGCGCTCTTCAGTTCGAAGCCGTTGCCATCCGGGTACAAAGAGATCGTCTTGATCGCATCAAGCATGGCTGCTGTCGCCTGCGGGCTGCAACCCAGCGGGTTTTCGTTGGAAGCCAGCTTGACGATGCCGCTGATGCCCAGCTCGCGCTCCAGCTCGGCAATCGGCTTGCCGGGCTGGTAGGGCGCGATGGCGCGGATATAACTTGGTGCCAAATCGGAGTAATTCATTATTTCAAACGTCGTTGTTAGGATAGGCTAAACAGCCACCGGGTATGAACCCAAAATTTTCACGAATGCAGCAACCTGCTGCAGCTCACTCAGTGCTGCGGCCACCTTGGTGTCAGACTGGTGCCCTTCGATGTCGAGGAAGAACACGTATTCCCACAGCCCGGCGCGCGCGGGGCGCGATTCCAGCTTGCTCATGCTGACGCCATATTTTGCCAGCGGCACCAGCAAATCATGCACCGCACCCGGGCGATTGGGGGCGGCCATCACCAGCGAAGTCTTGTCGCGCCCGGAGGGCGCCACATCCTGATTGCCCATCACCAGAAAGCGCGTGGTGTTGCGCGGATCATCTTCAATGTTTGCAGCCAGGATCGCGATATTGAAACGCTCGGCCGCCTGCTTGCCGGCCACTGCGGCACTGTGCGGCTCTTTTGCAGCCAGCGCTGCCGCCTCGGCATTGCTCGCCACCGACACCCGCTCGGCGTGCGACAGATGCGTGTTCAACCAGTCCTGGCATTGCCCCAGAGATTGCGGATGCGAATACACGCGCTTGATCGTGGCCATGTCGGCATCCTGCGCCAGCAGGCATTGGTGCACCGCCAGCAGCACCTCGCCGCATATCCTGAGCGGGCTTTGCAGCAGCAAGTCCAGGGTGCGCCCGACCGCGCCCTCGGTGGAGTTTTCTACGGGAGCCACGCCGTAGCTGGCTTCTCCGCTTTCGACCTTGCGAAACACCTCATCGATCGAGGCGCAGGACACACCCGTGCAGGCATGACCGAAGCGCTTGAACATCGCGGCCTCGGTAAAGGTGCCCTGCGGCCCGAGATAGGCCACCGACAACGGCTCCTCCAGCGCGCGACAGTGCGACATGACCTCGGTAAACAAGGCGGTCACACTCTGCGCCGACAGGGGGCCGGCATTGGCAGCTGCCAGGCGTTGCAACACCTGCGCCTCACGCTCGGGACGCAGCACCACGCCGCCATTCTTGGCGTGACCTATCTGCTGTGCGAGTGCGGCGCGCTGATTGAACAGCTTGAGCAGCTCGTCGTCGATGCGATCGATCTGCGTGCGGAATTTTTTCAGTTCGTCGGACATGTACGATTTAACCCCTGCGCTGCGCGAATTCGCCCATGAAACCGGCCAGCGCCTGCACCCCCGCCAAAGGCATGGCGTTATAGATGGAGGCGCGCATACCGCCCGCCAGCTTGTGCCCCTTGAGCTGCATCAGTCTGCGCGCTTCCGCCTGCTTGATGAACTCGGCGTCGAGCAGCGCATCCCGTGTGCTGAATGCCACGTTCATGCGCGAGCGATCATCACGGGCTACCGGGCAATGATAAAAACCGCTGCTGGCGTCGATGGCTGCATAAAGCAGCTTCGCCTTGGCGATATTCACCTGCTCCATCGCCGCCACGCCGCCGTTCTTCTTCAACCACTGAAATACCAGCCCGGCCATATAGATGGCGTAAGTGGGCGGCGTGTTGTACATCGAATCAGCGTCGGCGTGAATCTTGTAATCCAGCATGGTGGGCGTATGGGCCGGCACATGGCCGAGCAAGTCTTCGCGCACGATGACGATGCACAAACCCGCAGGGCCGATATTCTTCTGCGCGCCGGCATAGATCAGGGCGAACTTCGACACGTCATACTCACGCGACAGGATATTGGACGACATGTCCGCCACCAGCGGCACGTCGCCCGTTTCGGGTATCCAGTTGAACTCCACCCCGCCGATGGTTTCGTTCGGGGTGTAATGCAGGTAAGCCGCATTCTTGTCGCAGTGCCAGGTGTTGAATGCGGGCACGCAGGAGAAATTCTTGTCGGCGGAACTCGCCACCTCGTTCACCGTGCAGAATTTTCTGGCCTCGGCCATCGCTTTCTTCGACCATTCGCCGGTGTTGACGTAATCGGCCGCAGCCTTGCCGCGCAACAGATTGAGGGGAATCATGGAAAATTGCAGATGTGCACCGCCTTGCAGGAACAGCACTTTATAGTTGGCGGGAACACCCATCAGCTCGCGCAGATCGGCTTCGGCCTGTGCATGAATGCCCATGAACTCACGGCCGCGATGGCTCATCTCCATCACCGACATGCCGCTGCCATGCCAGTCGAGCAACTCCTCGCGCGCCTGCAGCAACACCTCGTGCGGCAATACTGCCGGGCCCGCGCTGAAGTTATAGATCGTCATGCAGTTCAACTCTCACTTGATAAATAAATGATGAAGCCAGGATTCAGGCACGAGGATTGAGCAAAAAAACTCCGCTCCGCCTAAATCCACAATCCCGAATCCTCAATCCTGATCCAGCTCTTCCATCCCCGATTCCATATCCTGATCGTCGCCTTCCTGTTCGGCAATCCGGCTCAAGCCGGCCAGCGTCTCACCTTTACCCAGGTTGATCAGGGTGACGCCCTGGGTCGCGCGGCTCATCTCGCGTATCTCGTTGACGCGGGTGCGGATCAGCACACCGTTGGTGCCGATCAGCATGATCTCGTCATCCGTGTTGACCAGCGTGGCAGCCACTACACGGCCGTTACGCTCTGAAGTCTGGATCGCGATAATGCCCTGCGTGCCGCGCCCATGGCGGGTGTACTCGGTGATGGGTGTGCGCTTGCCATAGCCATTCTCGGTGGCAGTCAATACCGTCTGGCTCTCGTCGCCGGCCACCAGCAGCGCAATCACCTGCTGCTTGGCGGCAAGCTTCATGCCGCGCACGCCGCGCGACACACGCCCCATCGAGCGCACGTCGTTTTCATCGAAGCGCACCGCCTTGCCGCCGTTGGAGAACAACATCACGTCGTGCTTGCCGTCGGTCAGCGCCACTCCGACCAGGTAATCGCCCTCATCCAGATTGATGGCGATGATGCCTGCCTTGCGCGGGTTGGCGAAGTCGGACAGCGGTGTCTTCTTCACCGTGCCCTGCGCCGTGGCGAAGAATACAAACTGGTTTTCGGAGAACTCTTTCACCGGCAGGATGGCGTTGATCTTCTCGCCCTCGGCCAGCGGCAACAGGTTCACGATCGGCTTGCCACGGCTGGTGCGGTTACCCTGCGGTACGTCGTACACCTTGATCCAGTACACCTGGCCGAGGCTGGAGAAACACAGGATGTAATCGTGGGTATTGGCGATAAACAGGTTGTCGACAAAATCGTCTTCCTTGGTGGAGGCTGCCTGCTTGCCGCGGCCGCCACGCTTCTGCGCGGTGTATTCGCCCAGCGGTTGCGCCTTCATGTAACCGCCGTGCGACAGCGTCACCACCACGTCTTCCGGCGTGATCAGGTCTTCCATGCTCATATCGTGAGTATGGGTAACGATCTCGCTGCGGCGCTTGTCGCCGTATTGCGACTTGATGGCGACCAGTTCGTCACCGATGATCTGGGTCACGCGCCCGGGCTTGGCCAGGATGTCGAGCAGGTCGACTATGCGGTCCATCACCTCGCGGTATTCGCCCACGATCTTGTCCTGCTCCAGCCCGGTCAGGCGCTGCAAACGCAGCTCCAGTATGGCTTGCGCCTGCACCTCGGAAAGCTTGTAGGCACGCTGCGCGCCCTGCCCTGCCATGCCGAACTCGGCGGCCAGACTCTCCGGGCGCGAGGCATCGCTCACCCGGCTCAGCATCTCTTCCACCAGCGCGGAGCGCCATGATTTTTCCATCAGCCCCTGCTTGGCGATGGACGGAGTCGCTGCCGCCTTGATCAGCGCAATGATTTCGTCCACATTGGAGAGTGCTACCGCCAGCCCCTCCAGGATATGGCCGCGATCGCGCGCCTTGCGCAATTCAAACACCGTGCGCCGTGTCACCACTTCGCGGCGATGGCGCAGGAAGGCGTCCAGGAATTCTTTCAGGTTGAGCAGCTTGGGCTGGCCGTCGAGCAGTGCCACCATGTTCATGCCAAAGCTGTCCTGCAGCTGGGTCATTTTGAACAGCTGATTGAGGATCACTTCCGGCACTTCGTTGCGTTTCAGCTCGATCACGGCGCGCATGCCGGACTTGTCCGACTCGTCGCGAATTTCGGAGATGCCCTCGATTTTCTTTTCGCGCACCAGCTCGCCTATCCTGATCAACAGGTTGGCCTTGTTCACCTGGTAAGGCAGCTCATCGATAATGATGGACTGGCGACCGCCCTTTTCCATATCCTCGAAGTGGGTGCGCCCGCGCATCACCACACGTCCGCGCCCGGTGCGATAGCCTTCCTTGACGCCTGCCGTGCCGTAGATGAAACCTGCGGTGGGGAAATCCGGCGCAGGAATAATATCGATCAGCTGCTCGATGTCCATCTCGGGATTTTTCAGCAGCGCCAGACAGGCATCCACCACCTCGACCAGGTTGTGCGGCGGAATATTGGTAGCCATGCCCACGGCAATGCCTGAAGAGCCGTTGACCAGCAAATTGGGAAAGCGTGCGGGTAACACCAGCGGCTCATTTTCGGAACCGTCGTAGTTGGGCCCGAAGTCCACCGTTTCCTTGTCCAGGTCGGCCAACAGCTCGTGCGCGATGCGCGCCATGCGGATCTCGGTGTAACGCATCGCCGCAGCGTTATCGCCGTCCACCGAACCAAAGTTACCCTGACCGTCCACCAGCGGGTAGCGCAGGGAAAAGTCCTGCGCCATGCGTACGATGGTGTCGTACACCGCCGTGTCGCCATGCGGGTGATATTTACCGATTACGTCACCGACGATACGCGCCGATTTCTTGTAAGCACGGTTCCAGTCATTGGAAAGTTCGTGCATGGCAAACAGTACGCGCCGGTGCACCGGCTTAAGGCCGTCGCGCACATCGGGCAAGGCACGCCCTACGATGACGCTCATGGCATAGTCCAGATACGACTTGCGCATCTCGGCTTCAAGACTGACGTTCAGTGTTTCTTTGGCAAATTGTTCCATGTGTGACGTGGCCCTAAAAAAGCTTACAAAACAGCCTGCAAGTTTATCATGCGTGACCAGATCACGACAAAACAAAATTACCCCCGCCGCCAAGCCCCTGTGCCTAGGGCTGTCTGCAGCATTCAAACGCCTTGTCGCGGAATAAATCGGTGGCTTAGCACGCCTGTTTAGGGTTAAATTGCGCCCCGGTATTTATTGCGAGCTCACCATGACCAACGCCGACCCCGTCGAACTGGAAAAATTCAGCCAACTTGCCCACAACTGGTGGGATGCCAATAGCGAATTCAAGCCGCTGCACGACATCAATCCGCTGCGCCTGGGATATATCGACGGCGTCGCGCAACTCGCGGGCAAGACCGTGCTGGATGTGGGCTGTGGCGGCGGCATCCTGGCGGAGAGCATGGCCGCAATCGGCGCCCAGGTCACCGGCATCGACCTGGGTGACAAGGCGTTGCAGGTTGCAAAACTGCATCTACTGGAAAGCGGCCAACAGGTTGAATACCGCAAGATTGCGGTCGAGCAGCTGGCCGAGGAAAGACCGGGGGCTTACGACGTGGTCACCTGCATGGAAATGCTCGAGCACGTACCCGATCCGCAAAGCGTCGTGCGCGCCTGCGCCCAACTGGTGAAGCCGGGCGGCCAGGTGTTTTTCTCCACCCTGAACCGCAATCCAAAATCCTATCTGTTCGCCATTATCGGCGCGGAATATGTGCTGAACATGCTGCCGCGCGGCACCCATGACTACGCCAAGTTTCTCAAGCCGTCCGAACTCGCGCAGTTCTGCCGCAACGCCCATCTCGGCGTTTCCGACATCAGCGGCATGAGTTACAGCATGTTCAACCAAACTTACTCGCTGGGGCGGGACAGCAGCGTGAATTACCTGATGGCCTGCCGCCGTGGCTAATTTTTTGTGATTAAAGAAACAAAAACCGGAGCTGTTTTATTCGACTTGGACGGCACCTTCGCCGACACCGCGCCCGATCTGGGCGCCGCGCTCAACCATGTACGCGGCCTGCACCAGCTGCCGCCGCTGCCAGTGGAAATCACCCGCCTGCAGGCATCACACGGCTCGGCCGGCCTGCTCAAGCTGGGCTTTAACGTCGCCCCCGATGCCGCAGAATTTCCTGCACTGCGCGATGCCTTCCTCGCCTATTACACGGCCCACATCTGCGACCACACCACGCTCTTCGCCGGCATGGCCGAATTGATAGCCACACTGGAACAGCGCGGCCTGCCGTGGGGCATTGTGACCAACAAACCGCAGCGCTTTACTTTGCCGCTGATGCAGGCGCTGGGTTATGCAGAACGCGCCGCCTGCCTGGTCAGCGGCGACACCTGCGCGCATGCCAAGCCCCATCCCGCGCCCATGCTGCACGCAGCCGCAAGCATCGGCGTCCCCGCGCCACGCTGCCTGTATCTGGGGGATGACAAACGCGACATTGACGCGGGACGCGCCGCCGGCATGCCCGCGCTGATCGCGCGCTACGGCTACATAGACCCGTCAGCCCGCCTTGAAACATGGGAAGCTAGCGGTGCGATTGATCACCCGCTCGCGTTGCTTGAGTACATCAATTCAAGTTCAGCGTTATCATAGCCACCACTGAGCATCCACCACGGGTGAAAACATGAGCACCGAAGAGCATTCGAAAGTGACTTCCGGCACATCCGAATCAGTGCCGGACAGCATCCATGAAGTGCTTAAAACCGCCATTCTTGCGCATCAGCAGGCGCTCGCGCTGTTGCAGCAAACCGAGAAGGCGTATGGCCGCCTGATTCCGCATCAATTGCTGAAACTGCTGGACATCAAGAGCATCGTCGATATCAAGCTGGGCGATCAGGTCGAACGCAAAATGACCATCATGTTCGCCGATATCCGCAACTTCACACCGCTGTCCGAATCCATGACCCCGGCCGAGAATTTTGCGTTCATCAACTCCTATCTCAGCCAGATGGAGCCGGTTATCAGCGCACACCAGGGCATCATCGACAAATACATGGGCGATGCCATCATGTCGCTGTTCTCGCAGGGTGCGGACGATGCCCTGATAGCCGCCATCGCCATGCTGGAAAAACTGGAGGATTACAACGCCGGACGCAAACGCGCGGGTTACGAGCCCATCGATATCGGCATCGGATTAAACACCGGCATGGTGATGATAGGCACGGTAGGCGGCGCCGAGCGCATGGACAGCACGGTGATCGGGGATGCCGTCAACCTGACCCCGAGAATCGAGCAGGCCACCAAGACCTATCATGCTCCGCTGCTGATCAGCCAGAACACCCTGTATGACCTGGCCGACCCGTCAAAATATGACATTCGCTTCCTGGACCGCATCCGTGTACGCGGCAAGACCCAGCCGCTGTCCATCTATGAAGTTTTTAACGGCGACCCTGCAGAATTAAGGGCGGGCAAGCGCGCAACACTGGCCATGTTTGAGGAAGCGGTAGCCTATTACCACCTGCAAGAAATTCCACGCGCGCTGGAGCTGCTGAAAAAATGCATCACCATGGTTCCGCAGGACATCTCCGCCCTGATCTACCTCACGCGCTGCCACGACTACCTGTCGACCGGCACCCATATGAGCACCGGCGAGCTCGACACCCGCCCGGAATGGAAGGAGTCATTCAATCTCGGCTTGGCTGAAATCGACACAGCCCATCAGGAGCTGTTTGAGCGCATGGGCGCATTCAATGCGCTCGTAAAAAAAGGCGACGCCAAAGCCGTGGATGAAATACTGGCCTTTCTGGAAGGGCGCATGCAAAACCATTTCAACACCGAGGAAGAACTGATGCGGCGCTATAGCTATCCCTTCCTCGAAAATCACCTGCAGGAACATCGACGTTTCATCCGCGATATTGCCGCGCTCCAAGCCGAGGCCGATGCCGGCACGACCGACCCGCTGTATCTCTCCTTCCGCACCTTGCTGATGATGTATGACTGGTTTAGCGGCCACTTCGCCAAAACAGACCGGCATATGGCGCGTTATCTGCTCAGCTGCATGGCGCAGTAGATTTATCCTGGAACAAGCAATTAGCCACAGAGCTCACAGAGGAGAAACAATACTCATTGGATGTGAATCACTTGAAGTGAAGAGTGTCTCACGCTCCCTAGTGTCCTCTGTGGCTTGAATTTCCGTTTGGGGTTGATGCACTATATTGAACCACCCCAGCCGGCACGGTAGGGCGCGACATCAAAAGGCTGCACCGCACCACTCAGTTCATTCAGCAGGATTTCCACACTGGCCGGCGCCATGGTGACGCCATAGCGAAAGTGCCCGCTGTTGAGATACAGGTTTTCCAGCTGCGGATGCCGGCCGATGGTGGGAATATTGTGCGGAGAGGCGGGACGCAGGCCTGACCAGTGCTGCACCAGCGGCATGTCGCGCAGCTGCGGCAACAGCACTTCTGCACGCTGCCGGAGTGAATCGCGAGCCGTAGCAGTGGTGCTTTTGTCAAAACCCACATCCTCCAGCGTGCTCCCCACCAGCACATGGCCATCGCGGCGCGGAATCAGGTACAGGCCGTCTTGCAGCAGCACATGGCGCAACGGCGGCGCAGCAAACCTGAACAGCAGCATCTGCCCGCGTATCGGCCTGATATCAAGCTGCAGCGCATATTCACCCAAAACAGCACGGCTCCACGCACCGGCTGTCACGATATAGCGCCCTGCGCGCCGCGCGCCGCATGAGGTGGCCAGCGCCTGAACCCGCCCGCCCTCCGTCACCATGCCCTGCACTGTGCACTGCTCCACAATCCTGCCGCCCAGGGACAGCACCCGCTGGCGCTGCGCCTGCACCAGCCTGGGGTTGCGCACCTGCGCCACCTCGGGCAGCAGCAGGCCTGGCGGCAGATTCACGCTCGCTTGCACCTGCTGCAACGCCACCCCATGCGCCGCACACCATTGCTGCGCGGCATCGGCATCAAACGGCGCCAGCACCAGCATGCCGCTGCGCTCATACTCAGGGTCGATGCCGGTAGCCGCGTGCAGCGCTGCCGTCCAGGCCGGAAATTGCGCCGCGGATCTGCTGGTCAGGCGCGTCACCTCTGCAGGGTAATTCCACGGACACAGTGGCGACAGAATGCCGCCCCCCGCCCAGGAAGATTCCCGCCCAACAGCTCCCCGCTCCAGCAGCGTGACTGTAGCGCCCTGCTCCAGCAGGCCCTGGGCCGTGGCCAGCCCAGCCACCCCCCCGCCAATAATTATCAAATCTGAAATCAAAGAGTTACATTCCCTCACCGCCGCCTGTTCCAGCCAGTCAACCTTTCATCGGTTAGTGCTGGCAACAGACGGCATTCATGTTTTAAGGTTAGCTACGTAAAAAATTCAGGAGATGGAGCATGAAGTCACAGCGCGGTTTTACTTTGATCGAAATCATGATCGTAGTCGTCATCATCGGCATACTAGCATCCGTGGCACTGCCCGCCTACCAGGATTACGTGAAGGGCGCAAAAATCCCTGATGCGACCTCCAATGTGGCCACTTTGCGCGTGCGCATGGAGCAGTACTTTCAGGACAATATCCGCTACACCACCACACCTGCCACCGCCATCTGTGGCGTAGCAATGCCAACCAGCGATTACTTCAGCTACACCTGCGTAGCCGCAGCGCCTCCCACCAACACCTACACCATCACTGCCAGCGCCACTGCGCTCGCCGCGGGAAACAAAGGGCATGCCATGGACGGATTCACCTACACCGTAGACCAGAACAATGTCAGAACCTCCAGCATTATAGCTGCCGGCTCACAAACCAATAGCGGCTGGATAGCCACAAGCGCCAACTGCTGGATTACCAAGACGGGAGGCAGATGCTAAATCGGCCTGAAGGCCAGCGCGGTTTCACGCTGGTCGAACTCATTGTCACGGTACTGATTGTTGCTATCGTGCTGGGCATAGCCGCGCCCAACATTGGCATCTGGGTACAGAATGCAAAAATCCGCACCACGGCTGACGCCATCCTGAACGGATTGCAAATGGCTCGCGCAGAAGGTGTCAAACGCAACACCCCCGTGCACTTTCAGCTGACCGACAGCCTGACGAATGCCTGCGTACTTTCCACCGCCTCGTCCAACTGGATCATCAGCCTGCTTGACCCCACCGGAAAATGTGGCGCAGCACCTGCCGACCCGCCTCCCAATACTGCGGCCGTCGCGGGTAACGCGGGCGACCCGTTTATCGTCCAGTCGCGTACCAGCGCCGAAGGATCGGCAGGAGTTACTGTGGCAGCCGATCAGTCAGCCTTCATATTCACCGGCCTGGGCAGGTTGACACCGGTTCCCGCCGCCGCCCTGAATATAAACATCAGCAACCCTGCCGCTGGCAACTGTGTCGCGGCCGGGGGCGTAGTTAAATGCATGCGCATCACCGTATCAACCGGCGGACAGCTGCGCATGTGCAATCCTGCTCTGTCGATCGCTACCAACCCACAGGGATGCTAATCATGGTCACACACACTCAACTTCCGGGCAAACAGAAAGGCGTCATGCTGCTGGAGGCTCTGATTGCCATCCTGATCTTCTCCATCGGCATTCTGGCCCTGGTGGGTTTGCAGGCCACTTCCATCTCGCTGTCCAGCGATGCAAAATACCGCTCCACCGCCAGCATGCTGGCCAACCAGTATATCGGCCAGATGTGGAACGACATCGCAGTGGTGTCGGCATCGGCTGCACCGGTAACTTATTCGACTACAGAATTCAATCCTTTCATCGGCAGCCCTGGCAATACAACTGCAGCCACCTATGCACAATGGTTGGTCACGGTACAAAACAACCTGCCCAATGCCACGGCTACGGTAACCAGGCAAACCACGCTCACCCCTGCCGTAGCATTGCCGAGCTCGGTACAGACCAGCTCCACGGTGGTATCCGTCACCATTACCTGGCAATTGCCGAATGCGACCACGCCACACTCTTACACAACCTCCGCGCAGATCAGTGCGCAAAAACTGACCTAGGAGGCCAATTTTGTCAGCCTATTCCCTCTCTTCGCGCCGCCACCACAGCCAGGGTTTCAGCCTGGTTGAAATCATGGTTGGCATGATCATCGGCCTGCTCGGCATGATTATCATCATGCAGGTATTTTCTGTCTTTGAAGGGCAGAAGCGCACCACCACGGGTGGAGATGACGCGCAAAATGACGGCATCATCGCGCTGTACGGTTTACAGAAGGATATCTCACAGGCGGGCTACGGGCTGAACTCGCGCAAGCTGTACGGTTGCCCTTTTATTGGTTCGACGCTTCTGCAGACCAATCCACTGAGCTCAACCCCGACCATTTCCTTGCCCGCTTTTGCGCCTATTATCATCAACCCTCAAAAGGGCACCACAAACACTCCCATAGTCGCAGGCAACACGCTGATCAACGCCATTCCCGCCGACGCCAACACCGACTCCCTGCTGATTACTTATGGCGACAGCAATAACGTACCCGAAGGCACTTTGATTAGCGGTGCAAACATAGCTACCAGCGACTACACACTGACGGGAGGCGCTGCCGCATCGGGCGTTGCCGGAGTAGGCGGCAGAGGCTTCCAGATCGGCGATTATGTATTTGCTGACAGCGGCAATCGTGCCGCGGGTTGCAACACCATACCCACCAACCCAGGTTTGGGTGTCCAGCCCTTGTCCCTGACGGTCGTTAATGGCGTTAACCTCCTGACTGTTCCTGTTGCGCAGATACCGGCCGGATTTACTTACGATCCCGTCAAGGCCAAGACCGATTACCCTACTCTTTACAATCTGGGCCCCTCGCCGCGCATGCTCGCTTATGCCGTCATTAACGGCACATTAAGCGTATGCAATTACGCCGGCGTGAATGCGCAAAATTGCGCCGTCGCAGCCAATTTCACCCCTATCACCAGCAACATAGTCAGCATGAGAACAGAGTGCAGCGCTCCGGCAGGCCTGCGTCTGGTGTTAGTCGCAAGAAGCAGCCAGTACGACCCCAATGTCGTGACCACTGCAGCGCCCACCTGGGGCGGCGCCAACGCCATTGTCATAGGTGCAGGCGCGGGTACCAGTGCAAACCCCAATGACTGGCCCAACAACTGGGGGCACTTCCGCTACAAAACCTTCGAGACCATCATTCCCATGAGGAATGCAATTTGGGTAGGAGCAAAAGGATGTTAACCCCCTCTTTTTACACTCTGAAAATTCCCTCCGGGAAAATCAGTCGCTCCAGGCAAAAAGGAGTCGTGCTGGTGATTACGCTGATCATGCTGGTCGCCATGACGCTGGCCGTGATCGCCATGGTGCGCTCGGTCGACACCTCCAACCTCATCGCCGGCAATCTCGCCTTCCAGCAATCAGCCCTGCTTGCTGCAGACAGCGGATCTGAACAGGCAATCAATGTCCTGATTCCCAATCTGACTGCCACCAAAACATTCAACTGCACCATCAACTGCCCCCTGGGCTACATCTCCTGGCGCCAACCCAACCAGGAGCCGCCGGTCATTACCTGGGATAACTTCTGGAGCAACGTCAAGACCAGCGCCATAACCTATCCGCTGCTGGATGCGTTAGGAAATGCCACGGGCTACACCGCTTACTACGTCATCCAGGCCATGTGCGACCAGAATGGACAAGGCGGAACCTGCCTTGCCCCACCTCCCAGCGCCAGCGGCAGCTGCGAGGGTAACGACCTGGGACAAGCCGACCAGACATGCGCCCCGCCCGTACAAAAATATTACCGTATCACCACACGTGTTGAAGGACCGCGCAATAGCGTGGCATATATACAAACCATGATTGCGCTGTAAGCAAATTATTAAGGAGGCTGCCATGAAAAAAATACGCTCACTATCCGTCAAGTTCGCACTTGCCTGCACCCTGATCGGTGCCACGCTGAATGCACAGAGTGCCATTACCGATCTCTCCTCCTCACCGCTGGTGACCTCACCCACCTCGTCGGTACTCCCTAACATTTTCCTGATGATGGACGACTCGGGCAGTATGGCCTGGGAATATATGCCGGATGCCGCTGGCAACTTCAACAGCCCCGCCTATGGCGGCGCCAGCGGCCATTGCAACGGCATGTCGCCATTGTTGCCCAGC
>JANYJE010000063.1 GCA_025408405.1 Nitrosomonadales bacterium | reverse complement strand
CTTCTTTGTAGCGGTTGAGGGAAAGGTCATAACCGTTGGCGGCAATCTCCGCCTTGGGCACGCAGAAGCTTTGCGCGGTGCGGGGGTGCTGCAACTCATCTCCCTCTCGTTGCTGCCACCGTGCCAACACATCGGGCAGGTTGTTCTTGGCGTGTTCGGCTTCGTTCAACGCCTGGGCAGGTATAGCACCAAGCTTGTCCTCGGACAGCAGCGGCTGCCGCTTGTCGTCCAGGCTCCAACCATCGGCCTGCATGTCGTAGAACCAGACGTTATCCGTGCCGCCTGAATTGGTCTTGGTGAATATCAATATGCCGGTAGAAACGCCCGCGTAAGGTTTGAATGCGCCGGAGGGCAGCGAAATGACGGCTTCCAGCTTGTGGTCTTCGACCAGCATGCGGCGCAGTTCTTTGTGCGCGTTGCTTGACCCGAACAGCACGCCGTCCGGCACGATGACGGTGGCGCGGCCACCGGGTTTGAGCAGGCGCAGGAAAAGTGCCAGGAACAGCAGCTCTGTCTTTTTGGTCTTGACGATGGCAAGCAGGTCTTTGGCGGTGTTCTCGTAATCGAGCGAGCCTGCGAACGGCGGGTTGGCGAGGATGAGGGAATATTTGTCTTCATCCCCGGCGTGGTCTTGCGCCAGCGAATCGCGGTAGCGGATGTCGGGATTGTCCACGCCGTGCAGCGCCATGTTCATGCTGCCGATGCGCAACATGGTGTTGTCGAAGTCGTAACCGTGGAACATGTTGTGGTGGAAATGCTTGCTGGCTTTGGCATCGCGCAGGATTTCGGGATGATGCGACCGCAGATATTCGCCCGCCGCCACCAGAAAACCGCAGGTGCCGCTGGCCGGATCGCAGATGACGTCTTTGGGGTTGGGCGCGGACATTTCCACCATGAGCTGAATGATGTGGCGCGGCGTGCGGAACTGGCCGTTCTGCCCGGCGCTGGCAATCTTGCCCAGCATGTATTCGTAGAGGTCGCCCTTGGTGTCGCGGTCTTCCATCGGCACGTGGTCGAGCAAATCCACCACCTTGGCGAGCAACGCCGGGGTGGGGATGGTGAAGCGCGCATCTTTCATGTGGTGCGCATAGGTGGAGCCATCGCCGCCCATGGTGCGCAGGAAAGGAAACACATGCTCGCCCACCACGGTGTACATCTCGCCAGGTGCAAAGTGCTTGAAGCGCGACCAGCGCAGGTCGTTGTAATCCCGCTCCTTGGCATCTTTGCCCTCGGGGAAAATGCGCCGCTCTATTGGTTTATTGAGGCGGGTTGATTTGTTTTCTTCGAGAGTGTGCAAGTCGTCCAGCCTGCGCAGGAACAGCAGATAAGTGATTTGCTCCATCACCTCCATCGGATTGGAGATGCCGCCCGACCAGAAAGCGTTCCAGATTGAATCTATTTGGCTGCGAAGTTCGCCGGTGAGCATGTGTCTTCCCTGAATATTCTTGTGGCTCTGCAAGTGCGCCGGGGCTGGCGAACAGCCCTTTGCCCTGCCCTTTTCTTTAGCGACGCATTATGCGGTATTCGGCGAGGCTGCGGCAAACGCTTAAGCGCTTCAACATGGTTGCAGCATTGCAAGAGCTTTGAGCAACGACCGGTTTGTGTTGGGAACGGACTAAATCAGTAGAACATCCCGACGACCGCAATGGCCGAAGCCCGGTCATCGGCCATTGTTGTCGTTCCAAATATCCTGGCTTGTGTCCGCTTCTGAATCATTGCGGAAGTTCGAATCACTTCGGGCGCGCCCGAAGTGATAAATCTGGGCACTGGGAACTCGCCATTGAGTTGCCTTAATCTAGGCCGCAAGCGGCATCACCTGCTCCAGTAGCTCCTTGATCGACTTCCGTGCTTCGCGCAACTCATATTCATCCTGCAAGCCCATCCAGAATTGCACAGAAGTACCAAAGACTTTTGCCAGGCGCAAGGCAGTATCGGCAGTAATGCCACGCTTGCCCAGCACGATCTCGTTTATACGGCGTGGCGGTACGCTAATAGCATTGGCCAACTTGGTTTGGCTTATTCCCATCGGGATTAAAAACTCCTCAAGGAGAATTTCACCCGGATGGATATTCTGCAATTTATTCATTACTCGCTCCTTAATGATAATCAACTATCTCAACTGCATCCGCACCGCTATCCGTCCACACAAAACAGATTCGCCATTGGTCATTAATGCGAATGCTGTGCTGCCTTTTTCGATCATTCATTAATGCTTCGAGCCGATTGGCTGGCGGAATTCGCAGATCGTTCAACGATTGTGCCTTGTCGAGCATGAACAGCTTGCGCAAGGCAACCTGTTGAATGTCGCGAGGCAATTTACGCGACACCTCGCCTTGCCAAATCTTTTCAGTTTCCTTTGATGCGAATCCGATAATCATGTGCCAGCATAACGCATCTCGTTATGCCTCGCAACAGGATGCAACTCAGTGCCCAGATTTATCTCATCGGAGTGGAAATAAAAAAGGCTTACCTCCCTTGAGAAATAAGCCTTTTCAGAATGGTGGCGCGCCCAAAGTGATTCTAACTTCCGCAATGATTCAGAAGCGGACACAAGCCAGGATATTTGGAACGACAACAATGGCCGAACACCAGATACCCAGCGCAGCAAGCCTGTCCGACAATATGAAGTGTTTTTTGTCTGCTTAATTTATCGGCTCGAAGCGGCGCACCATCTTGCCTTCGAACTCCACCCACTCGAAAAACACGTCGCGCGGTCTTGCCCAGGTTGAGCCATCGTGTGAACGGTAGACAATCATGATGATCTTGGGGTCGGCTTCCAGCATCGCTTCGCAAACCAGATCGTACATTCCGCCTTTGTAGTGTCTGTATTTCATCGCTTACCCCTCTGTCATCACATCTCCGCTATGCCTGCCACACGCCATAGCCTTCTTCCTGTAGCGCAATCGCCAGCTCGATCTCCATGTCCCGCGCCGCTTCATAGGGCATTGGGTTGTAACACTCATACAGCCTGGGTAGCAAGCGCAAGCCGTAGCGCAAAACATAACGGTTCGCCTTGATGCCAGCCTTGTGCTTGTCAAACCGATCATCGGGAGAAAGCCCGGTCATGCCCACATAAACACAAGGCTTGAGCGGGTTGTAATTCGGGTTGCAGCGCACAAACTTTTTTTCTTTCAATACCGCGGTTGAAAGCTCAACTACATATACATTGTGGTGATGCGCGGCTCGCATTGTTGGAGTCTGTGTAAAGATTGCGATTCGGCTGCTGCCACATGGTATGGGGTTCGAATGCAGTGCGATGAAGCGGTGCCGGGTGCAAGAATCGAACTTGCGACTAAGCGTTACGAGTGCCTTGTTTTACCACTAGAACTAACCCGGCATGGGCCACTGGATTCAGGGGCAAAGTGTAGCACCAGAGTATGAATTTGTGTGCGCAGCGTTTTCTGGACGCCTGGGTATCCGCTATCCGACGAGCTTGTAACGTTTCAGCTTGCGGTAAAGTGTGCGCTCGCTGATGCCCAGCGTATCGGCCACATGACGGCGATGCCCGTTGTAGCTCTGCAGCAGCTTGGCAATATGCTCCGCCTCCAGTTCGGCGATCGATGCAGCGGGGGATTGCTCTTCTGTTGCCTCGCGTATTACTTCCACGGGTATCTCGTGCTTTGTATTTGCCTGCAGCTTTTCAGGCTGAGCGCCCAAATGAATGTTGGCGGCACTGATGATGCCGTGGTTGCTCTCGGACACGGCTTTCAGGAGGATGTTTTTCAGTTCGCGGATGTTGCCGGGAAAAACATAGGCCTGCAGTTTTTCCAGCGCTTCATCGGTGAACTTGCTGTGCGGCATGCCAACCCGGGTAATCCGTTTCAGGATGGCCTGTGCCAGGGCGGGAATATCGCTGCTGCGCTCCCTCAGGCTGGGCAGCCGCAAATCGATGCCGGCGATGCGGTAGTACAGGTCATGCCGGAATCCGCCGGCCTGCACTTTTTTAAGCAAATCGTTGTTGGTGGCGGAAACCAGCCGCACGTCGGCACGCAGTGTGTCGGTGCCGCCGATGCGCCTGAACTCGCCGCTTTCCAGTACGCGCAACAGCTTTGCCTGCATAAAGAGTGGCATGTCACCGATCTCGTCCAGGAACAGTATGCCCTTGTCGGCCAACTCGAACAGGCCCTGCTTACGCCCGACACAGCCGGTGAAAGCACCGCGTTCATGGCCGAACAGCTCGTCCTCGAACATGTCCATGGCAATGGAGGCGCAATTCAGCACAATCAATGGCTGGCCACGCCGCGCGGAGCGGCTGTGGACGTATTGTGCCGCCAGCTCCTTGCCCACGCCGCTTTCGCCCAGCAACAGAATGGCGGCATCAGATTCTGCCGCGCGGGTGAGATGATCGATGCAGGCAAGAAACGCCGGCGAGGCGCCTATCATCTGCATGTCCTTGCAGATCAGCTCGTCTGAACTGGCGATGGGAAAAACTGCTTCGCCCAGATAGCGTTTGTTGCCCGCTCCCGTAATGGGATGCCCCTTGATGCGCACATGCTCCGGGCGGTTATGGCTATCAAAATGGGTATGAATGACTTCGTGCAGCTGGCCGCTGCGAAACACCTCCTGATGCGGGCAGTCTTCGCCATTCTGATGACAGGGCACCGCAGAGAGGTGGGATATCTCGTGGCAATGGCGCCCCACTACTTTTTCCAGATCAACCCCGTAGTTCTCGCAATATGCCCGGTTGGCGGCAACGATGAGATAGTTTTCGTCGATCAGCACAAAGGGATTTTCCTGTACATCGATCAGGGATTGCAGCTCGGAAGAAGTGACGTTATTCATTTCAGGTTTCTGCCAATTTGTCATGACACGGGTTCGAATTTTAATACATAGCTGCCAGAATGACATGACATATATCTAGCAAGCCTCCCTGCTTTTAAATATTATTTATAATAATCATGCTAATGATCATATGGCACAGCTATTGCTATAACGCAAGTATGACATTGGTTTACCAATGGCAAATCCAGAGAACCATGGACAACTGACGGTCAATAACTCACCAGGAGATAGCAAAATGGCACACATCGTTATTATCGGAGCAGGTATCGGCGGCTTGCCGATGGCGTATGAAATGCGTGAACTCGCACGCCCAAGTGACAAGATTACGGTAATTTCCAACAACACGCGCTTTCACTTTGTACCTTCCAATCCATGGGTCGCGGTGAACTGGCGTACCCGTGACGACATTGAAATGGAACTGGCGCCTGTGCTGGCGAAGAAGAAGATCGATTTCATCGGGATGGGTGCCAAGCGCGTGCATCCGGAAAAAAATCAGGTTGAGCTCGATAATGGTGAAATCGTTGACTACGATTTTCTGGTGATTGCCACCGGCCCCAAACTGGCCTTTGAAGAAGTCGAAGGCTTGGGCCCCAAGGGCTTTACCAATTCGATCTGCCATGTTGATCACGCTGTCGAAGCAGAAAAAGCCTGGCAGGAATTCGTCAAGAATCCGGGTCCAGTCGTGGTCGGCGCGGTACAGATGGCTTCCTGCTACGGCCCAGCCTATGAGTTTGCCGCGATTATGGACACCGACCTGCGTCGCCGCAAAATCCGCGACAAGGTACCCATGACGTTTGTCACCGCCGAGCCATACATCGGCCATCTCGGCCTGGGCGGTGTGGGCGACTCCAAGGGCATGATGGAATCAGCCTTGCGCAGCCGCCACATCAAGTGGATCTGCAATGCAAAAACCACCAAGATTGAAGCCGGAAAAATGTATGTCACCGAACATAACGACGATGGCACGCCCAAGAAAGAGCACGTGCTGGACTTCAAATATTCGATGATGCTGCCTGCTTTCAAGGGTATCGATGCGGTGTTCGGCATTGAAGGGCTGACCAACCCGCGCGGCTTTATCCTGATCGATCAGCACCAGCGCAATCCGAAATTCAAGAACATTTACTCGGTAGGCGTGTGCGTGGCTATTCCACCGGTCGAGGTAACTCCTGTTCCAACAGGCGCACCCAAGACTGGCTACATGATCGAGTCCATGGTGACCGCAGCTGTGCACAACATCCGCGCCGAGCTGGATGGCAAGGAGCCGGAAGAGCGTGCAACCTGGAATGCCGTATGCCTGGCTGATTTCGGCGATACCGGCATCGCCTTCGTGGCATTGCCACAGATCCCGCCGCGCAACGTGAACTGGTTCTCTGAAGGCAAATGGGTGCATATGGCCAAGGTGGCTTTCGAGAAATATTTCATGCGCAAGATGAAGCAGGGTACTTCGGAGCACGTATTCGAGAAGGTGTTGCTGAAAGCAGTGGGTATCATGAAGCTCAAGGACAAATAAGCGCCCCGCTGCGTAGCGGCGCTCACCTGCCGCTACATGACATCATGTCTGCAGGCGCAGTTAAAGAAGCATCATGAAAAGCCGGATCTGTTATTCACAGATCCGGCTTTTTATTACAGCAAACCACTAGCACAATTTACTTGCGGTGGTTCTCATGCATATCCTGACGACGCTCCTTGCGATCCTGATGCATTTCATGGGCATCGTGATGACGCTCTGCACGATCCTGATGCAACTCCTTGCGATCGCTTCTGACATCCTTGTTGTCCTTGGCCAATTCCTGACGTTCTTTTGCCGCACCGGCCTTGTCGCCCTTAAGCTGATCCTGCCTTAACTCGCGCCTGTCCTCATTGCGCTCACGTACATCCTTGCGCACTTCGCGTTTGTCTTGACGAATTTCCTGGGTATCTTTGCGCACATCTTTTTTGTCGGCCCGGATATCCTTGGTGTCCTGCCTTACATCGCCGTCGGCGGCGTGCGCCAGAGGCAATACAAAAACTGTCAGTGCTGCGCCCAGTGCAACGAGTAATGATTTTTTCATGATAGCTCCGTGTAATGATGGATTGGAAAGTAGTGATTGTGTTGTCCTACGCAGCCATCAACGGTCTCTGCTCGCATATGGTTGACAGAAGCAGACGGAAGGTGGCTCAGTAGGGTGGGCGCAGGAAGGTGCGGGGTGACGCCACATCGGGAAAATGGGCCACACTGACCGAGGTGCGCCCGGCAACAACAGCTTGTCGCATGCCGATGTATCCTGTTGGTGTGCGTATCTCGACCGGATAGGTGATAGCCTTGTCGCTCCACCCCATCCACAGGTACTCCGGCAGATAGCGCACAAAGCGATAATGGATGCTGGGATCCAGGTCTTGCTTTAAATCACGCGTGCTTGCGCTATAGCCCTCTCCTGCGATCTCCATCCCCTTGGCAATACTGGCAGCCGCGACAATCAGCCCTAGCGTAATCACATCACCGCCCGAACCGGAGCCGAGATTAACACCCGCATAAATAAGGGCTGCTCCCAGCGCCGTGCCTCCGATGCCCACAGCCAGCCCCGCACTGGTGCTGGCTGCAATCCTGGCTGAAGCCAGGCTCCCGCTCAGCGCCATCTGCCCGCCATAAGCCGAATCCAGGATCGCTTCATGCAGCTCGCTTTCGCGCGCCAGGTGACGCTCATACCATTTGCCCGCATCAGGGGACAGATGCGGCTCGATCGCGACACCGTTCCGATCCAGAAGCGCGATGCGGCTCTTCTGGCCGCGCAGCTTGAACTCCACCTGGCGCTCGGAGCGCAAAGGGTTGGCCTTGAATTCAGGATTCCACACCGGCTCGGGGCCCGGCCCGCCCAGCACCAGAAACAGATGTGCCGGTGCACGCTCGCGCTCCGCCAGTTCTTTGGCCCAGCCGAGGCTGTTGTCCATCATCCAGGCCGCGCGCAAATCCACCTGCGCCTCGCGCCATTCGCCGCACATCGTCCACAGCCCGGCGAGGAAAATGCGCATGGCCGGATCATCGAAGTGACCATTCGGGCTCCACGGCAGCGACAGCAGGCTGCCGGCCTCGCGCGCCTCGACGCAGGCATTCTCCGCCTGCCCCTGCAGGGCATAACCCCAGCTCAGCAGAAAATGCAGCCAGATCACCTCGTGCTCGGAGGCGTAATAATCTTCGGGGGTTTGCAGATAGAAAAAAGTCTTGGCCTCGCGCGACACATGGTAGCGCACGCGGTTGGAGATCACGTCGTCCTGCTGCTGCAGCGCCTTGATCTGGGGCTTGCCCTGTATCAGGTTGAGGTAGGACTTTTCCATGGTGGTGATGAAAGTGCCCTCTTCCGCCCCGCGCGGAAAATCCAGATAGGCATCGTCGGCATTGCCCTGCATGAAAGCGCGCTGGCTGTTCTGGTAGTCCTGCTTGGTGAGCAGGCTGGTCTGGCTGCACCCAGCAAGCAATAACAGCAGCACCAGAATCAGCAAACGCAGAAGCATAGGGGGAAGCTCGCCAGAAAAGTTAAGGCAGCCCGTGCGGTGTGCCCAGTTACGCGCCTCTGCGGTGGCGCAGATACTCACGCAGGGCGGGTACGAAAGAGAGGACGATAATGCCCACTATCATCAGCGTGAGGTTATCCTTGACCAGCGGGATATTGCCGAAGAAATAACCGCCCAGCGCAAAGAAAGTGATCCACGCCACGCTGCCCAGCGCGCTGAACACCAGGAACAACCGATAGTGCATCATGCCGATGCCGGCCACAAAGGGAGCAAAGGTGCGCACGATGGGCAGGAAGCGCGCGAAGATGATGGTCTTGCCGCCGTGCATGGCGTAAAAGGCCTGGGTTTTTTCCAGATGCTCATGCTTGATCAAGCGCGAACCGGCCCCCTTCAGCAGGCGCCCGCCTATCAGCCGCCCGATCCAATAATTGGTGTTGTCGCCCGAGAACGCGGCCAGAATCAGCAGCGGCAACAGCAATTGCACCTGCAGCGAGCCCATGCCGGCCAAGGCGCCGGCCACGAACAGCAGCGAGTCACCCGGCAGGAAGGGTGCCACCACCAGCCCGGTCTCGCAGAAGATGATCAGAAACAGGATGCCATACACCCACACACCATATTGATGAGTCAGGGCCAGCAGATGCGCGTCCAGATGCAGGACGAATTCGACCAGCGCGGCAAGCAGCTCCATGACTTAGGGCAGCACTTCTTCGGCTTCTGTTTTTTCCGGCTTGATGAAATCTTCGCGCGACACGCCGAACATCATCAAGAGCGGGCTGGCCACCAGCACCGAAGAGTAGATACTGAACAGAATGCCGATGGTCAGCGCCAAAGCGAAGTAGTGCAGCGTCTCGCCGCCCAGAAACAGCATCGCTGTCACCATCATCTGCGTACAGGCGTGGGTGATGATGGTGCGTGACATGGTGCGCGTGATGGCATTGTCGATGATTTCATGCACCTCGGTCTTGCGCATCTTGCGGAAGTTTTCGCGGATACGGTCAAACACCACCACCGACTCGTTCACCGAATAGCCCAGTACCGCCAGCACCGCCGCCAGCACCGAGAGGGAAAACTCCCACTGGAAGAAGGAAAAGAAGCCGAGAATGATGACCACGTCGTGCAGGTTGGCGATGATCGCGGCCAGCCCGAATTTCCACTCGAAGCGCATCCACAGATAACCGACAATCCCCAGGCTGACCAAGAGCAGCGCCATCGCGCCGTTTTCCACCAGATCCTTGCCCACCTGCGGCCCGACGAACTCGACGCGGCGCATTTCCACGCTGGCATCCGCTTCACGCAGCGTGCCCAATACGTTTTCGCTGAGCTTGGCTCCCGAAGTATTCTGCTTCAGCGGCACCTGGATCAGCACGTCATGGCTGGAACCGAAGTTCTGCACCAGCGCCTCTTTCAGGCCGATGTTGCCGAGCTCATCGCGCACGCGGTTGAGGTCGGCAGGCTGTGCATAATGCACTTCCATCACCGTGCCGCCGGTAAAGTCCACGCCGAAATTCAGCCCCTTGGTGGAGAGAAAAAATACCGCCAGCAGGAACGTCACCAGGGAGATCGTGGTGGTGTAACGTCCATAGCTCATGAACGGGATGTCGCGTTTGATCTTGAAAAATTCCATGTCGCTTATTCCTTGAGATGTGCGGCCTTAACCGATCGCCACTTTATGCAGACGCGGCTTGCGGCCGTAAACCAGATTCACCATGGCACGCGACACCAGCACCGAGCTGAACATCGAGGTCATGATGCCCAGGCACAGCACCACCGCAAAACCGCGGATTGGGCCCGAGCCGAACATGAACAGGGCGATGCCGGCAATCAGGGTGGTGATATTGGAGTCCAGAATCGTCGCGAAGGCATTGTCGTAACCCGCATGGATAGCGGTTTGCGGCGGCACGCCGTTGCGCAGCTCCTCGCGGATGCGTTCGTTGATCAGCACATTGGAGTCGATCGCCATACCCAGTGTCAGTGCGATACCCGCCATGCCCGGCAGGGTCAGCGTGGCCTGCAGCATGGACAGCAGCGCCACCAGCAGCAGCAGGTTGGCTCCCAGCGCGAGCACCGAAATACCGCCGAACATCAGGTAATACGCCATCATGAAAAGCGCGATGGCGATAAAACCGATCTGGGTGGAACGGAAACCGCGCGCGATGTTGTCTGCACCCAAGCTGGGGCCCACAGTGCGTTCCTCGACGATCTCCATCGGCGCGGCAAGTGCACCGGCACGCAGCAGCAGCGCGGTATCCTTGGCTTCTTCGCTGCTCATCTTGCCACTGATCTGCACGCGGCCGCCGCCGATTTCTTCGCGTATCACCGGAGCGGTGACCACTTCACCCTTGCCCTTTTCAAACAGGATGATCGCCATGCGCTTGCCCACGTTTTCGCGCGTCGCCTCCTTGAATTTGCGCGCGCCTATGGCATCGAGGTTGATGTGCACAGCCGCCTCGTTGGTGCGGTTGTCAAAGCCGGGCTGGGCATCGTTGATGCGCTCGCCGGTGAGCAATACCGATTTCTTCACCAGCAGCGTCGAACCATCGCGGTCCCTGAACATCTCGGTGCCGAACGGCGCCGCAGCACCCACGCCCAACTGATGCTCTTCATCCACCAGACGCACTTCCAGTGTCGCCGTGCGCCCCAGAATATCCTTGGCACGTGCCGTGTCCTGCACGCCGGGCAGCTGCACCACGATGCGGTCCAGTCCCTGTTGCTGTATCACCGGCTCGGCCACGCCCAGCTCGTTCACGCGGTTGCGCAGGGTAATCAGGTTTTGCTGTACCGCGGTTTCCTGGATGCGGGTTTCTTCCTGCGGCTTGAGCGTGGCCAGCAGGCGGAATTCGGCGCTCTGGTCGCTGTCGTCAAGGTTCAGCCCGGAAAAACGCTGCTTGATCTCAGCCGCACCCTTGCTGCGCGACTCGGCATCGCGGAATCGGACACTGACGACATTGCCCTCGCGAGTCACCCCGGAGTAGGCGATGTTCTGCTCGCGCAGGGCGGAACGCATATCGCCGGAAGCCGATTCCAGCGCCTTGTCCAGCGCCCCTTTCATGTCCACCTGGAGCAGGAAGTGCACCCCGCCGCGCAAGTCCAGGCCCAGGTACATGGGCAGTGCGTTGAGGCTGCCGAGCCATTGCGGCGAACGCGGCAGCAGATTCAATGCCACCACATAATCATCACCCAATTGCGCGTGCAGGATGTCCTTGGCCTTCTGCTGGCTGTCCACGTCGGCGAAACGCGCCTTGACGCTGGTCGCATCCAGCGACATGACTTCAGGGGTCAGCTGCGCGCTTTTCAGTGCCTCCTCTACCCGCTTCATCAACGCCGCATCCGCTTTCAGATTGGCGTGCAAAGGCAGCACCTGCACCGCGGGCGATTCACCGTAATAGTTGGGCAGGGCATAAACCAGGCCCAGCACAAGGGCGGCGAGGATCAACAAGTATTTCCACAGCGGGTAATGATTCATTGCAACACCTTTAGGACGTCATCTGTAAATTTGACAGCAACATTAAGACCAGCTTGCATCGGGAGAGGCGCCTTGCCTGCCCTTAAATCGCCTTGATGGTGCCCTTGGGCAGCACGGTCTGAATCGCGTTTTTCTGGATATTCAGCTCCACGCCCTCAGCCACTTCCACGCTGATATAGCTTTCGCCGACCTTGGCCACACGCCCCAGCACACCGCCGGAAGTGGCGATCTCATCGCCTTTCTGCAGGGCATTCAGCATGACTGCCAGCTCTTTCGCACGCTTTTGTTGCGGGCGCAGCACCAGGAAAAAGAATACCAACACCAGCGCGATCAGCGGCAAGAAATCCAGCATCCCACTGCCCTGTGCGGGAGCAGCGCCTTCGGCGTATGCGTTACTGATAAGCAGGTTGCTAATAGACATCATGTTCATTCTCCAGGACTAAAAAATTAAAGCGGGCATTCTAACACGAAGGCCCGCGCAAACTGTGGCATGGGTATTAAGGGAAAATTACAAACCCGCGCGCGCCTGGCGGAACGCCGCGGCAAACTCGGCAAAGCGCCCCTGCGCAATGGCAGCGCGGATGCCCGCCATCAGCTCCTGGTAATAATGCAGGTTGTGGATGGTATTGAGGCGCGCGCCGAGTATCTCGTTGATGCGGTGCAGGTGGTGCAGATAGGCGCGGGTGAAGTTGCGACAGGTATAGCAGGAGCACTCTTCGTCCAGCGGGCGGGTATCGAGCTTGTATTGCGCGTTCTTGATCTTGATGTTGCCAAAGCGGGTAAACATCATGCCGTTGCGCGCGTTGCGCGTGGGCATCACGCAATCGAACATGTCTATGCCCTGCTCCACCCCGTCCACCAGGTCTTCCGGCGTACCCACCCCCATCAGGTAGCGCGGCTTGTTGGCGGGCAATTGCGGCGCGGTGTGCTGCAGGATGCGCTGCATATCTTCCTTGGGTTCGCCCACCGACAGCCCGCCGATGGCAAAGCCGTCAAAGCCGATATTCATCAGTTGCGCCAGCGACTCGTCGCGCAGCTTCTCGTGCATGCCGCCCTGCACGATACCGAACAGCGCATTCGGATTACCCGCATGGGCCGCACGGCTGCGCTCCGCCCAGCGCAAGGACAGGCGCATGGACGAGGCCGCCGTTTTTTCATCCGCCGGGTAAGGCGTGCACTCGTCGAAGATCATCACGATATCGGAATTCAGCACGCGCTGAATGCGCATCGACTCTTCCGGAGTGAGGAAGCATTTGTCACCATTCACCGGCGACTGAAACTTCACGCCCTCTTCCGTAATCTTGCGCAGCTCGCCCAGACTGAACACCTGAAACCCGCCCGAGTCGGTGAGTATTGGCCCGTCCCAGCCCATGAAGCGGTGCAGGCCGCCATGCGCCCCGATGACATCAAGACCCGGCCGCAGCCACAGGTGGAAGGTATTGCCCAGCACGATCTGTGCGCCGATTTCTTTCAGCTCCAGCGGCGACATCGCCTTCACCGTGCCATAAGTGCCAACCGGCATGAAAGCGGGGGTTTCGACAGTGCCATGGGCAAGGTTCAGAGTGCCGCGACGGGCGCGCCCATCGGTGTTATGCAAAGTAAAATTCATATTCTGTAGTCACTATTTTAATGATGATTACCAACCTGGCCGGCAGCTAGGTGTAGCGGTCAGTCGAATTACGGACGTTCACCAGTAATGTGGGAGCGGTTTTCGCGTCATCACCATTAATCCAGGTTTGATTTGTTGGATCATCCGCCAAGAATGACTGTGCTGACAGCCGCTAACTTTTGGATTAGCCCAGGATCGTCAGTGTCAATCAGGCGTACTGCTCACGTTTCTTCCAGCCAATTCGATTCGCGGAATTAAACGCTTTTCCTTTTGCGTGCAGGTTCTGTTGCGGGTTTGCGCACCGCCGCAGTATCTCTGCGCGGTGGACCCCAGGCAGGCGGCATCATGCCGGACACCCAGTAGATTACATAGGCCTTGCCATCCCTGACGCCGTTGCAGGTCTGCAACTCCCGGCTCTGGCACATAGATTCGAGTGTGCTGGTTAGATCGGCCAACTTGGCTTCCGGCACCAGCAGCGACTTCAGCTTGGTCAGGTTAACCGGCATCTGGCTGGATGATCCGACCAATGCTTTGAGTATGTTTTCGCGTAGCGTAGAAGTAGTCATGCTTGATCGTTGTTAGGGTCACGAACGGTTTGCCGTTTCATTTTACACTAACGCGGCGCCTTGACAGATGTGCACCCGGATTTCAGCCATGCGCCCCTGGGCGGAGCCATGACTGCCGGGCACGGCTTGCTTAGCTCTCCTCATCCGCGGAGACAGCGGCCTCTTCGGTAAAGACCGGGAACAGCAAGGGCAACAGCAACAGGGTAAACAGGGTTGCCGAGACGATGCCGCCCACGATGACCACGGCAAACGGGCGCTGCGTTTCCGAACCGATGCCGTGCGACAGCGCGGCAGGAAGCAAGCCGATTCCCGCCATCAGCGCGGTCATCAATATCGGGCGCAGGCGCGCAACTGCGCCTTCCAGCACACTCTTGTGGATGTCCAGGCCGTTACGCATGCCATCCATGAATTGCTCGACCATGATCACGCCGTTCTGTACCGAGATGCCCGCCACGGCAATAAAGCCGACCGCTGCGGAAACAGACAGGTGCAGGCCGGCCAGGCCGAGGCCGGCAATACCGCCTATCAGGGTGAACGGCACCATCATGATCACCAGCATGGCCTTGCTCATGGAACGGAAGGCCCAGAACAGCAACACGAAAATCATCAGCACGGAAAGAGGCACGATGACCTTGAGGCGCTTGACCGCACGTTGCTGGTTTTCAAATTGCCCACCCCAGGTCATGCTGTAGCCGGACGGCAGCTTGACCTGCGCATTCACCTTTTCCATCGCCTCGGCAACAAAGCTGCCCTGGTCGCGTCCGAGCAGGTTGGCCTTCACCGCCACCACGCGCCCGCCCGCCTCGCGCCCGACCCGCGCCGCGCCCTGACGCACCTGAATATCTGCGATGGAACCCAGCGGCAAGGTGCCGCCTGCCGGCAGTGCCACCGACATTTCGGCGATGTCGTCCACGGCATCGCGATAAGCCTTGTCGAGGCGCAGGGTGACGTCGAAGCGGCGGTCGCCCTCGTAAAAGGTATTGACCGTGCTGCCCGCCATGGCCGTCTGGATGGTGGCATTGACGTCATTGATATTGATGCCATAGCGCGCCATGCGACTGCGATCCAGCGTGATGTTTAATTCGGTTTGTCCGCCCACCTTGATCGCAGCCACATCCGCCGAACCGCGAATGCCGCTGAGTATGCCGGCCACTTGCTCGGATTTATCCTCGAGAATTTCCAGGTCGGGCCCGAATATCTTGACCGAGATTTCCCCCTTCACCCCGGACAACGCCTCTTCCACGTTGTCCTCTATCACCTGGGAAAAGTTGGTGGGCACACCCGGGATCGCGCGGATTTTTCGGGTCATGTCCGCGATCAGCTCTTCCTTGTCGGCAAAATGCCAAGTGTCGTGCGGATTGAGGTCGGCCATGATCTCCAGGTTATTCGGCCCTTTGGGATCGGTGCCGTCGTCGGGACGACCGACCTGCGTGGTCACATTGTTTACCTCGGGATAGCTGTTCAGGATAGCGCGCACCTGGCGTTCCACCTCCTTGGTCTTGTCCAGCGCGGTGGCGGGCGGCAGGCTGATGGTGAGCCAGATGTTTCCCTCATCCAGCTTGGGCAGAAACTCGCTGCCGAGAAAAGGCGCGGCGGAAAGCGTTACCGCAAGCAGCCCGACCGAAACCATCACGATGCGCTTGCGGCGGCTGGCAGCCCACAACAGCAGGCTGCGATAACGCTCCTGCAAGCGGTACATCCAGTCACTGTGCTTTTCTGCCAGATCCTTGTGTTTAACCGCAAATGCCAGCAAGGTAGGCAACAGCGTCAGAGTCAGCAGGATCGCGCCCAGCAAGGCAAAGCTCAGGGTAAAAGCCACCGGGGAAAAAATCTTTCCTTCCACACGCTGGAAGGTAAAGATGGGCAGGAATGCCAGAATGATGATGGCCTTGGAGAACAGAATTGGGTGTCCCATCTCGACGCATGTTTGCTTGATCAGGTGTATGCGCCAGCCATAGCTGTGATGCTGCGGCAAGGCGTCTACCTTGGCGAGAGCAAGCTTGACCATCAGCGCTTCCACCAGCACCACGGCGCTGTCGATAATAATTCCGAAGTCCACCGCCCCCAGCGAAATCAGGTTGGCAGACACACCGCGGTGATCGATCAGGATAAAGGCAAACAGCAGGGACAGCGGAATAATCACCGCCACGGCCAGTGCCGCGTACCAGTTGCGCAGGAAGAGGATCAGGATGGCCACCACCAGCAAGGCGCCCACCACCAGGTTTTCGCTCACCGTGTGCACTGTGTGCCGCACCAGATCGGTACGATCGTAATAAGGAACAATCTTCATCCCTGCCGGCAGTTTGGGGGCGAGCTGCTCGATGCGGGCTTTCAGCGCTTCCACGACCTTGGTGGCATTCTGCCCCTTGGTCATCTGCACGATACCCTGCACCACATTATCCTGTTCGTTGAAGGCCACCACACCCGAACGCGGACGGCTGCCGATTTCCACTGCGCCTACATCACCCACCAGTACCGTTTTCCCCCCCTGAGCCGTCACCACCACGCGCGCAATATCGCCCACGCTCTGAAACAGCCCGATGCTGCGCACCACCAGCGCCTCATCCCCGCGCCGCAGTACTCCGCCGCCGGTATTGCTGCTGTTGGCGCTGACAGCCTGAGCCACCTGGTCGATCGTCACATTGAATTTGCGCAACAGGTAAGGATTGATGTGTACCTGATATTCCTTCACCGTGCCGCCGAAGCTGTTGATATCCGCAACACCCGGCACCTGGCGCAAAGCGGGGCGCAGCACCCAATCCTGCACTGCGCGCACTTCGTTGGGCGACATGTCGGCTGGCGCCTGCAGCACGTAGCGATAGACCTCGCCCACCGCATTGGTCAGCGGTGCCAGGCCGGGCTGCACGCCGGGAGGCAGGGTGACATTCTGCAGCTTCTCCATCGTCTGCTGGCGCGCAAAATAGTCGTCGGTGTTGTCGGCGAAGGTCAGCGTGACCACCGACAGGCCGGTGATCGAAACCGAGCGCAACTGCGTCATGCGCGGCACACCGCTCATCTCGCGCTCGATCGGCAGGGTTACGCTGCGCTCCACCTCTTCCGGCGCCTGGCCCGGCGCCTGGGTGACAATCTGCACCTGCACGTCCTGCACGTCCGGGAAAGCTTCTATCGGCAGATTTTCGGTAGCCTGCCAGCCGGCAATCAGCAGTACCGCCGCGCCAGCCAGCACGAAAACGCGCTGCTGCAGGGCGAAGGAAATGACTTTTTCTAGCATGGGGCGGTCACCGGCATCATTCGTTCCCCCCCAGCTCTGAATTGAGCAGCAGTGCTCCGCTGGTTACCACGCGCTCGCCCGCGCGCAGCCCTTCCTTGATATAGGTGTACTGGTCACCCTGCATATCCAGGGTGACACGGCGACGTTGCAACACGCCCGGCGACTGCTCCACAAAAATAAAGCTGTATAGCCCTTGTGTCACCAGCGCCGCATTCGGAACTCGCGGCAACTCGGACTGCTTGTTGGCGATGGGCGTCACGCGCGCAAACATTTCCGGCTTGAGCTTGAGCGCAGGATTCTCCACTTCACAGCGCACCTGGACGCGCCGCGAGATGGGATCAAGTGCGCCGCCGATGACCGTGACCTTGCCCATAAAAGTGGCGTTGGGATAGGCATCCACCTCGATTGCAACCAGGCGCCCAAGCTGCACCTTGGCGAGCTGGCGCTCGGGCAGGTCTACCTGCACCCAGAGATGGCGCGGATCGGTAATCACAAACAGCGGCGTGGCCGCATCCGGGCGCACCTCGCTGCCCGCACTCACCTGGCGTTCGGTAATGGTGCCGGTTAGCGGTGCCCGCAAAATGAATTGCCCAGCGGGAGCAGCGCTGCTGCTATTCAGATTCTTCATGCGCGCATGGGCACGCTGTGCTTCCGCTTCTGCCTGGTGCCAGTCCGCTTCCGCAGACTCCACATCCTTGCGTGCCATGCCCTTGATTTCGTACAACAGCTTGGCACGCTCGTAGGCTTCTTTTTTGCGCAACTCGTCCGCATTGGCTTTCACGCCATCCGCTTCCGCCATGGCAAAATCCGGGGAATCCAGCACCAGCAGCGGCTCGCCCTCCTTGATCTGCCCGCCCGCCTCGGCTGCAATCTTGACCACGCGCCCCGCCAGCGGCGAGAACACGCGTGCAGTGTGATTGTCGTCATAGCTGATGCGCGCATTGAGCGGCTCCACCAGCGGCTCCGGAAACGCCACGACAGGCTGGATTTGCAGGAACAGCAATTGCGGTGCGTCCGCGGCAAAACGCAGGGTATCGGAAGACACGCGCAACGCAGTCGCTGCATCCGCCTCGGCGCCAACTGTGGCCGGCGCGCTATATTTTTTCCACCCCCAATAGCCGCCGGCCACAGCCAGGGCCAGCGCGGCCAGCAACACTACGAGTTTTTTATCCGGTTTTATCATGGTGCAATTCCTGGTTTCGCTGCAGCAGTTTTTGCCGCATCTTGTTTGGGTGTGGCCGTCGCGGGCGCCGCAGCAGGTTTTTCTGCACCAGGCTGCTCCGCGGAGCTGGCTTCAGCTTTAGCGGATTCATCTTTGCCGGATTCATCCGCGCCGTTTTTTTCTTCCTGGCGATTCCACCAGCCGCCGCCCAGCGCCTGATACAAGGCTGCAGTGTCGCCCAAACGGCTGGCTTGCGCCTGGATCAGATTGACTTCCGCCTGCTGGTAATTCTGCTCGGCCAGCAGCACCATCTGGTAACTGACCTGGCCCAGCCCATATTGCTTGCGCGTAATTTCCGCCGTTTCTTTCATCGCCAGCTCGGTGCGCAACGCCGCCTTCAGATAATCGGCATCGAACCGGATGGTGTGCAGCGTATCCGCTACATTCTGGAAGGCTGTAATCACCACCCCGCGATAATCCGCCGCGGCCTGCGCCAGTCCTTCACGGGCGGCACGTTCGCGTGCCTTCAGGGTGCCGCCGTCAAACAGCGGCAGCGACACATTGCCCAGCACCGAGAAGAAATCCCCGCCGGTCTTGAACATCCAGTCAGGCGTGGAGGCCATGCCGCCCACGGCCGCGGTAATGGAAAATTGCGGCAGCCTGCCCGCCACCGCCACGCCCACCTGCGCACTCGCGGCATGCCATTGTTCCTGGGCTGCGCGGATATCCGGACGCTGCTCCACCAGTTGCGAAGGCAGGCTCAAAGGCAGCTCCTGCGGCAATTGCAGCGACTCCAGCTCAAAGGTTTCCGCCACCTCCTCGTTGGGCAGATTACCCGCCAGCGCACGTATCAGGTCGCGTGTCAGTTCCAGCTGTTTTGCCAGCGGGATCAGCGCCTGTTCGGCCTGCGCTGCAGCCGCCTCCTGTGCGGCCACATCGATACCCGCGACAAAACCCAGGTCAAGCTGCTTGTGCAGGATTTCCAGATTTTCATTGTTCAGCTTGACGATCTCGCCGGTCGCCTTGATCTGGGCGCGCAGCGCCGCCTCCTGCAAGGCAGCCGCCACAATGTTGGAGGCCAGCGTAATGTAAGTCGCTTCCATCTGGAAATGCTGGGCATTCAGTTGCGCCTGCAGCGACTCCACCTGGCGGCGGTTGCCGCCGAACACATCCGGCACATAGCCTACCGTGAGTTGCGCCACATGAAAGTTGTAATACACCGGCGCACTGACGGCATCCTGGGCAATCACCTGGCCGTTGCCCTGCACGCCCGGAGAGCTGGCACCGGCCATGTTGCCGGCAATCTTGGTGCGCGAAGGCGAGTAGCTGGCAGCGACCGTGGGGAAGAAGAAACCCTGCTGCGCAATCACGCTCTGCTGCGCCTGGCGCAACGAAGCCTGAGCCGACTCGATAGTCGGATTATTTTTGAATGCGCGCTCGATCAGGGAATTGATCGCGGGCGACTTGAACAGCGTCCACCAGTCAAAAGGAATCGCCGCCTTCGCGTTATATTTTTGCGCTGCGCCTGCCGCAACCGGCGCCGCCGCAGTTTCCGGCAGCAAGGGCTGGGGCGTATAGCCGTCCGCGCTCGGCGCAGCGGGCGGCTTGAAGTCAGGCCCGACGGCACAGCCGTTGAGCAGGGTAGCCAGCAGCAGCGCCATGACCAATGAAAATTTTTCAGCGATTTCCTGCATGATTGTGTTGTTGTTTACGCGATGTTGCCAAATGAAATAAAACCGGGCCTGCTAGAATCCATTTCCAGGAACGCGCATTGTGCGCGTTCTTGCTGACGTGAAACTGACTATGCGCATACTTGTAGTTGAGGACGATGAAACCCTGGGCCGGGCAATGGCCCAATCGCTGACACATGGCGGCTATGCCACCGACCTGGTAGGGAACGTTGCGGATGCCCTGCATGCCCTGTCGGTCGAAAATTTCGACGCCATTGTACTCGACTTGGGCCTGCCCGACCGGGACGGCTATGAAGTGGTGCGCAACCTGCGCCGGCGCGGCCTGTCCCTGCCCGTATTGATACTGACCGCACGCGATGCGGTAGAAGACCGCGTGCAGGGGCTGGATCTCGGCGCCGACGACTACGTGGTCAAGCCCATTGCCATGGCGGAACTGCAGGCCCGCCTGCGCGCCTTGATCCGGCGCAGTTCCGGGGCCAGCAGCCCGAGTTGCAGGATAGGCCTGCTGGAATTGGATACGCTGGGGAAGCGCGCCTATCTGGAGGGACAGCCGCTGGATCTGTCTGCCCGCGAATGGGGCGTACTGGAATATCTGGCCACCCATTCCAGACGCATCGTTTCCAAGGAGCAGTTGATACAGGCGCTCACCGCCTGGGATCAGGAGTTGAGCGCGAATGCCATAGAAGCCTATGTGCACCGCGTGCGCGGCAAGATCGAAGGCTCGGGCGCCATCATCCGCACCGTGCGCGGCCTGGGCTACATGCTGGAGGAACCCGATGGCACACGCTAACAGCCTGCGCCGCCAACTGCTTAAACGCCTGCTGTGGCCACTCGTCATCATCCTGTTGCTGGGTTCCGTGTTTGCCTATGTTTTCGCACTGCATACCGCGGTAAATACTTACGACCTCGGCTTGCTGGACGATGCCCTGGATATTTCCAAACAGATCGAGGTGAATCAGGACAGGATGTCCATCAATCTGCCTGCGGCAGCCAGGCAGATGTTGCGGGCGAAAAATGAGGACCGCGTAAGCTATGCCGCCTGGGATGCGTCAGGGCAGCTGTTTTCAGGCAACCCGAAATTGCTGATGGTGGATGCGCTGGCGCCCGACGAAAACCATTTGTTCCAGGACATGGTTCTGGATGGCGAAGAAAACCGCGCCATGCTGCTGCGCGGCGAAACCGAAGGGCATACTTACTACATCGCCGTGGCTCAGACCGTGCGCGGGCGCAATCATTTAACCGGCGGCATTTTTGCCAGCATGCTGTTACCCGAGGCGCTGCTGGCCCTGGTTTCAATCGCTGCGATCCTGCTCGGTGTGCGACGCGGCCTTACCCCGGTGGAACGCCTGCGCGACGAAATTACCAGCCGCTCATCCAGCGACCTGAGACCCGTCGAAGAAAGCACGGCGCCTGCAGAGCTGGCACCGATCATTCACGGCATCAACGAACTTCTGGGAAATCTTGCCGCTGCTTTTGCCGGCCACAGGCGCTTTATTGCCGATGCCGCACACCAGCTCAGAACACCGCTGGCCGCCCTGAGCAGCCAGATTGAAGTCGCCCTGGAAGAGCCTCCCGCAGACGTCAAACAACTCCTGCGCCAATTGTTGGCGACCACCCAGCGCACCACTCACCTGGCCAACCAGTTGCTGTCGCTGGCCAGGCTGGAGCACACCGAGCAATCCATGTACGAGGTTGCCATGGTCGAGCTGCAGGAAGTTCTGCTAGCAAGCGCTGCCGATTTTGTGACCCTGGGCGCACGCAAGGGCGTGGAGCTTGATTTCGAGTTGCAGCCAGCGCGTGTCGCAGGCAGCCCGTTAATGCTGCGTGAGCTGTTGTCCAACCTGCTCGACAATGCCGTGCGCTACACCTCGGCAGGAGGCAGAGTGCAGGTAAGCATCCAGACCATAGCGCAGGATGTCTGGCTGAGCGTGGCAGACAACGGCCCGGGCGTGCCCGAGGCAGAGCTGGAAAAACTCGGCACCCCGTTCCATCGCCTGCCCTCTGATCAACCCGAAGGCTGCGGGCTCGGACTGGCCATCGTGCGCGAAATCAGCCGCCTGCACGGGGCAGAAATATTTTTCTCGCGCGGCGCTGATGGGGGCGGCTTGCAGGTGCGCATCAGGTTCCCGGCTCCTCTTGCTGCGCCAGCGACGCAACAGCCTCTCGCTCATTAATCATTAAACTGCAATATTCATCGTTTATAATCCCCGACCTTGAAAATATAGCGGGCTGGAATTCTCTTCGGCTCACCCCCTTCCCTGTGATCAAACTATTTATGATGGCAATCAGAAATTCCATTGCGTTTTTTTTGCCATGCACCTTGCTATGTGTGTCGCTGTGCCACGCGCAAGACCAGGCAACGCCCGCCGCAGAAGATTGGAACGCAAAATTCCAGAGCACCTATATCTGGCAACACAAGCCCGGCTTCGACGCGCCTTATACCGGCCCGCTCAGCCTGTCACCGCAACCTGAAGACACTTACACATGGTCCGCCACCATGGCGCTGGGCCGGCGCTTATGGGACGGTGGCGAACTGTACTTCGACCCTGAAATCGCACAGGGCGTGCCACTGTCCAACCTGACCGGCATGGGCGGTTTCTACAATGGCGAGATTACCCGCGCCAGCGGCCCCGATCCCATCTTTTATATGGTACGTTTGTTCATGCGGCAAACCTGGGGACAAGGGGGCGGGGAGCAAGAAGTATCTTCCGCAATGAACCAGATGGCCGGTGTGGAGGACAAAAACCGCACCGTGCTGAGTATAGGTTTTATGCCGCCGCTGGACATCTTCGACAACAACCAATACGCGCACGACCCGCGCACCCAGTTTATGAACTGGTGCAACATGACCCACTGTGCGTTTGACTATGCGGCGGATGCACGCGGCAATAGCTGGGGAGTGGCGCTGGAATATTACCGCGACGACTGGGTGCTGCGTTTCGGGCAGTTCATGCAGCCCAAACTGGCCAACCAGCTGCCGCTGGATGGCGCATTCTTCCAGCATTTCGGCCAGAACTTCGAAATCGAGCATGCCCACGAGCTAGGCGGGCAGCCGGGAAAACTGCGTCTGCTGGCGTTTCGCAACACGGCCGTGATGGGCGGCTATGCTGATGCGCTGAGTTATGCGGCGGCCCATGGCGGCGTTCCCGACACCGCCAACACCCTGCGCGAGCGCCAGAAATACGGCTTGGGCATCAATCTGGAACAGGCTATTACTCCCGCGCTGGGAGTGTTCTCAAGAGCGATGTGGCAAGACGGCGAGTCGGACACCTATGCGTTTACCGAAGTGCATCGCTCGCTGGCAGCCGGGCTGGTGGTGAATGGCGGATTATGGGGACGCGAACACGATAGCGTGGGAGTGTCGCTGATGCGGAATGAAATTTCGGACTCATACCGGAAATATCTGGAAGCGGGTGGCATTGGCTTTTTCATCGGCGAGGGCCAGCTGAATTACCGCCCCGAGCAGATCATGGAAACCTACTACAGCCTGAACATTACGCATTCTCTCTGGCTGACCACAGACTACCAGTATATGCACAACCCGGCTTACAACGCCGACCGCGGGCCGGTATCTTTTGCCGGAATACGCCTGCACTGGGAGAGCTGACACTACCGATATCACGTCGGGTAACTACTGCCCGGCACGCTATCCGGAAATAGCCAAACTGAGCGGATGCTGGATTTCTGCGATGGCTTCATCCTGATATAAAGAGCGTCCACGGTGCGATTTCAATTGGGCGCGAATGCACGCACAGCCCTGCCACTTCAACCGATCGTCTCAAGCATCGGTTTAGCGGTACACTGCGGCTTCTGTCGCAAGAGAGGAAGCGTCAACATGGCATTGATCCCGCACGATACATTAACGGCATATTGGTCTGCAGCGGAAGTCACCACCAATCTTATAATATTTCTGAATATACTTGGCGCATTGGCGCTGGGGCTTATTGTGGGCTATGAGCGTTCTTATCACGGTCGCGCTGCCGGAATGCGCACCTATGGTTTGGTTTGCATGGCATCCGCAGCGATCACCGTCATCGCAGGCTATCCGCATTACTGGTACGGCGGGCAATTAGTGACCGCTATCGGCCCTGATCCGACGCGGGTGATTCAGGGGGTCGTCACCGGAGTCGGCTTCCTGGGCGCGGGCGTCATCATGCGCGAGGGATTTAACATCAGCGGCCTGACCACGGCGGCATCGATCTGGGCTTCGTCCGCCATTGGCATCATGGTTGGCGTGGGTTTTTATGCTTCTGCGATTTTGCTTACCCTGTTGTCGGCGGCGAGCATGATGTGGATTTCCCGACTGGAGAATTGGCTACCGTCGCGCCAGGCTATCGCGGTAGTGATGCAGTTCAAACCGGGATTCAAGCCAAACGAGGAAATGCTGCAGCATATGGCACTCAGGCGCGGATACGAAATCGCGCGGGGCTCGTTGTCGATCAATCGCAGGGAAGACAAGCCGGAATGGCATTTCGTCGCGACCGAGCTGAGCAAGTCCAGCGGTGCGCCAATGTCCGCGATGGCAGAGGAGCTTGCCGCTTTCGATGGCGTAGCGGATTTTCATCTATCACATGCTCGAAATTGAGCCTGCCGTGAAAACGGAACAGCAGCCTTGCTGCAAACCCTGAAGGAGGTTTCATCGTGAATAAACTTGCGCGTTTTATCCTGCTTGCAGTTCTTGTGGCGGCCCCCTTTTCCCCGGCAGCTGCAGAGCCTGCGCTGGTCTACTGGAACTCGGAGGCAGGCAAGATATTGCGTGCCCGTATCCCGGCTGATGCGGATTACTGGCAGCTGAGCCCGTGGTTTGCCGAGCAGATCAACCAGACCTATTGCTCCGTAGCCAGCGCCATCACCGTGCTCAATGCGATGCCGATCAAGAAACCGGTTGATCCGATTTACGCCCCCAATGCCTACTTCACCCAAAGCAACTATTTCACCCCGGAAGTCGTAAAAGTGATCAGTCCGCAGACCGTACTGTCTCAGGGCATGACACGCGATGAAATGGTCAAGACGCTGGTTGCGCAGGGAGTAAAGGCGAGATCCATCGCCGGTGACACCCTGGACGAAAAATCCCTGCGCACCCTGCTGCAAAAGGCGCTGGGCGATGACGGCCAGTTTGTGCTGGCCAATTATCTGCGCAGCTCCGTGGGGCAGGAAGGCGGCGGCCACTGGTCGGCGCTGGCGGCCTATGATGCACAGACCGACAGCGTGCTGATTCTCGATGTGGCCAAGTATATGTACGCCCCGGTGTGGGTCGGAATCGGCACCCTGCAAAAGGCGATTGCCACCCTGGATACAACCAGCAACAAGGCGAGGGGGCTGGTTATCGTGTCGGAATGAAAAGCGTCTCAAAACCTTCACGCGCGACCGATTAAACGCTCCCCTTTGTCTTGGGTCTTGGGTCTTGGGTCTTGGGTCTTGGGGCTGAATGCTCGATCCGCACCAAGCGGGCCCCCTGAATTGCTAGCGCTTGCGCGCCACCACATCGAGCAGCGCCGACACACCGTAATGACCCGACCCTTCGCTGATAAAACTCACGTGTTCGGACAGGTGCACAATGCCCATATCGGCAAAGGCGCTGCGCAGCATGGCTTCGGTGTACAGGTTGTCGGCCAGCGCCGGGCCACCGCTGCGGAAATCCAGCTGGCGCGGCGTATAGCCCTGCACCAGCAGCAGGCCACCGGGTTTGAGCGCGCGTTTGAGATGGGCAAATAGCCGGGCCCGTTGCTCCGGGCTGGCAAACTGGATGAAGATGGCAACCACCGCGTCAAAGCAACTCTCGCCGCAATCCCAGCTCAGCAAATCTGCGACTTCCACATCGAGCGCAACCCCGCGCTCCTGCGCCAGCTTCCTGGCCTTGGCTGCGGCTACGGCAGAGCTATCCACCGACACCACCTGCAAGCCCTGTTCGGCCAGCCACACACCGTTGCGCCCTTCCCCATCGGCCACAGCCAGGCAGCGCATGCCGGGCTTGAGCAGGCTGCGCTGCGTCACCAGGAAGGCATTCGGTGCCGTGCCAAAATGATAGTCATCACCTGCGTAACGTTCATCCCACATATTTGCAGCCATCAAACGTTCCCCTTCAACTTTTCCAGGCGCGACGATAGCAGATTTGCGCGCATCACCAAGAGTTGCTTTTCCAAACAAACTCTGCTGAAATCGTGTACATGACTAAATTACTCGATGTTGCAGCATGACTGTTGCAGCACCCGCCATTGAGCGCCGCACGCCAACGCAAGAAGCCCTGTGTAACGGGCTTCTTGCGTTATTGCCAGGCGGCGCCGTACTGACAGACCCGGAAGATCTGCGCCCGTTCGAATGCGACGCACTGGCGGTATACCGGCGCCTGCCGCTGGTGGTGGTGCTGCCGGAAACGATCGCACAGGTGCAAGCCATCATGCGCCTGTGCCATGAGCTGCAGGTGCCGGTGGTGGCGCGCGGCGCGGGAACCGGCTTGTCCGGTGGCGCGTTGCCGCTGCGTGACGGCGTGCTGCTGAGCCTGGCAAAATTCACGCGCATCCTGCACATCGATGCGCCCAACGCTCTTGCCACAGTCCAGCCGGGTGTGCGCAACCTCGCCATTTCCGAAGCCGCCGCAGCCCATGGCATGTATTACGCTCCCGACCCTTCTTCGCAAATCGCCTGCACTATAGGCGGCAACGTGGCGGAAAATTCCGGCGGCGTGCATTGCCTGAAATACGGCCTCACCGTGCATAACATCCTGATGCTGAAGGTGGTCACCATGGAGGGCGAGCTGCTCAGCATAGGCGCAGAAACACTGGATGCCCCCGGCTACGACCTGCTCGCGCTGCTGACCGGTTCCGAAGGCATGCTCGGCATCATCGTCGAAGTCACCGTCAAGCTGCTGGCCAGGCCGCAACGCGCGCAGGTGATTCTGGCCGCGTTTGACGATGTGGTGAAGGCGGGAGAGGCAGTGGGCGCGATCATCGCAGCGGGCATTATTCCCGCAGGGCTGGAGATGATGGACAAGCTGGCCATCCAGGCCGCGGAAGATTTTGTCCATGCCGGCTATCCGCGCGATGCAGCAGCGATATTGCTGTGCGAGCTGGATGGCAGCAATGCCGAAGTTTCCGAATACATCGTGGCGGTGCGCCATCTGCTGACCCACAACGGCGCCACCGAAGTGCGCACCGCGGTCGATGAAGCCGAACGGCAATTGTTCTGGAAGGGGCGCAAATCGGCCTTCCCCGCGGTGGGGCGCATTTCACCGGATTACTACTGCATGGACGGCACCATCCCGCGCCACCGGCTGCCGCAGGTGTTGCGCCAGATCAGCCTGTGGTCAGGGGAGTACGGCCTGGCGGTGGCCAATGTGTTTCATGCCGGCGATGGCAACCTGCACCCGCTGATCCTGTTCGATGCCAACAGGCCCGGCGAACTGGCACGCACCGAAGAATTCGGCCGGCGCATCCTGCAGCTGTGCGTGGAAGTGGGCGGCACCATCACCGGCGAACACGGCGTGGGCATGGAAAAGATAGACCAGATGTGCATCCAGTTTCAAAGCGGCGAGCTCGCCCAGTTTCACGCGCTAAAGGCCGCCTTTGACCCCGATGGCCTGCTCAATCCCGGCAAGGCTGTGCCCACGTTGCATCGCTGCGCCGAATTTGGCGCCATGCATGTGCACCACGGACAGCTGTCCCACCCCGAACTGGAACGCTTCTGATGTCCGACATGAGCACAGCCATGCAGCAGCAGGTTCACGATGCGATCGGCTCACGCACGCCGCTGCATATTTGCGGCGGCAACAGCAAAAATTTTCTCGGCCACGCCCCGCAGGGCGAAGTGCTGCCGGCATCAATGCACAGCGGCATTATCGAATACGACCCGCGCGAGCTGGTGCTGACTGCACGTGCGGGCACGCCGCTCGCCGAGATCGAAGCCGCGCTGTCAAAGGCTGGACAGATGCTCACTTTCGAGCCGCCGCATTTTGGCGCACACGCCACCCTGGGCGGCACCATCGCCTGTGGTTTGTCCGGCCCGCGCCGCCCTTACGCCGGTGCCGCGCGTGACGCGATGCTGGGCTGCAAGCTTCTCAACGGCCGCGCCGAACTGCTGCGCTTCGGGGGCCAGGTTATGAAAAATGTGGCGGGCTACGATGTGTCGCGCCTGATGGTCGGCGCTTACGGCACGCTGGGTGTGCTGCTGGAATGCAGCCTGAAGGTGCTGCCGCGCCCGGCCGCAAGCCTCACCCTGATCCATGAATGCGCGCAGGAGGAGGCGATCGGGCGCATGAGCCAGCTGTTGTCGCAGCCCGTGCCGGTGGATGCTGCGTGCTATCACACCGGGCATGTGTATATCCGCCTGGCCGGCAGCGAGCAGGCGGTGAAACAGGCGCATGCCAATCTGGGCGGGGCGGTGATCGAAAACGCAGCTCCCTTCTGGCAGTCATTGCGCGAACAGCAGCTGCCTTTTTTCCACAGCGGGAAGCCCTTGTATCGCGTGCTGGTGAAACCCGCCACCGCCCCCCTGGCAATACCTGGCGCCTGGCTGCTGGACTGGGGCGGCGCGCAACGCTGGCTGGCGAGCGACGCACCCGTTGCCGACATTCGTAAAGGCGTTGCCGCAGCAGGCGGCCATGTCACCTGCTGGCGCGGCCACGCGCCAGCCGCAGAAATATTCGAGCCTCTGCCCGCCCCCCTGTTCAAACTGCACCAGCGCCTGAAGCTCAGCTTCGACCCGCACGGCATATTCAATCGCGGGCGCATGTATCCGCACCTGTAACAGCAAATGCAGACATCCATTCCACCCGAGCTGCTGCAACGCACCGACATCGCCGAGGCCAATGCGATCCTGCGCACCTGCGTGCACTGCGGCTTCTGCAACGCCACCTGCCCCACCTATCAGCTCCTGGGGTCGGAACTGGACGGGCCGCGCGGGCGCATTTACCTGATCAAGGAAATGCTGGAAGGCAGGCAGTCCGGCGCAAAAACGCGTTTGCACCTCGACCGCTGCCTGACCTGCCGCTCCTGCGAAACCACCTGCCCTTCCGGCGTGCAATACGGGCGCCTGATCGACATCGGGCGCGGACTCATTGAAGCGCGTGCAGCGCGCCCATGGTGGGAAAGCGCAGTGCGCCACGCACTGCTGGCAGTACTCCCCTACCCCGGCAGGCTGCGCCTGCCGCTCGCCCTGGGACAGCTGCTGCGCCCGCTGTTGCCGCCTGCGCTGCGCCGCATCCTGCCGCGCACGCGCCAAGCAGCAGCGCGCCCGCACTCGCAACATGCACGACGCATGCTGGTTCTGGAAGGTTGCGTGCAGCCGCTGGCCACACCTTCCACCAATGCCGCCGCCGCGCGCGTGCTGGATCAACTCGGCATCACCCTGCTCAACGCGCCGGATGCCGGCTGCTGCGGCGCGATGCACCAGCATCTGGCCGAGCCTGAGCAGGCACGCGACATGATGCGCAGCAACATCGATGCCTGGTGGCCCTTTGTCGGGCAAGGCATAGAGGCTATCGTGATGACGGCCAGCGGCTGCGGCGTGATGGTGAAAGATTATGGCCATGCGCTAAAAAACGATGCTGCCTATGCCGCCCGTGCGGCGCGTATCAGTGCGCTCACGCGCGACCTGAGCGAAATCCTGCGCGACGAGAACCTGGACAGGTTTGCCAATATCGGCAAAGGGTGCCGCGTTGCCTGCCAGTCCTCCTGCACTCTGCAGCACGGGCAGAAACTGGGCGGTGTGGTTGAAAATATCCTGCAGCGCTGCGGCTACACGCTGACTGCGGTTGCCGGCGGCCACCTGTGCTGCGGTGCTGCGGGCACCTATTCCCTGCTGCAACCGGCGCTGTCGCAACAGCTGCTGGGCAACAAAATTGCGGCGCTGCAACAGGGTGCGCCCGATGTCATCGCCACCGCCAACATCGGCTGCCAGCTGCACCTGGAAAGCGCCAGCAAGATTCCGGTCAAGCACTGGATAGAATTACTGGAACAGACGCCGCCATCAACCTGAAACCACTTTAAAAGGACGCAACATGGCAATCAGCTCATTTTATCCACCACAACGCATCCTGATGGGCCCCGGCCCTTCCGATGTCAGCGCGCGCGTGCTGGGTGCGATGGCACGCCCCACCATCGGCCATCTCGACCCGATGTTTGTGACGATGATGGACGAGATGAAGGAGCTGCTTAAATATGCCTTCCAGACCAAGAACGAATTGACCATGCCTGTTTCCGCCCCCGGCTCTGCCGGCATGGAAACCTGCTTCGTCAATCTGGTGGAGCCCGGTGACAAGGTGATCGTGTGCCAGAACGGCGTGTTCGGCGGGCGCATGAAAGAAAACGTCGAGCGTTGCGGCGCTATCGCCGTAATGGTGCAAGACGATTGGGGGCGCGCAGTCGACCCGCAAAAACTGGAAGACGCGCTCAAGGCCAATCCGGATAGCAAAGTGGTTGCCTTCGTGCATGCAGAAACATCCACAGGTGCCGTGTCCGACGCCAAGACGCTGGTCGCCATCGCACACCAATACGGGTGTCTGAGCATCGTTGACGCCATCACCTCGCTGGGCGGCTCCAAGCTCCTGGTGGACGAGTGGAATATCGATGCCATCTATTCCGGCACGCAGAAATGCCTGTCGTGCACACCGGGCCTGTCTCCAGTGAGCTTCAGCGCACGCGCGCAGGAGAAAATCAAGAACCGCAAAACAAAAGTGCAAAGCTGGTTTATGGATCTGAACCTGGTGATGGGTTACTGGGGCGGCGCCAGCAAGCGCGCCTATCATCACACCGCGCCCATCAATGCGCTGTACGGCCTGCACGAAGCGCTGGTGATGCTGCAGGAAGAAGGCCTGGAAAATTCCTGGGCGCGCCACCACAAAAATCACTTAGCCCTCGGCGCGGGCCTGGAAGCGATGGGGCTGAAATTTGTGGTGCCGGCCGGTGAACGCCTGCCGCAACTGAATGCCATCAGCCTTCCCGCAGGCGTGGACGATGCCGCCGTGCGCGGCGCCCTGCTCAATGAATACCAGCTGGAAATCGGCGCAGGCCTGGGCGTGATGGCAGGCAAGGTATGGCGCATCGGCCTGATGGGATACGCCAGCAACCAGCGCAACATCCTGCTGTGCCTGGCTGCGCTAGACGACATCCTCGGCCGCATGAAAGCGCCGGTTAAGAATGGCGTGGCTGTGGCTGCGGCGCAGAAGGTGTTTGCGGGCTGATCGCCGAGACCATCGCCCTTGAAAAAACCGCTGCGGCGGGTTTTTTCATGATATGCCCCTCACCTAGGCAAGTAACTGGCGGATGATCCCCGCCAGATTCGCCATCAGGTCATGAACATCCTCAAGAATCCGGGTGTCGGCAGACAGCAGTGTCAAACCGGCGCTCACCACCATGCTGATCAGGAATCCTTTCATGATTTTCTCCGTTGGTTGCAACGGCCCCACTATGACCAATACGGATTACCGATCGCGCGACAGGTGCATTACAGTTTTGTCACGATAAAGGGTAAAAAAATGCCCGCGCAAGCACTGGCAATGGGGAAAGCGGAACACCTAACAGGGTGTTGAAAAGCTACTGATGAAACTACTAGCCATCTGACTAGGCTGTCAAACAACGCCAGCCAAGTCATTGGTTATGCGGTGGCCATCTGCGGCGTTGCCCGGTGCTCGCTCCCTCGCCTATCTATTTGATATGTCTCGGTCGCTCCGCTCCGTGCGCCTTGCAGCTGGCCATCCTCGCTACGTTTTTCAACACCCTGTTAATCGGAAATCGTCATGACGCCGTCATGCTGGCTGATGCGGAAGCCGCGCAACACCGAATTTCCCAGCAGCGCATCACTGGCCATACGCGGCACGATTTGTACCGGCACTTCACGCAAATGGAATCTGCCAAACGAAATTTCTGCCACATGTAGCAGACACACGCCCACTGTGCCATTGGCAGTGTCAGTGACCATCCTTTGCTCACAACTGCTCAAACCTGCACGATCAGCCAATTCCTGAGAAATCGTTGTAACCGAAGCACCAGTATCTATTTCAAATGAGGCATCCACCTGATTCAGCCTGCCGGAGACGGTGTAGGTTCCTCGGCTGTTCAACGACACGATCAATGCAGGGTTGCCATGTGCAGCTGGCTCCCCCACATCACGCGGATTGGTGATGGTGATGTTGTCATGCACCAGCTCGGCATCATTGCCACAGGGCAGCTGGCTGTAGATGACTCTCCCGATGGTGTGACACTTATAGGCATCGGCCCATCCCCAACCCGGCAACAACATCAGACAGAAAACCAAGGCTCTCATCTCGTTACCTCCTACAGTGGGTGACAGCAGGATGGGCTGATCAACAATCAATTGTTGCCGCGTTCCTGCCCATTCTGGTTGCCTGTGCCCTGCTCCCGCTCAGATGGCTGACGCCCGGGGCCGCCCTGTTGCGGACCAGGTCCACCCTGACCATCCATGCGAGGTGGCGGGCGACGGTCATGGTCGCGGTCGCCATACCCTCTACCCTGCTGCATGCCAGGGCCTCCCTGTTGCGGGCCAGGGCCACCCTGTCCATCCATGCGAGGTGGCGGACGACGGTCATGGTCGCGGTCGCCGTCCCCTCTACCCTGCTGCATGCCGGGGCCTCCCTGTTGCTGGCCAGGACCACCCTGGACATCCATGCGAGGTGGCGGACGACGGTCATGGTCGCGGTCGCCATGGCGGCCGCCTTGCTGCGGACCTGCGTCACCCTGCTGCGAGCCCGAAACGCCACCATCACGCGACGTTCCCCTTCCCTGACCAGCGCCATTGCCGGGGCCCATGCCATTGCCTGGCCCTCCCGCGCCATGGCCTACACCCGGTGCCATGTTTGCGGCGCCGCCTACATTTGCACCATGCCCCGGCCCCTGACGGGCGCCCCCCTGAGCAAAAGCACTCACGGCAAACACGCCAGTCAGGGCAATCGTGATTACTGTCTTGTTGAACATATGACCTCCTGTGTTGGTTGATGAATTTCCTTCATTTAGCCTGGTGCCGACAGCCTATCTGCCTGGCACGATGGCACTATGCATCCACAGCATTACGGCCAGTCACCTCGGCGGATTACAGTTTTGTAATCGTCTGCCGGCGCAACATGAAGAAGATTGCAGGCAAGCCTGCGCTGGGGGAGCGCGGTCAACGCGGCAATACAAGAGAAAATTTGACGGTGTTGTCCTTCAGAACCTTGAACGACAGGTCGCCGTGGTGGGCACGTGCAATCTCGCGCGACAGGGCAAGCCCGAGACCCAACCCCTCCACTTGGCGATTGCGCGAAGGATCAGCCCGGTAAAAGCGCTCGAATACCCGCTCGCGCTCACTCTCAGGAATCCCACGCGAGGTGTTGGCAATCACCACCTCCACCACCTGCGGCAGGGCACGCGCCGATATCTCGATGCGGCCGCCTTCGAGGTTGTACTTGATGGCATTGCTGATCAGGTTGTGCAGCACCTGTTGCAGCAGACTGCCGTCGGCATTGATCATGAGGCCCGCCTGAATGTCTCCGCTGACCTGCAACTGCGACGCCAGCATCTGGGTATCCTCCACCAGGTTGTTCAAAGCCTCCGTCAGGTTGAATGGCTCGCGATTGATACTGAGCTGGCCCGCATCTGCCTGCGACAGCAGCAGCAGTTTGCGCGAGATGGTGGACAGGCGCCGCACCTCGTCGAGAATGCTGGTCAACTCGACCTGTATTGCCGAGCCAGCCTCAGTCTGGTTGATCGCCCGCTCAAGCTGCCCCTGCAGAATCGCCAGCGGTGTCTTCAACTCATGCGCTGCATCTGCCGAGAACCGGTAAGCCTGCTGAAAGCTGCGTCGCAGGCGTGCCAGCATGCTGTTGTACACCTCGATCAGCTCGACAAACTCCTGATCTTCCCCGGCAGCAGAAATGCGCTGGTCAAGGCCATCCACCGTGATACGACGGGTCGCGCTGGCCAGCTTCTCCAGTGGCCGTAACGCGCGGGCGGAAAAAATCCACGCACTGATTCCGATCAGCAGCAGGGCCAATGGCATCGCAATCAGGTAGGCAGTGCGCACCCCCTGCATTTCCTCATCCAGCATGCGCAAATTGACCGCCACCGCCACCCGGCCGGCGCTGCCGCTGGCCAAAGCCACGCGCCATGCCTGACCATTGATCGTGACACCAGTCACGCTGGAAACAGGCGGCATGCGGCGCGGTGGAGGTGCTGTCGTAACCGGCGTCCTTGCCTCCTGCCCAGAAGTATCCGATGGCAAGGGTGCTGACTGCGGCTGGTTGCTTGCCCCATCAGGCGACGGCGACTGATCAGCCGGGCCGCGCGGCTGCTCCAGTGGCCATGGTGGACGCGGCCGCAATCGCCGCGGCGGGTGTCGATCACCGGGGCGCTGATTCTGTTCTCCCGGCCCAAACTCAGCGGGTGGCGGCCAGCGTTGTTCCTGTGCCTGAGCAGAGCGTATCAGCCATTGCGGCACATCCAGCCCCGAGTGGCGAGCCGGAAAGTGCAGCCAGGGCAGCTGGTTCGCATCCAGAGCCGCAGGCCACTGCGCAGACCGATACAACATCGCGCCCTGCGCATCCTCGATCAGCAACACCAGATCATCCGGCTTGCGCACTCCCAGGGCACTTTCCATCGCGCTTTCGATCTGCTCACCATCACGCTCCGGAATGGGCTTGCCGGCCTCCCGCTCCGCCTGGGTGCGCAAGGCTGAATCCAGCCGGTCGATCTTCACACTGCGGATCAGCCACCAGGTGCTCAGCCCGAACGCGGCCAGCACCAGACCCGTCAGCAACGCAGAGGAAAGAGCCAGACGCAGGCGGAAGGAGCGGATCATGCTGCCTTGCGGAATCGATAGCCGACTCCGCGCACGCTTTCGATGGGCGATTCGCCTGCGCCATTGCCACCAATGGCAGACAGCTTCTTGCGGATGCGCTGAATGCACACGTCAACCACATTGGTGCTGGGATCGAAATCGTAGCCCCAAACATGCTCAAGAATCTGGGTGCGGGTAAAAACCCGCCCCGGGGAGCGCATCAGGTATTCGATCAGGTTGAATTCGCGTCCGGTAAGGTCGATGACCTCACCATTCCAGGTCACTTCACGGGAGATGCGATCGAGCGAGAGGCTACCCACCATCAGACGATTCTGCCGCTCCCCTGACACCCGGCGCAGCAAAGCCTGAATGCGGGCAATCAGCTCCTCCACAAAAAACGGCTTGGCCAGGTAATCATCAGCGCCCAGGTTCAAGCCCTCAATGCGGTCATCCAGTTCGTTGCGCGCCGTGAGCAGAATCACCGGCGTCGCCAAACCAGCCTTGCGCAGCCCCTTCAGGATGGACAGTCCATCACGGCCGGGCAGCATGATGTCCAATACGATGACATCGTAATCACCTGCACTGGCGCGAGCATAACCATCCGTGCCGTTGTTGCAGTGCTCATAAGCAAACCCCTGCTCGCGAAAGCCGGCACAGACAAAATCCGCAATTTTTTGCTCATCTTCAATCAGCAAGACTTTCATGAGTCTCCTCACTTTTTGGCTCACTATAGCTGAAATCAGGCCATGCGAAATTACAAAAATGTAATGCAGAAATACTTAATGGGCCTCGCCTCCAAGCAGCGTAACATCCTGGTGTGCCTGGCCGCGCTGGATGACATCCTCGGCCGCATGAATGCCCCGATACAGCGCGGTGTCGCGGTAGCTGCGGCACAACAGGTGTTGGCAAGCTGAGCCGCCGCCGCACTTCAAACCACGGCGCTAAGAAATCAGCAGCGTGAGTGGCTGGCTTGCCCCTGACCACGCTGGCCCGGAGTGAAACTTAAAGAAACACAGGCCAACATAGCGGCAAGAGGCCTGGGTCATCCAGCATGGCAGGAAGCTGGTAACATGAACGCCGACCGCGTTTAAGACTCACAACAGAGGAAAGCTCGAAGGCCAGCGCTTTTTTGAAATCAGGGGCAACCAGGCATGAACAATAAAAATTATTTCGAGTGGACACCCGATCTCAATGTCGGAATTGAGGCCATTGATGAACAGCATAAAGTATTGGTGAGCATCTTCAACAGGCTTACTCTCGCCGTATCGAAAGATGAGGGTGACCGGGTGATTCGAAGCATCATCGATTCGCTGATGGGATACACCAAGGCACATTTTTCTCTGGAGGAGAAATTATTGGCTGAAGCAAGTTATGACGGGTTAAGCGAGCATATAGCGCAGCACGATGAATTCATTGCCAGGCTCAATGATTTGGCGACCAAATTTTTTGTCGAAGATATTCCTGCTTATTCAGAGCTGATTGAATTGCTCCGTACCTGGCTGATCGATCACATACGGATCAGCGACAAGAAATATTCCGAGGTGTTGCGGCAGGCCAATTTTTCAACAGTTGCATGGGAGAGAAAGGCACAGAGCGAATTTTACAAGCTGTCGGACACAACAGTTCTGCGCATCCCCGATGCTTGGTGAAAGTGACTAAAATAATGGAACCTAACGATCAAGACATGCAAAAATTGCTGGTCGGAGTGAAAATCCCCCCTTGCCCAGCCCTCTTGCTTGAGGTCATGAAAGAGGCGAAACGACCCGATGCCGAAATTGACAGGATAGCGCAGCCAATCAAGCGCGACGCAGGTATGGCTGCAGCACTGCTGAAACTGGCCAACTCCCCGCTGTTCGCCAGGGGCGGCAAAATCACCTCAGTTCACCAGGCGATTACCGTGCTCGGCATGAAAGCCACGATCAATTTGCTGAACCAGGTTGCTCTGCTCCAGAGCATGGCGAACAACCCGCCGAATTTCGAGAAGTTCTGGGAGCGCTCCTCGTTAAGCGCAGTGATTTCCTCCAGGCTGGCCCGGAAAATAACCGGCATTTCCCAGGATGAGGCCTACATTACCGGCCTGTTTCACGATTGCGGAATTCCGGTATTGATGGGCACCTTTCCGAACTACCGCGAGGTCATGATTGCAAAGGCCAACATGGGCCAGGATATCCATCAAGTTGAAAACGAATGTTTCTCCACCGATCATGCCGTGGTCGGCAGCATGATGGCACGCACATGGTTTCTGCCTGATAACGTCAGCAAGGCTATCCGTTACCACCACGACAAGACCATCTTCACCGTCCCCAGCGCTCGCATCAGCAAGGAAGTCATCGGCTTGGCTGGCATCATCTATATGGCGGAGTTGATCGTCGATGAGCATTTCTGCCAGAAAAATCCGGACTGGGACGGGATTGCTGTCGACGTACTGCACTACTTTGAAATGTCAGCACAGGATTTCGCCGAACTGAAAGATGACACGCTGGGCTGGCTGAACAAAGAATAATTATCTGCAGCATGAGCGGCCCTATATGATCGCCGCGCTCCTGTTTCAAGCCGGCCCGGCAGCGTCTGAATTATCAATTCACCTCAGAGCAGCCGGGCCGCGCGGGAAATATTTCGCCCCGATTACACTCCCTGCATCACCCACCACCATGCCGGCAGTGTCAGAAAGGAAACCGGCAAGCCGACCGCCACCATCAAGGTGGAGAGTTCAGGGTCAAGGTCATGCTCGCTGGCCAAAATGGCTGCGGTAATCATGGGGGGCATGGCGGCCTCGAAGATGGTGACCTGTATGGCTGTTCCATGTGCACCGAGCAGCGCCACGTACAGCAGTAGAATCATCAGGGGAACCAGCAGCAGCTTGAAGCTCAGGCCGAGCGCCAGATTGCGGCCATTGCCGCTGAGGTGGCCCAGCCGCAACTGCAACCCCACCGACAGCAGCGCCAGCGGCGCCAGGGTGTCGCCCAGGCGCTTGAGTACCGCGTTTAACCACAGCGGGTACTCCATGGGAATCAGCAGCAGCGCTGCAACCAGTGCGATGAAGGGCGGGAACTGCACGATGCGGCGCGCGATCGCGCCGGCAGTGGGACGCCCGGATGAGTAAATTCCGGCCACGATAATGCACAACGTGGAGAGCACCAGAAAAGAGCCGGTCTGGTCGATCAGAATGCCGGTGGCCATGCCCTGATGACCGTAATAGGCCTCTATCATGGGCAAGCCGAAGAACGCGGTATTGCCCATGCCGCCGGTCAGCACCAGCGCTCCCACGGTGGCACGCGGAAGGGTCAGCTTGCGCCCCGCCCACCAGAAGCAGCCTGCAGCCAGGCCAAACTGCAGCCAGGCCATCGCCACGATCAGAATGATGTCACCGCTTAATTTCAGATCGTGCAGGTAGAACAGCGTCAGCGCGGGGACAGAAACATGGATGATGAAGCTGTTGAGGGTGGCCGGTGCCTGCTCGGGCATGCGCCGCGTGCGGCGCAACAGAATACCCGCGGCAAAACACAGAATCAGCAAAATAAGGTTGTTCATAATGACAAGCACTGCTGAAAAATTCGCGGAAAGTTCGCCGATGATACACTAGCGCCACACTTCAGATTTTAGGGAGACCCAATTGCACGCACTCCTCGATCACCCCGCCGTACAGGCAGGACTGGCCCCTTTCCTGGTTGCACTGCTGACTGCCGAACTGTTGCAGCGCTTGCGCCTGAGCGGGCTGGCCATTATCGCCGGATTCGCCATCACGGTTTATCTGGTGAGCGGATTTGCCTTCGAACCGCTCACCAGCACACGCAAAATCATCTGGCTGGGCCTGGCTTGCGCTGCGCTCGCCATTCCCCTGACCCTGCTGAATTCTTCGCTGTGGCGCCCAGTGCTCGCCGCGCTGGGCGGCGCTGTAGCAGTGTGGGTATGCGTGCGCGTGTTGCAGCAGCAGCCGCTAGGCACGGCGCTGCAATGGGGCACAGGCTGCGCGCTGTATGTGGGCTGGCTGGTGTTCTGGATGGATGATCTGCATGAGTCGCCGGTGCGCGCTGCCAGTGCAGGCATGGCGCTGGGGCTGGGCACAGGGTTAGCCGTGCTGGTGGGCGCCTCGGCCTTGCTCGGCCAGCTTGGCTTGGCGCTGGGCGCGGCAACCATGGCGTATCTGCTGATCCTGTTTATCACCAACAGCCTGCTGCCGTGTGGCCGTACTTTCACCCTGCCGCTCGCGCTCATCACCGGCCTGTTGGCCTGCTTAGCCGTGCTGACTGCGCGCCTGCCCTGGTATGCATTGCCGGCTCTGGCCGCCATCCCGCTGGCTGCCAAACTGCCGGTATCCGAAAAGCTGGGTCTGTGGGTACAATCCACCCTGCTGTCTGCTGCCTGTTTGGCATTTGCAGCAGGAGCTGTGTACCTAAGCTGGCGCGTCAACGGCACGCCACCGCTATAACTTGCTTACGTTTTAACTTACCGGAGAAACGCTATGATCAAACCGAATTCACTCGTTGCACTGCTAATCGCAGCCAGCCTGCCGCTGGCCGCACATGCTGCCGATTCCTACAGCGTCGATCCCGCGCACACCTTTGCGCTGTTCAGCGTCAGCCATTTCGGTTACTCCACCATGCATGGCCGCTTTGACAGGAGCTCCGGCCGGATCACGCTGGATCGCGCCGCCAAAAACGGCACGGTCGATATCGCCATCGAAGCCGCCTCGATCAGCACCGGTTTTGCCAAGCGCGACGATCACCTGAAGTCGCCTGATTTCTTCAATGCGGCGGAATTCCCCGGCATCACCTACAAGTCGGACAGCATTAAATTCAA
>JANYJE010000062.1 GCA_025408405.1 Nitrosomonadales bacterium | reverse complement strand
GGCAGGTTGGTTAGCACTAACAATACTTTCTCGCTCATGCTGTTCCCGCCCGCGCGCAACGCACGCCGAGTTGCAGCAACTCGCTCCACACATCGCCCGAACGCAGGCCTTTGATCACCTTGTCCACATGTGCCGCCTGACGCAGGGCGCGCTCCGCAATAGCTGGTTTGAAGCGCCGCACCGCGCGTTCCACCAGCTTCTGGCGCACGCCCCACACACGTGCATCGCGCAAGGCGTTTGCCAGATTGCCGCCGCCTTGCATGGCGCGCGATACCTTGGCGAGTGCGCGGATGTCCTCCGACAACGCCCACAGGATCAGTACCGTAGCCTCGCCTTCCGCGTGCAGGCCGTCGAGGATGCGCGCATAGCGCGCGGCATCGCCCGCGAGCATGGCTTCGGACAGCTTGAATACGTCGTAACGCGCCACGTCCATCACCGCGTCTTTAACCTGTTCGAAAGAAAGCGGCCCGGCGGGAAACAGCAGGGCCAGTTTCTGGATTTCCTGAAAAGCCGCCAGCAGGTTGCCTTCCACGCGCTCCGCCAGAAAGCGCAGCGTGTCCATGTCGGTGGATTGCCCCTGGCGTTGCAAACGGCCTGCAATCCAGCTGGGCAGCGCATTCAGCGCAATTTCTTCGGTGGCGATGACCACGCCGTGTTCTGCCAGCGCGGTGAACCACTTGCTGTTCTGCGCGGTTTTGTCCAGCTTCGGCAGCGTCACCACCGTAACCGTATCGGCATTCAACTGCCCGCAATATTCCTGCAGGGTCTGCGCGCCTTCCACGCCGGGTTTCCCGGTCGGGATGCGCAGCTCCACCAGCTTGCGCGAAGAAAACAGCGACAGGCTTTGCGCGCTGTTGCGCAACTCCGCCCACTTGAAACCCTGTTCGACGGTCAGCACCTCGCGTTCGTCATAGCTTGCCGCGCGTGCCGCCGCGCGGATGGAATCCGCCGCCTCGATGGACAGCAACAGCGCCTCGCCGTGGATGACGTACAGCGGCGCAAGCCCTTTGGCGAGGTGGCGCGGCAGGTCTTCGGATGAGAGTTTCATAATAACAAGGTGAGTTTTATTGCGCGGTGTCCAGCGGCGCATGGGCGTGGTTCAGGCGGCGCAACACCTGCTGCACTGCGTCATCGCGCATGTTCTGGTAAAGCAGCGATTCTTCCTGCTGCTTGGCGAGCACCTGAGTATCGTCGTAGGAGAAATCGCGCCGCAAAGTGATTTCCTGCGGCGCGAGCCACTCCTGCTGTTTCTGGTCATAGGCGCGCAAAGAGACGCGGTACTGCAAACGGTATTCGCGCACGCGACCGGCACCGCTCAGGGAAAGAATCTGCTTGTCCGCGATTTCGGAAACAATCTGTAACGTCAGTTGCGCCTGCGCCGGTGCATCGGTGATCTGCACATCGTTCACCTGAATGGCGCTCTTCAGCGCGATGATGAAAGGCGCGTAGTCATTGGGCGATTGCACATAAAGCGTGTGGAACGGCAGCGCAAACTCCCCCTGTCCGCGCAAATGAAAGCCGCAAGCAGCAAGCAGCAGAGAGAGCATCAGCGTTATCAGCGAGGTTGCGCGTATCGGCATATTCATTTTGTCAGATCACCACGTTAATCAAGCGTCCGGGAACCACGATGACTTTTTTCGCCGCACCACCCGCCAGCAGTTTTTGCACCGCCTCGTGCGCCAGCGTCAGTTGTTCCAGCGTTGCCTTGTCGGTGTCCTTTGCCACGCGCAGGCTGCCGCGCAGCTTGCCGTTCACCTGGATCATCAGCTCGATTTCATCCTGCACCAATGCGGTTTCGTCTACTTCAGGCCAAGGGGCGGCGAGGATATCGTCGCCGTAGCTGCCGTGTTGCCATAAATGCTGTGTGACATGAGGTGCTATTGGAGCGAGTAAACGAAGAAGAATGGAAAACCCCTCAGAGAGTACAAACATTTGAGCTGCCATGTTTGAATTCCCTGAAGCTTCTAGCGCATCAATGTTCGCATCCAGTGAGTTCAAAATTTTCATGCAAGCCGAAACAACTGTGTTGAACTGATGTTTCCCATAATCGTGGTTTGCTTGTTTGAGACTGGCGTGAATTTCCTGACGCTGATTTTTTATGGATTGCGCAACGTCTGCCCATTTAAACGAGTTCGCCAGTTCCAAATTTTCTCCCTTGGCAGAGTACTGGAAAAACAATCTCCATGCTCTCCGTAAGAAGCGATACGAGCCTTCTACGCCCGCATCAGACCACTCCAGCGATTGCTCAGGAGGTGCGGCGAACATCATGAACAGGCGCGCGGTATCGGCACCGTACTGGTCGATCAACGCCTGAGGGTCAACCGTATTGCCCTTGGACTTGGACATCTTGGTGCCATCCTTGAGCACCATGCCCTGGGTCAGCAACCGGGTAAAGGGCTCATCAAAGCTTTGGGGCGCGCAAAGCGCGTCGTTTGCCCCCTCTCCCGCTGGCGGGAGAGGGTTGGGGAGAGGGCTTCCGAACAGCCCGACATCGCGCATCAGCTTGTTGAAGAAGCGCGCATACAGCAGATGCAGGATGGCGTGCTCGATGCCGCCGACGTACTGATCGACCGGCAGCCAGTAGTTGGCTCGTTCGTCGAGCATGGCCTGGTCATTGTCCGGGCAGGCATAGCGGGCGTAATACCAGGACGATTCGACGAAGGTGTCCATGGTGTCGGTTTCGCGCTCGGCCTTGCCGCCACAC
>JANYJE010000061.1 GCA_025408405.1 Nitrosomonadales bacterium | reverse complement strand
TGCGCCCGATGAACGGGAAATCGAGCGGCATGGCAGTCGAAACGAACCTTGCCAAGGGTCTTTTCGCCCAATTCGAGCATTCTCGGAAGATTGTGAGCTCGTCGTTCTCATTTGTTGTTACTTATTCAGACCTTCCTTAGGTGTACAGTGCATTTACCATAACAACAAAGCATGCATCATGAAATTTCTGCGCCAGAGTACACAGACAAGTGAAATATTCATCGGCAGACAAGTGATGTGCAAAACGTCTCTCGCATTGGCTCTCATCGCAACACTCGTGGGCTGCCAGAAATCAGCCCCCCCAGCCCGGTACCACTACAAAAAATAACCGTCGCTTACACCTACCAGCCCCAATGCACGCTGGTGCATGTCGCTGCGGCAAAAGGCTACTTTGCCGCAGAGGGGCTGGAGGTTCAGCAGCAATTGCATACCTATGGCAAATCCGCCCTGCAATCAGTCCTCGACGGCAAGGCGGACCTGGCAACCGTCGCAGAAACGCCCGTCATGTTCAATATACTCAAGGGCGAAAAAATATTTGTTATTGCCAACATAGATGCGAGCACCACGAACAACGCGATTGTGGGCAGAAAGAATGCCGGGCTGGCTACACCCAGGAACCTGAAAGGAAAACGCATCGGCTTTGCCCCCGGCACTACATCCGAATTTTTCCTGGACTCGCTGTTGACTGCGAACGGCATCACACGACAGGAAATTAAACCTGTCGCATTGAAACCGGACGAGATGCTAGACGCCGTCATGGCGCAGAAAGTAGATGCGGTGTCCATCTGGAACTATCCCCTGTCACTCATCAACAAGCAGCTGGGAGCAAACGGAATCATCTTCTACGACAAAGAGCTTTATACGGAAACTTTCAATATCGCCTCAAAACAGGATTTTGCCAAAAACAATCCGGAAACAGTCAAACGTTTTCTCCGTGCCTTGCTCAAGGCGGAAAAATTCGTTACCGAGCATGCGGACGAAGCCCAGTCCATCATGTCGCTAGCGACCAGGATCGACAAGGATCTCATACGCGATGTCTGGAGCAATTTCCATTACCAGTTGGAGCTGGACCAGATGCTGCTGATTACCCTGGAAGACGAAACCAGATGGGCAATGAAAAATAAATTGGCGGAACAGGCGGAGATGCCGGACTACCGGAGCTACATTTACTCAGACGCCCTCAAGGCCGTCAAACCGGAAGCCGTCAGAATGAACAGATAGCCGATCATGCGCATCATTACCCGGTTAAGAATCGTTTCGGCATTCACGATAGCGTCCCTCGCCATTCTGGGATCGGTTCTTGTCGGATCGTACGTCGAATTCACCCAAGCAAGAAACGACAATGCCCTTGCCAGCAGCATCAAGGTTAATTTTTTTGAGCGCTCCTCACTGCGGGACCAGTATTTCCTGTATCGCGAAGGATACGTGGCAACACAGTGGGATAACAACAAGGAAACATCCGATCGCCTGATACAAAAAGCCCGGGAGCAGCTCAGGGATAAAAATAGCCAGCAGATACTGGAAGAGATGGCCAGAAACATAGAAGACAGCGCGCTCATTTTTCACCGCATTGTCAAGAATACGGAAACACTGAAAACCTCCGGAAGCAACCAACAGGTATATGCAGAGCTGGACAAGAGGCTCGCAAGCCAATTACTGGTGAAGGCCTCGGAGATTCGCGATGGCGCAACGGCACTGGAAGAATCCAACCGCCGGACAGTAGAACGAGCCTACAAGTACCTGACCGTTTTTATCATTTTATTTTCGGCCACGCTGGCACTCTCCACCATCCTGACTCTGGCATTTGTCGGGAAACTGCTGCGTCAGCGTCTGGCAGCGTTGCATTATGGCGCGAGAATCATTTCCGGCGGCAACCTGAATTACCGGATCAGCCACAAGGGCTCGGATGAACTCACCGAACTGGCCGATTCCATCAACCTGATGACCGACAAGCTCCAGGCATTCACCACACAACTGAAATCAGAGATAGATGAGCGCAAGCAGGCGGAGCAGGCACTCAGGGAGAGCGAAACAAGACTTCAAGCCATTATGGATTCTTCAGCGGTCGCTGTTGCATGGGCAAACGAGCACGGCATTATTGAATACGCCAACCGCAGGTTCACGACCATGTTCGGTTACACCCTTGAAGATGTTCCCACGATAGATCAGTGGAATCTCCGCGCCTACCCGGACCCTGCCTACCGCGAAAAATCCGTGTCAGAGTGGAACGCAGAAATTACCCGCGCGCTCCGGGAGGAGACTGCCATTGCCCCGATGGAGTTCGCCATTTCCTGCAAGGATGGCACGGTAAAACATGTGATCCTCATGGGTTCGTGGGTAGGCTCACGCCTGCTGGCAAACTTCAGCGACATGACAGAACGCATGCAAGCCGAGGAGAAACTGCACTCGACCAATCTGCTTCTCGATAGCATCATCAACAACATTCCGGACATGATTTTCCTGAAGAATGCACATGACCTGCGTTTTGAGCTGCTTAACCATGCAGGTGAGGAACTATTGGGGCGTGGCCGCAATGAATTGATCGGCCACAACGATTACGATTTCTTCCCCCGTGATCAGGCTGATTCCTTTACCTCAAATGACAGGGAAGTGTTGACTAAAAATGGCGTGGTAAGCATAGCCGAGGAACTCATTGACACACCGGGCGGAACCCGCATCCTGCATACGAAAAAGATCGCCATACGGGACGATCTGGGCCAGCCCATGCACCTGCTTGGAATTTCCGAGGATATTACCGAACGCAAGAAGGCAGAGGAACAGTTAGCCAGAAGCGAAGCCAGCCTGCGCGCCATCCTGGACAACGTGCCTTACCTGATCTGGCTGAAAGACATGGACGGCCGCTTTGTCGCCGTGAATAAAGCTTTTTTCAGAACCACCGGGCTGGCACAAATGCAGGATGTGCTGGGCAAGACCGACTTTGATCTCTGGCCGCAAGAACTGGCGGAAAAATATCATGCGGATGATGCCGAGGTCATTTCCATGCGCAAGCAGAAACTGACTGAAGAAATGTCGATGGATAACCTCGGAATACATTGGGTCGAAACCTTCAAGGCACCGATCACGGATATAGACGGCCATCTGCTCGGCACCACCGGTTTTGCACAAGACATCACCAACCGGAAAAATGCAGAAATACAAATACGCCGCCTCGCGCATTACGACACGCTTACCGACCTGCCTAACCGCACCCTGTTCAGCGACCGGCTGCAACAGGCTCTTGCCATCGCCCGCCGGGACAAGGCACACCCGGCCTTGATGTTCCTCGACCTGGACAAGTTCAAACCGATAAACGACTCGCTCGGGCACCATGTCGGCGACCTGCTGTTGAAAGAAGTGGCAAAACGCATGCAGGATTGCGTGCGCGCATCGGCGGAGACGAGTTCGTGGTGTTGTTGCCGGTCATTGAAGCGGAACAGGATGCGCTGCTGGTAGCGGAAAAAATACGCCAGGCCCTCAACCAGCCATTCGTATTGGTCGGACAAAGCCTGAATATCTCTTCAAGTACGGGGGTTGCCGTCTACCCGGACCATGGCAATGATGAGACTCAATTGGTCAAATGCGCCGACATCGCCATGTACAATGCCAAAAAAGGCGGACGCAATAATGTGAAGCTTTACCGGCCAGATATGCAGAGTGACCAAGGCTAGCAAGGAATATTCCGGCCAGGAAAATCGCCATAACGGATTTAAACAGGCAATCTGATTTTATGAGGTGCCCATCATGGAAGATGTACTGAAACGCCTGCTGGATACAGAACATAAAGCCGAAGGCATGGTAGACGCAGCCCATGCCGAGCGTGACCGCGTACTGGACGCGGCACAAGCCGAAGCACGCGCTGCCGAGGCCCAGCTGGAAGCGCGTCTGCCGGAATTGCGTGCCGGATTCACGGGCAAGGCTGCCGAGCGTGCAAAACAATCCGTCACTGAAATTACCCGCCGCGCCAGCGAGCGCCAGCGCGATCTGCAACACCTGGCCGAGTCGCATGAACAGGAAGCGCTTGCCGCTGCCCTGGCCCTGCTGACCGATTCTGCACGAGGCTGAGCGATGAGTGTACGCAACGAGGCTTACCTGCACGCACGCGTATCGATCATGATGGGGCGGTTGCTGACGCCCGCGCAGATCGAAGCCATGCTCGCGCAGACGGCACAGGATGACATCAGCGCGTCGGCCAGGCTGGAAGGGATGCTCTCACCATCGGTTGCCCCCCCTTACGCACTGGAGCAACGCATCGTTTCATCCGTACTCGATGATTGCCAGATACTCGCGCGCCCGCTCGGCGGCAATGAACGCGACTTTCTCATCCACTGGGTGCACCGCCAGGAACTGTCCAACCTGAAAGCCATCCTGCGCGGCAAACTCGCCGGGCGTTCCATCCAGGACATACGCGCCGACCTGCTGGATACGGGTGCATTCGCCACCCTGCCGGTTGAACAGTTGCTGCGTACTGAAGATTTCTCCGAGCTGTTACGCCAGCTCGAAACAACACACTATGCAGACATTGCACGCCAGGCGCGCGCGGCATTCGAAACCGAGCACGATCTCTTCGCCGTCGATGCCACAGTGGATCGGCGTTACTTCAACGGCCTGTTGAGCCGGGCGGTACGCATCGAATCCAGGCAGGGCCGCTTGTTCAGCGAACTGATCGCTTCGATTATTGACCGCGTCAATCTGGTATGGCTGCTGCGTTACCGCTTCGTGTACCAGCTGCCTCCTGCTCAGGCTTTCTACCTGCTGGTTCCGTCCCCTTGCCGTCTCAATACCGGGTATCTCGCTGCCCTGGTGAAACTGGAGTCATTCGAGGACGTGCTCGCTGCATTGCCGATGCCGCTGCACGAGCAGCTTGCCGGCCTGACGGACACTTTTGCAGTCACCCAGCGCCTGGAACTCATCACTTGTGAGGCTGCACGCCGCGTGATGCGCTATGCACCTCACGCGCTGGCGCGTGCCTTTGCCTATCTGGTCATGCGCGAATTTGATTTGCGCAAGGTGAGGATTATTGCGAAATCTCACCAGCTCAAACTTGATCCTGAAGTTGTGCGCTACACTCTGGGTATCGCGCCCGCATCCGGGCTTGTGCATTAAGGCCGCCACCATGCTCCAGCCCGCCCCCATGCAATTTGCAACGCTGTATGTGCTGCGCGAAGACGCGCCCGCTGCAGCCCTGGCCCTGGCGCAGACCAGCGCATTCGAGCCTGCCATCAGCAATGTGGCAGCAGAGGTACTGCCCGAGTTTCCCGGCACCACGTTTCGCGAGCGTTTTCACAGCGCCAGCAGCCGCATGGAAAAATTGCTCACCCTGTGCGACCTGGATTTTTCCGCACTCGCCGCCCCCGCTGCCCAGGCTGTATCGGAAAGCGATCTGGTACAGCTGGATAACTGGCTGGGTGAGGCATGGGGGGAATTTTCCCAACATCAGGAAGCGCTGCGCCACTGGGAGGAAGAAACACGGCATTACCAGGCGCTGCTGAAAAGTCTCGATGAGTTTGCCAAGCTCGATATCGATCTCACCCTGTTGCGCAGGAATGGCCGCTTTCTCGATCTGCGCGTGGGAGTTATCAGCTCCACAGAGGCCACACAGCTTGCCTCTGCGCTGCTTCTGGCCGGCTATGTGCTGCAGTCCTACCACGAAGAAGGAGGGCAAAACCATTGCCTGATCGCAGGCAGCAAGGGACGCGAGGCCGAAATATTGCGGCTGCTGAATTCGGCAGGCTGGCACGCACTGGAAGTGCCGCAGGAATTCACCGGCCGCCCAGACGAAGTGCGCGCCCAGCTGAATATCGGCTTGAGCAATGCCGCTGCCAACCATGCGCAGAACAGCAGCCAGCTGGCACACTCGCGGGAGAAATACCGCACTCAGCTCACCGCTGCTGCACGCCTGTTACGCCATGCAGCGCCCCATGCCGAACTGTCCCGGCAGCTGCGCGCAAAAGGCGGGTTGTCGACGGTCAGCGGATGGGTGCCAAGCGCCCGTGTTGCAGCTTTACGCGACGCGCTGGCACAGGCCATAGCCAACCGTTATCTGATGACAGTGCGCGAGCCCCTGGCCGATGAACTGCACAGCGTGCCGTCACTCACCCGCCAGACGCGCTGGCTAAAGCCGTTTGCCGCGCTGGTTAAAAGCTACGGCGTACCGCGCTATAACGAAATCGATCCCACCCCCCTGTTCGCCCTGTCATTCGTTGCCATGTTCGGCATGATGTTTGGCGATATCGGACATGGCGCCATCATTGTGGCGGCTGGCCTGCTGCTGCGCAGGCTGGCATTTGCACGTGCCATGCTGGTCGCGGCGGGCGCGAGCTCGATGGTGTTCGGCTGGATGTATGGCAGCGTCTTCGGCTTTGAAGAACTCGTCCAGCCGCTGTGGATATCCCCGCTCTCCGACCCCGCACGCATGCTCACGGCAGCATTGTACTGGGGTATAGGATTCATCCTGATCGCAACCGCGCTGTCCATTCTCAACCACCTGGCCCAGGGCAACCTGGCCGAGGCCCTGCTCAGCACGAAAGGCGTGGCAGGCATACTGTTCTATCTCGCCATGCTGCATGCGGCTTATCGCCTGAGCACAGGATACGGGCCCGGCATCAGCGGCGTTCTTTTACTGGCGCTGCCACTCAGCGTGGTCATCTACCGCCTGTGGACAACGAGCCATGGGCCGTTGAGCGAGCGCCTGCTGGTGGTGGGTGTCGAAACGCTGGAAACCGCGCTTAACTATATTGCCAACACCCTGTCATTTCTGCGCGTGGCGGCATTCAGCATAAACCATGTGGCCCTGGCAATCGCCGTGTTTGCCCTGGCCAACATGATGGGCAGCACAGGCCACTGGATCACGGTTGTGCTCGGCAATTTATTCATCCTGCTGCTCGAAGGCGCCATCGTTGCCATCCAGGTGCTGCGTCTGGAATACTACGAAGGCTTCTCGCGTTTTTACGCCGGGGACGGCCGGGTGTTTCGCCCGCTTACCCTGCTGCTGCCCGGCCAACCCAAACCATGAATTTTTTACCTGAGGAGAAACCATGTTCTGGCTCACCGCATTTATGACCATCAACATCATCGGGCTTATTGCGCTCGGTGTTTACTTCGAAATAAAACCACTGTCCCAACAGCGGCCCGCCCCGCGCTGGTTCAAAACCGGCATCGGCAGCAACCTGCTGCTGTTCGTGGCTGCCGAGGCGGCACTGTTGCTGATGGGGCTGCATGATGCAATGGCGCAAACTGCCCCCGTGGCAGCTGCACATGATGTGTCGGTCGGCTTCGGTTTGGCACTGATAGGCATCGGCCTCCCCACGGGATTGGCGACAATTGGGGCGGGCATTGCCGTCGGCCCGGTGGGAGCGGCCTCGCTGGCGGTGATCGCGGAAAAACCCGAAGTGTTCGGGCGCACGCTGATCTACCTGGGCCTCGCAGAGGGCATCGCCATTTACGGGCTGGTGGTCACCATACTCTTGCTGGGAAAAATTTAGGGCACCCCATGTCTGAAACGATTGCCAGCACTACGCGCATGATTGCACTCGGGGCCGCACCGCTGATGGAAGGTTTTGCACTGATCGGCTTCGAGACCCATCCCGGCGCCACCCCCGCCCAGCTGGAGCAATTGCTGGAGCAGCTGGTGCGCACTCAGGAACGCGCCCTGATCCTGCTGGAAGAAGGGCTGGCACGCTCTGAAGGCCAGTGGCTCAACCTGGTGCGCAACGAAGGAGGAAATATCATCGTGACCGAACTACCCGCGCTGCACGAACCGCAAAACTATCACCCGCAGGTGGAAGACCTGGTGACCTCCATCCTCGGCGCGGGTGCACTGGACGAGCGCTCATGATCAACGACCCCGCAGCAGACCTGGAAGCCTCTCTCATTGCTCGTGCAGAAATGCTGGCAAGCGAGTTTCTAGACAGCGCAGCCAAACGCCGCGAGGAAATCCTGGCGGAAACCAACGAACGCCTGCATCTGCGCGAGGAACGTGAAGTGCTGGCCGCGCGTGCTGCCGCCGACAAGCTGCAACGCCAGCAGATACAGACCGCAGAGATTCGCCTGGCGGGCGAATACGACCGTTTGCGCTGGACTCTAGTGCAATCGGTGCTGGCACAGCTCGACGCAGCGCTGACCGCGCTCGCCAACGATGAAGCACGCTACCTGCCTGTGCTGGCAGGTTTTATCGCAGCCGCTGCCCGCGACATCGATGCCGACACCCTCGTGGTGGAACTCAATGCGCGGGACCTGGCCCGCATGAGCGGGCGCTGGGAAAATTTCAGCCATGACCTGGCCCCCGGAAAAATACTGCAGCTCGCGCGCCAGCCGCGATCCTGTTCCGGCGGAGCCTTGCTGCACGACACGGAAAACCGCACACGCGTGAACCAGACCTTCGAAGGACGCAAACAGCGCATGAACGAAATGCTGACGCAGCTGGTGATGGAAAAACTGTTTCCTACAGCTCACTGAGAAACCTTTGCCACAGAGCACACAGAGAAGAAAGCTGAATGTAAAGAGTAGAGGGATTTCTCTGTGTACTCTGTGATCTCTGTGGCTAAATTGTTTTTTATAGGATGAAAATCCATTATGGGTGAAATTCTCGAGATCAACGGCCCCATCGTGCGTGTGCGCCTGCCCCAGGTGCTGACCGGCGAACAGGTGCGCGTGGGAGCCTTGAAACTTACTGGCGAAGTCATCGGGCGTGAAGGCGATGATGCCATCGTGCAGGTATATGAAGTGACCGACGGCCTGCGCCCGGGCGACCCGGTCGAACCCATGGGCCACCCGCTCTCGGTGGAACTCGGCCCCGGGCTGCTCGGCCAGATTTTCGATGGCGTGCAGCGCCCGCTCTATACCCTGTATGACCTGAGTGGCGACCACATCGCACGCGGCCTCGCGGTGGATGCGCTCAACCGCGAAAAAGCCTGGACCTTCGAACCCAATGCGGCGCTTGCCAACGGCACTGCCATTCTGCCCGGCAGCGTGCTGGGCACGGTGCAGGAAACCGCGCACATCCTCCACCACATCCTGGTGCCCCCCGATATCGGAGGCACCCTGCTGGAGCTAGCTCCGGCCGGTGATTACACGCTGGAACAGCCGGTCGCGCATATCCAGGATGAACAGGGTCACACCCACAAGCTCAAGCTCTATCACCGCTGGCCGGTACGCACGCCGCGCCCCTACCAGCACCGTGACCATGCCAGCGCACCACTCATCACCGGCCAGCGCGTGCTGGATACATTTTTCCCTTTGCTGAAAGGCGGCAAGGCGGCGGTGCCTGGCCCGTTCGGCGCCGGCAAGACCGTGGTGCAACACCAGATCTCGCGCTGGTCCAATGCCGAAATCGTGGTGTTTGTCGGCTGCGGCGAACGCGGCAACGAACTGGTGGATATTCTGGAAAGCTTCCCCAAGCTCACCGATCCGCATACCGGCCGCTCGCTGATGGAGCGCACGGTGCTGGTGGCGAATACTTCCAATATGCCGGTGGTGGCGCGCGAGGCCTCGGTTTATGTCGGCGTCACGCTGGCCGAATATTTCCGTGACCAGGGTTATGATGTGGTGATGGTGGCCGACTCCACCAGCCGCTGGGCCGAAGCCCTGCGCGAGGTGTCGGGCCGGCTCGGGCAAATGCCGGTGGAAGAAGGCTACCCGGCATATCTCGGCTCGCGGCTCGCCGCCTTTTATGAACGTGCGGGACGCGTCGAGGCATTATCCGGCAAGCTCGGCTCGGTCACGCTGATCGGTGCGGTGTCTCCGCCCGGCGGCGATTTTTCCGAGCCTGTTACCAGCCATACCAAGGAAATCGTGCAGACCTTCTGGGCGCTTTCAAAAGAGCTCGCCGATGCGCGCCACTATCCTTCCGTAGACTGGACCGAGAGTTTCTCGGGCTATGTAGGCACTGCCGCCCAATGGTGGTCTGAAAATGTGGATGTGCAGTGGGAGGGCCTGCGCGGAATCGCACTGGGCTTGCTCACCCAGGCCGAGGAGCTGGCACGCATCGTCAACCTGGTCGGCCCGGAAGCGCTGTCGCCCGCGCAGCGCTGGGCCCTGGAAGGCTCCACGCTGATCAAGGAAGGCATACTGCAACAGAGTGCGCTGGACGAAATCGACAGCTATTGCTCGCCGCAAAAACAATTCGCACTGCTGCAACTGCTGCTGACGATTTATGCCCAGGGACAAAAACTGCTGGCGCTGGGCGTGCCGGTGCAGCGCCTCCTGTCACTGCCGCTGCTGGCGCGTGCGCGGCGCTACAAGACACTGCATGGCAACGATGACCTGGCCAGACTGAATGCCAACGCGCTGGAAATTCAGGTCGCCTTCGATGCGCTGCGTGCCGAATACACCAAGCCCGGGAGCGCCGCAAAATGAAAGACCGCGAATATCGTCTTGCTTCCGCCGCGCGCGGCGGCCTGCTGTTCATGCATAACGTGCCGGGCGTGGCGCTGGGCGACCGCGTACAGGTGCACGATCATGCCGGCCGCATCCGCAACGGCCAGGTGATCCGCAGCTCCCTTGAGAGCGTGTTGATCCAGGTATTCGAGGGGACTGAACATCTCGATCTGGAACGCACCTGGGTGCGCTTCCTCGAGCAGCCGTTCGAGCTTGCGCTGTCTCCGGAAATTCTCGGGCGCGTCTTCAACGGCGTCGGCCTGCCGCGCGACGCGCGCCCGCCGCTGGTCTCCGGCCTCAGGCGCAACGTCAACGGCGCGCCGGTGAATCCGGCGGCGCGCGCTTATCCGCGCGAATTCGTGCAGACCGGCATCTCCGCCATCGACGGCCTGGACTCGCTGGTGCGCGGGCAGAAGCTGCCGATTTTTTCCGGCTCCGGTTTGCCGCACAACCGCCTGGCGGCACAGATCGTGCGCCAGGCAAAACTGCCGAACGAAGAAAGCGGCTTTGCCGTCGTTTTCGCCGCGATGGGCGTGTCGCATACCGACGCGCGCATGTTCCAGGAGGATTTCGAATCCAGCGGCGTGCTGTCCAAGGTGGTAATGTTCCTCAACCTCGCCGACGATCCCGCCATCGAGCGCCTGATCCTGCCGCGCGCCGCCCTCACCGCCGCCGAGTATCTGGCCTTTGACCTGGATATGCACGTGCTGGTGATCATGACCGACATGACCCACTATGCCGAGGCCCTGCGCGAAGTAGCCACCGCCAAGGGCGACGTACCTTCGCGCAAAGGCTATCCGGGCTACCTCTACTCCGACCTGGCCGAACTGTACGAACGCGCGGGACGCATCAAGGGACGGCATGGCTCTATCACCCTGATCCCGGTGGTGAGCATGCCCTCGGACGACATCACCCACCCCATTCCAGATCTCACCGGCTACATCACCGAGGGGCAGATCGTGCTCTCGCGCGACCTGTACAACCAGGGCATTTATCCGCCGGTGGCGGTCCCACCTTCACTCTCGCGCCTGATGAAAGACGGCGTGGGCAAGGAGTACACACGCGAGGATCACCCGCGCGTGGCCAACCAGCTGTATGCCTCCTACGCGCGTGCACTGGAGGTGCGCAACTTAGCCTCCATCATCGGTGCAGAAGAGCTCGGCGAAGCGGATCGCGCCTTCCTGAAATTCGCGGAAAGTTTTGAACGCAACTTTGTGGCACAGGGCGAAAACGAGGAACGCAACATTCTCGACACGCTCGACCTGGCATGGCGTCAGCTGTCGCTCTTGCCGCGCGATGCGCTCGCGCGCGTGAGCGAAGCCGACCTCGACAAATATCACACGCCGATCTCGCACCAGCCATGAAAAGGCTCAAGGTTCCCCCCACCAAAAGTTCTCTGCTCGGGCTCAAACGCCAGGTGGGCTTTTTACGCCAGGGGCACGACATGCTGGAACGCAAGCGCGAACTCCTCACGCGCCTGGTGTATGAGCGGCTGGCGCAATACCGCGCGCTGCGTGTCGAGGCGCGGCAGTCATTCCAGGATGCCTATCGCTGGCTGGGCATCGCCCATATGCGCATGGGCACACAGATGTTGCGCCAGTCCGGGCTGGGACTGAAACCGGCAATCAGCGTCCACATTCTGCCGCGCTCCAGCATAGGCGTGGAGTACCCTGCCGTCACCGCCCTGCGCCTGCCCCTGCAACCCGTGGGCCTGATGTGGACGGATGCCAGCTTCGACGAGGCGCGCACGCGCCTGGCCGATCTTGCCGTGCTGCTCGCGCAACTGGGAGAAGCGGAAAGCGCCCTGTGGCGATTGCTGGCCGAACAGCGCAAAACCCAGAAGCGGGTGAACGCGCTCAAATACAACATCATTCCCGCTTACGACCTCAGCATTCGCCACATCGAATCCACGCTGGAAGAAGAAGAACGCAATACGCTGTTCCAGATGAAAGTGCTGCAGGAACGCGCGGTGATTTGATTCTCGCGGCTTGCTCAACATGCACGACGAGCTACCCTATCAGCTGCTGGCGGATGTTGTGCTTGCACTGCATATCAGTGTCGTTGCCTGCGTCATTGGCGGTCTTGTATGCATCGTCGTTGGCAACCGCCGGGGCTGGAACTGGGTCAATGCCTGGGCGTTCCGGCTCGCGCATCTGGGTACGGTCGTGATTGTCGTGGCAGAATCCTGGCTGGGAGCCGCCTGCCCTCTTACCACACTCGAAATGTGGCTGCGTGCGCAAGCCCATGCACCCAGCTACAGCGGCAGCTTCATCGGGCACTGGCTGCAGCGGCTGCTTTACTACAATGCGCCAGCGTGGGTTTTCGTGCTGGGTTATGCGCTGTTTGGCTTGCTGGTGGTAGCAACGTGGCTGGCCTATCCACCCAACCCTTGTCCCCCCAGCCCCAGGCCACGCAGCAGAAAGCATTAGCTATAATTTCATCCGACCAACTGTGGCAGAGTCAGCTAGCGATTTTTGATCTGTTTGTAATGTGGGCTGAGGTTAGCCAGGGCGTCCGTTCTTCGATCATTCAGTCAGTTATTGCCAGCACGTTGAATGCCGACTCTGGAGTTGCCTGATAAGGACTGCCGGGCAATGTAGCAGCTTTAGGGGTGCGCACAAGCAGTCATTGGAATTTGTTTGGGTTCCCGGCACGATGCGCAAATGCAACATTTTCTACAACCTCATCAGGTCTTCTGGAGAACGCATTGAAGCTTAAGCAATACCAGGTAGATGCCTTCACTGACAAGGTCTTTGGTGGCAACCCCGCTGCAGTGGTTCCATTATCATCGTGGCCAGATGATTCTCTTCTGCAAGCGATTGCCGAAGAAAACAACCTCTCAGAAACAGCATTTTTCGTTTCAACAAATAATGGATTCAAGCTAAGGTGGTTTACCCCAACCAGGGAAGTTAAGCTTTGCGGCCACGCAACTTTGGCAACAGCCCATGTTATCTTTGAAACTCTTGGCTATTCCAAACGGGTCATCACATTTGAAACGCTTAGCGGTGAACTCTTCGTCGAAAGAAATGGCGATCGTTTACAGATGAACTTTCCTGCAAGTCCACCAACCCCTAGTGATCTTTCTGAAACCCTGACCCGGGGCCTCGGTCTGCGTCCAATTGAGGTGTTGGCCGCTGACGATTACTTGGCTGTATTTGACAGTGAAGCAACCATTCGAGCCATCATGCCCAACTATGCTGTATTAGGCGAACTGGATTTACGTGGTGTCATAGTCACTGCACCTGGCATCGGTGTAGATTTTGTTAGCCGCTTCTTTGCCCCTAAGTACGGCATTCCAGAGGATCCTGTCACGGGTTCCGCTCATTGCACGCTTGCACCGTACTGGGCCAATAAACTTGGCAAGAACACTTTAAACGCCAAACAAGTTTCCAAGCGTGGTGGCAACATCACTTGCGAGGTAAATGGTGACCGTGTATTTCTCTTGGGGACAGCGGTAACGTTTATGGAGGCTGAAATTGCATTCTAATTAACGGTCGTGAATATCGTTTTAATATCACGCCCAATGCGCGCAGTTCGGAAATTCGACTGACCACAATGGGCAATACCTTCATTGCATGTATGCACAATGCCATCCACTATGACAGCGTTAGTCATGTGGAATTGGATTTGTCCTTTACCCTGTATAATCAGCATAGCTGACCTGCACCACGTTTGGCAACAAAACGCGGGAGGGTTTTACTGCGACAACTTGCCTGCATGGCCCAAAGCAGTCCAGGCAATAAGCCACGCAAGGTTTTTACTTAAAGCAATGCAAAATTCTGTCCCATTAAGCGAGGCGCTGCCGAATTTGAACATCATGTCATCCAACTCATCAGGACTTGTAGGCAACAAATTTTGGCGCTTCGGTTTGTTGCTGACTATAGCTTACGTAGTCAGCGGCAAGCTGGGGCTAATGCTGGCGCTGCCACCCGGCTACGCATCGCCAATTTTCCCGCCTGCTGGAATCGCTGTTGCGGCAGCATTGTTCGGCGGCAGGAAAACACTGCTCTGGATTTTCCTCGGTTCACTGCTTCTCAATCTCTGGGCGGGCTATACAGCCGACCACCAAATGACTGGCATAGAGTTCATTGCCGCATCCATCATCGCCACTGCCTCAGTGATACAAGCGGCCATCGGTGCTTGGCTGTTGCGGCGAATACTCGGCTATCCCGCGCCTCTCGATCATGGCAGCGACTTGCTGCGCTTCCTGTTGCTTGCGCCAGTCATTTGCCTGGCCAGTGCAAGCCTTTCCGTGAGCGGCCTTGCGGCCCTTGGCATCGTCAATGCGGATAGTTTTGCTGCAACCTGGGCTGCATGGTGGGTTGGCGATACGCTCGGTGTCGTGGTGATGTTTCCCCTTGCCATGATCGTTGCCGGTGAACCGCGCGCACTCTGGCAAAGCCGCGTGCGTACAGTCGCGGCTCCAATGTTGCTGACATTAGCGTTTCTGGTCGTGGTCTTCCTTAATGTCAACCAATGGGAACGGGATAATTCACTACTGGAATTCCGGCAGATTTCGCAACAGGTCGCCAACCAGATTCAGACCAAGCTGGAAGAGCAGGAATTCTTGCTTGAACAGACTACGGGGCTGTTCATTCACGACGAGAGCGATCACATCACCCGGAAAGAATTCCATCGTTTCATCGAAAAATCGCTGGCCCGCTTTCCGATGCTCAAGGCAGTGGAATGGGCACCCAGTGTTGATTCTGCCCGCAGATCGAGCTTCGAGGCTGAGCAACACAAGGAGTCGCCGGGATTTGAGATTCGTGAGCGCAATACCGCCGGACAGTTACAGCGTGCCGACAAGCGAGGACAGTTCTATCCGGTAACTTACGTCGAACCCCTCTCAGGCAACGAAGCCGCTGTTGGATTCGATCTGGCTTCGTCACCAGATCGTCTGGCCGCATTGACTAAGGCCGTCGCAAACGGCGGGGCGGTTACAACAGCGCCGTTGCATTTGGTACAAGAACAGCAGGAACAGGCAGGCATGCTTCTGCTCACCTGGGTACAAGTTGGGAGCAAAGAGTCCGGGGTGGCGCTAACCGTCCTGCGCATAGGCGATTTCATGGACAAGTTGTTATCGGATTCGCGATCCATGCTTTATGTCCGGCTTATTGATATTGACGCACAAAAAACCATGTATGACAGCTTTGTAGCGGCAGCTGAAGAGCCTATGTTGGCACAGTCTTTTATTTTTGGCACGCGCCACTACGAGTTACAGACTACACCAACCCCCGCCTACCTCATGCAACACCGGGGCTGGCAAAGCTGGGGCGTACTTGCTGCCGGAATCCTGGGTTCCGGCCTGCTTGGCGCCTTACTCCTGCTTGGCTCGGGCTACACCGCCCGTGTCAATGCGCAAGTACAGAAGCGCACCAGGGATCTGAAACTGAGCGAATCACGCTTGCAAGATGCTCAACGCATAGGGCATATCGGCAGTTGGGAATTGGATATATTGAGTGGTGTACTGATCTGGTCCAAGGAAATTTATCGTATCTTTGAAATTGATTCCGCATCCTTCGGCGCTTCCTACGAAGCTTTTTTGAATGCCATACATCCTGATGATCGTGCTTTGGTCGATAGTGCTTACAACGAGTCGCTCAAGAAAAAAATGCCTTACCAAATAGAGCACCGCCTGCTTTTTCCAGACGGGAGGATAAAATTTGTCCACGAACAATGTGAGACATTTTACGATGCAGAGGGGCGTCCATTGCGCTCCATCGGTACCGTACAGGACATATCCGAACGCAAAAAACTTGAGTTGGAACTGTCCAATACCAACGCCCAGCAGGAACTGATATTAAAGTCCGTCGGCGAGGGCATCTACGGAGTGGATTTGAATGGTCATACCACGTTTGTAAATTCGGCAGCCACGAAGATGCTGGGGTGGAGTGCTGATGAATTGATTGGCCGGACCATGCACGCCATAACTCACCACACCAAACCCAATGGAACCCCCTACCCGGCGGAGCAATGCCACGTTTATGCGGCCTTTAAGGATGGGCAAGCGCATCATGTAGTGGACGAGGTGTTCTGGAGAAAGGATGGTTCGAGTTTCCCGGTCGATTACATCAGTACACCTATGCGCGCATCGGGAAATATCGTCGGCGCGGTTGCCATCTTCAGAGACATCACCGAGCGACGCGAACGTGAAGAAATGATGCGGCTCGCCACCACCGTGTTCAACAGCGTGGATGAGGCGGTCATGGTGACCGATCCGGATCGCCGCATAATCACCGTCAATCCCGCCTTTATCAGCATCACCGGTTACTCCGCCGAAGAAATCATGGGCAAAAACCCCAGCTTGCTTTCCTCCGGCAGGCACCCGCCCGAGTTTTATCAGGAAATGTGGATAACCCTGAATGCAACAGGCAGATGGAGCGGCGAAATCTGGAATCGCCGCAAGAGTGGCCAGATATACGTTGAGTGGCAATCCATCAATCTGGTGCGCGACGAGAATGGCAATATCACCCACTATGTGTCGGTGTTCTCCGATATCAGCGAGCGCAAGACAGCGGCTGAACGCCTGGAACATCTGGCACATTTTGATATGCTGACCGATCTGCCCAACCGCAGGCTGTTCACTGACCGGCTGCAGCAGGCACTGGCCACCGCCAAACGCGATAAGGGCCAACTGGCCTTGATGTTTCTGGATCTGGATAGATTCAAGCCGATCAACGACACGCTCGGCCATGACATTGGCGACTTGTTACTGAAGGAAGCGGCGCAGCGCATGCAAAATTGTGTGCGTGAATCAGACACCGTTGCGCGGATAGGCGGTGACAAATTTGTCGTGTTATTGCCCAACATTGTAGCGGCACAGGATGCATTGCTGGTGGCGGAGAAAATCCGCTGTGCTCTCAACCAACCCTTTGAGCTGGCGGGTCACAGCCTGGGCATCTCCTCAAGCATCGGCATCGCCATCTATCCAGAACATGGCAAAGAGGCGATGCTGCTGACCAAAAACGCCGACATCGCCATGTATCATGCGAAGAAGAGCGGGCGTAACAGCGTGAAGCTTTACCAGTCCGATATGCATGAAATCAGCCTATAAACTTGCTGTTTAACATAAGCGCGGCACCTCCAGTTGCGTGGCCGGTATCGTATAAATTGATTACCCTGGCAAGAGCCGAGACGGAACACATACAAGCGCCTTTTCCCACCATAGGGATCAATAGATCATGCTTCCAACTACGTACTCTTCTGGAGTTTGAAATGAGCGACTGCTGCTCCCAATCTCGATGTAACAGCAATCATCCAAAGAAGGAGCGTTGCCCAGTCAATGGACTTGAGTACTCGGAAGTGTCGGCGCGAACTATCGCTCACCACATTAAGGATTCCCGGGATTGGCTGCCAACTTCCAAGCGCTATTTTTCTGCGACGACCCTGAGTGCGAGGTCGTGTATTTCGGTGAAGATGGTTCGACCATTCTCAAATCACAACTACGCACGCGAGTAGGCGTGAAGGAGGATTCTGGAGATAGCACACAGCTACGCGCGCTTCGCGCCGACATCACCACGCTGGCGGTGGACGCCATCGTCAACGCCGCCAATTCCTCTCTGCTCGGCGGAGGCGGTGTAGACGGTGCCATTCATCGTGCCGCCGGCCCGGAGCTGTTGCACGAATGCAGGGGCCTTGCCGGCTGCAACACCGGCGACGCCAAACTCAGCGGGGGCTACCGCCTCCCCGCAAAATTTGTCATTCATACGGTAGGCCCCGCGTGGCAGGGTGGCGCACACGGCGAACCCGAACTTCTCGCCTCCTGCTATCGCCGCGCTATCGAGCTTGCCGCAGCACAAGGCATCGCCACACTCGCCTTCCCCGGCATCAGCACCGGCATCTATGGCTACCCCGTCGCGCTCGCAGCCAAAATCGCCGTGGCGGCCGTGCGCTGTTCGCTGCAACAATTCACCGGAATTAAAGAGGTCATCTTCTGCTGCTTTTCGGCTGACGACTTGGCGGTTTATGAAAAACTCCTCGCCGAAGCAACATCCCAGGTTTCCAACAAGGCTGACTGACAACTTCAGTCCAGAGATTGGCACTCATGGCAATATGTTGCTCGGGCTTACATATCCATTGCACTGCCGCCAGTGCCGGTCGCGAATTTCGAATAATTTTATTTGCACAACAAGAAACTGAAATGGCATGATGCGCGGCAGCAATTCGGACAATGCCGGACCCAGACGATCAGACTGACCAGCAAAAACACACAGCCTCATTTCGCAAAGGATGCCATATGAATAACACGCTCAATACTTACCGGAACCAGCGTTGGCAACTGGTATTTTTTGCCCTTGTCGCGGCCATCATATTCATGCTCGGCTACAACCAGAATCACAGGTTTGACGGCATCAGGGAAGTCTCGGTAAACGAGGCTAAAGCACTGATTGATAGTGGAGCACTGGTAATCGATGTGCGTGAAGAAGACAAATATCACTCCCGCCACATTCCTGGCGCGCTGTCGATACCTCTGGCAATCTTGCGCATGGGCATACCCGGCTCTTTATCTCACGCCATGGATAAGCCCATCGTCGTGTATTGCGGTGACGGTGTAACCACCGGTCCTGAAGGAACTCAACTTCTTAACCAGGCCGGCTTTACACAAGCCGTCAATGTAAAAGCAGGAATTGGCGGATGGGCAGATGCCGGCTTGCCAGTTCAAAAATAGGCCGGGCGCATCATGATCGTTCCGCAATACTGGGCTGAAGCCCGTGTCCAGCACAAACAACGCGGGCGTCAAATTACCCTGCGCCGTTTTGGATGGTCAGATGAAAGCCAGGCTGACGCCCAGGCGAATGCAGATCGCCGCGCACAAGAGGCTCTCGAACAGGTGCTTGGCGGTAAACAGCTGGAACGCAGCGAACCCAAAATCCCCTATAACGGTGCCGAGGGCATACCCATCCGCGAGGAAATCGTAAGCCGTCATGGCGCTACCATCATTACCCGCAACTCCTATGGCGCGCGATGCCTGAACACACCCGATGTGCTTTTTGTCGACATCGATTTTCCCGACAGCCCCCCATTCCGCTTCACAATTTTCGTGTTTGTCCTTCTGCAACTCTGCGCAATTGCCGCAGGGTATTTCAACCACTCAAAATTTATCGGGATTGCCTTCGCAATCCTTTCACTCTTGTTTTGCTCAGCGGTGTCAGGCGAACTCTATCGGCTAGTCATGAAAATGCAAGGCGGCATCGAGCGCTTGACGTCTGCGCGTATTGCTCACTTTCTGGCGCAACATCCCGACTGGAACCTGCGTGTTTACAAGACGCCTGCAGGAATGAGAGTACTGGTTACACACCGGACATTTTCACCTGCCCAGGCTGAAGTGCAACAATGCTTCGATGCGCTGGGTGCAGACCCCATGTATGCGGCAATGTGCCGCAACCAGCAGTGCTTCCGCGCCAGGGTCAGCCCCAAGCCGTGGCGTATCGGCATAGGCGATCACATGAGACCGCGCCCGGGAAATTGGCCGGTTGCAGCTGAGCGCATGCCTTTGCGCCAGGCATGGATAGAAAAATATGAAGCAGCAGCAAAACCCTACGCCGCCTGTACCTTCATTGAAAGCAAAGGGAGCGGCGTCACCCATGTGGATGTTGCCGCAGTAGTAGAGTTGCATGACCAGATGAGCCGCGCCGGCAGACAGCTTCAAATTGCGTAAGCGCAAATTTCAACTTCTTGAAAACAGCGTTGAGCAGAATCTAATTTATGCAGTGTACCAACAGGAGACGTTCACGGATGTCGCGTCGAACAGCTACAGTTCGGCCATAGCTGCCGTTTCAGGTGAGTCTGAATCGCTGCCGGTTTGCGCCCAAAACGCCGTTCAACGTAAAAGTAAGGGCCGCTTACGGAGCGTCCCTCTCGACTGACGGGTTAGGGCTGCTCACGTTTATTTAACATTACCAGCACCTCACTGCTGGAGTAGAAACACATGAAGAAAGTCACGGTGTTCACACCTTCATCGAACTTGTACCAGAATACATCTGGATTCTCGCCTTTAGGCGGATGGCTGGCAAAGTAGGCTTTAGTGGTATCAACGCTCGATGTAATGTTTGCTTGGACCTCAGCATCCAAATACATCGTGAATGCAGTAATTACTTGAACTGGCCCGACGAGCTTTTGTGCTGTTTCGTGAAAATAAAGTGCTCGAGCGCAGTTTCCAAGGACGAGATCAAGGCGCTCTGCCTCAACTTTCACCTGAGCTCCCTGTTCCCATTCATCGTCAGTATGACGTTTGAGTAGAATGGGCTCATAACGCTGGATGAAGGATGAGGCTTTTGAAGGCGCTTTCTCAAACGCTCGGTGAACCTTGGTGATAAATTGAGTAAGTCCAACATGGCTTGACGTAAATGATCCAGACAGCACATGGAGGAGGTACTCATCGTCGTGCGATTTTAAACTGTTGTGTTTCTCACACGATGGGACGGTAATAAGATTTATGCGATAGTCGATGCCATCAGGCACGTCTTTTTGTTCTGGAAAGAGACATCTTGGAGGCGCGTGCTCGTCTGAGGTTGCTTCCAACTCGCACATATAACAGGTACGGATAGACATTGAAGCCCTAATCTAGAGACCCAAGGGGCCTTTAATTTACGTTATGGAAACGACAGCGCGTTTGTCGAATTGTACACCGGCCTTAAGTAGGGGCGGAGGAACTTCGGGTCAATAGTGACCGCGCCTTTGAGCACCTAGCGGACTATCGGGGATCAAGAGGCGCTGACAGTTACGTGTTCGAGAGGATGAGATAGGTTGGTACCTCTTCCTTTGTGAACAAGCTGTTGAAGACCCTTTGTGTATGGACGTCAGTCAAGTTTCACGAGCTGCTCCATTTTTTGTAGGAATTGGTGAGCGCTGGCAATATGCGACGCATGTTCATGGGCTAGAGCACAAAATGAGGGAAGTCCTGCATAAGCACAAGAAAAATCCGGATGGTTTGATCTTTGAGATTCTGGTTGCTTTGTCCTATGCGGCCAAGGGGTGGGAAGTAGAAATGCTTGAGCAACAACTGCCTGCAAAAAGTCCCGATATGCGGGTGCGAAAAGGCGACGTTGAAATTTATGTTGAATGTAAGCGCCTTGATCGTCGTACGTCCTATGCCGAGCAAGAGCGCAATGATTTCCTATGGTCATCGCTGCGCGAGTATCTCGTTAAGGGTAGAATGCGCCTTTGTTTAAATTGTAAAATCAAATGGCAATTCAATGGTTTCCCGGACACATGGTGGCGGCGCGCAAGAAGGCGGCCGAAACCATGGAGCGCACCGACGTGGTGATCGAGGTGGTGGATGCGCGCCTGCCGGAGGCGAGCTGCAACCCCGTCATCACCGAGCAGCGCCTGTTTCGTCAGCGCCCCTGCCTTAAAATCCTGAACAAGGCCGATCTGGCCGACCCGGCCGCAACCCAGGCCTGGCTCAAGTTTTACAACGCGCAAAAAGATGTGACTGCTGTGGCACTCTCCTGCAAGAAGCCCGGCGATGTCGCCAAGATCCCCGCCCTGTGCGAGAAGCTTGCGCCACATCGCGGCACCACCGTCAAACCCCTGCGCATGATGATCAGGGGCATTCCCAACGTGGGCAAATCCACGTTGATGAATGCGCTGCTGAATCGCCGCGTGGCAGCGGTGGGTGATGAACCGGCGGTAACGAAAAATCAGCAGCGTCTGGATCTGAACGAGCGCATGACGCTGATCGACACGCCGGGCATGATGTGGCCGCAGATTGAACATGATTCCGACGGCATGATGCTGGCCGCCAGCCACGCCATCGGCCGCAATGCCGTGATCGACGAAGAAGTCGCCACCTTTCTCGGCGACATCCTGCTGGAAAAATACCCCGCGCTGGTTGCCGAGCGCTACAAGATTGCAGTGGAGGGGCTGGATGGCGCAGACCTGGTTGAAGCGGTTGCCAAGCGTCGCGGCTACCGGCTCAAGGGGGGCGCTTACGATCAGGAAAAAGCCGCCCTCATGCTGCTGCAGGATTACCGCAGCGGCGCCCTGGGTCGCATCAGCCTGGAGACGCCGGAGAGCCGCGCTGTCATGCTGAGCGCGCATGTGCAGGCCAAAGCACCGCGCACCGACAGCGACGAATATAATGATAAAAACTGAAACCGTACGCATCTACTACAACCCGCGCTGCTCCAAGTGCCGCGCCACCGTGGCACTGGTGGCCGAACGCGGCTACGCCATCGAGCTGGTGGAATATCTGCTAACACCACCCACCAAGGAAGAGTTGCGCGGACTATTGCACAAACTCGGCATGAAACCGTTTGCACTGGTGCGCACCGGCGAGGAGGCATACCAGCGGTATGCCGGCCGCACTCTCGACGATGAAGAATGGCTGGATGCCTTGGCCGCCCATCCGGTCCTGATCGAGCGTCCCATCGTGGTGCGCGGCGACAAGGCAGTCGTTGCGCGGCCACCGGAGAAAGTTCTGGCACTGCTGTAAACAGAGCCGCCTACCATTACCAGCAGCACTCATTTAATTAAGGTGACAACATGCCTTCAGTTCTGGATCAATCCGCGCTCGACCAACTTTTTTGCGCCGCACGCACGCACAATGCCTGGCAAGGGCGGCCAGTGCCTGACGAGTTGCTGACCCGCGTATACAACTCCATGCGCATGGCTCCCACCTCGGCCAACTGCTCGCCTGCGCGCATCGTGTTGGTGAAATCGAAGGAGGCCAAGGAGAAGCTCAAGCCGGCACTGATGGAAGGCAACGTCGCCAAGACCATGGCCGCCCCGGTCACCGCCATTATCGGCTATGACATGCGCTTCTACGAAAAAATGGGCCAGCTGTTCCCGCACGTGCCGGATGCACGCAGCTGGTTCGACAAAGACGAACAAACAGCATTCACCACTGCTTTCCGCAACGGCACGCTGCAAGGTGCTTACCTGATGCTGTCTGCGCGCGCCTATGGCCTCGACTGCGGGCCGATGTCCGGGTTTGACAATGCCATGGTGGACCAGCTGTTCTTTGCCGGCACTAATGTGAAATCCAACTTCCTGTGCAACCTCGGCTATGGCGACCCAGCGGGCGTATATCCGCGCAGCCCGCGCCTGTCATTCGACGAGGCTTGCAGCATCATTTAATTCCCATTCCAATTCATCGGTGACACTGCGTTGGCTTCCTCGCTTACTCCTAGCCGTACTAGATGTACTGTCAGCGTCGTTCGCTCTTTGCCGCCTTGCCTCACCTTCGAATTGAAATTGGAATAAAGCTGCACCGGCAGACCTCGCCACATATGCAAACCGCATTCATAGACACACTGCATGACTCGATGGTGCGCGATCTGGCCTGGGTGATCGGTTCCCCCGGCCTGCTGGATGCTGCGCACCCCGAGTACCACGGACGCGTGGTGGATGATGCCTGGTGCAGCGCACAACTGCTCTCATGCACAGCATGGCTTGCCGCACTTGACCTGTCCCCACTCGCGCTGCACAACTTCATCGCCGCACACCCCACGCGCCGTCTGGGCCATTACTTTGAAGCGCTGATTGCCTTCTGGCTGATGCACATGCCAGATACGCAACTCATTGCCGCCAATTTGCAGGTGCATGAAGACCAGCGCACCGTGGGCGAATATGATTTTCTGTTCCGCAACACACAAGCAGAGGTGTGCCATTGGGAAGCCGCGGTAAAGTTTTATCTGCAGATCGAGCCACAATCCGAACAGCGCGCCTTTATCGGCCCGGGGACGCGCGACCGGCTGGATCTCAAGCTGGACCGGGTATTCCGGCACCAGCTCCGCTTAGGCCAGACACAAGCCGGCCAGGCAGCCCTGCCGCAAGGCGTGAAACTGGACAGGGCGCAGGCTTTCATCAAGGGCTATCTGTTCTATCACGTGTCAACATTCAACAGGTTGCACGTGAACGGAATTTCTGACTCACACCAGTCCGGCTGGTGGTTGCGCCACCAGCAAAATGAACTGCCACAAGCCTCGGCAAAAAACCGCTGGATCATCCCACAGCGCTTGCGCTGGCTGGCGCCTGCCCGCTTGGCAGACGCTGCCCTCGTGATGACTGGAGCCACCCTGGCCGCTGCGCTGGACGCACACTTCAGCACCAGCAGCGAGGCGGTTCAGGTGATCGAGCTGGTTCGTGAAGAGAGCGGCGGATGGCGGGAAAGCTCTCGCGGGTTTGTGGTGTGCAACACCTGGCCAGTCATTGATGGCGAGTTGAACGCCTAACTTGATGTGGCAAGGGCAGCTATCCACAATTACTGTGTGCAAGCGTGTGAATTAGTTGTGGACAAGTCGTAAATTTGATACGGCACAGCACACTAGATTCATGCCAGATTTATAGGCTGCGACTATTGCAGATTACATGATTAAAGACGGGGGTGAACAACCGAAACCTCGCCTAGCCGTTTATTCAAGGGGGCGGCGAGTCGCCAGTACTTGGCCTATATAAAACCTGTTGCAGCGATAATAAATGCCGCCCTCGATTATCTAGATAGTTTGGCCTAGATATTTTAGTCTATATAGCAAAAGGGGATTTACTGTTAAATTTGCGTGAAGTTCAATTTTTCCGCAAGCCCATGAAAAACAAAAACCTCATTGTTCTGGCATTCTGGCTAACCCTTGGCGCGGAGGCTTTTGCCGATGATGGCAATCTCCTGACCCAAAAGTACATGTGCAATTACTGCCATTCTTTGGAGAAAAAAATCATAGGTCCTCCTTGGCAGAGCATTTCCATCCTGTACCAGGACCGCCCGGATGCCGAAGCCTATTTGATCGGTAAAATTCGCAGCGGTGGCAGCGGCATATGGAGTGACTCCAAAATGCCACCCTCCAGCACTGTGAGTGAAGCCGATATCAAGGCTATGGCCCAATACATTCTGAGCCTGCCCAAACAATAGCCAGCGCCAAGGGAGCACGCGTGGTGGCTTATCTCCTCAGGGCGCACCTTGCCCAATAATGAGGCGCTGTTGTCATATTTTAGTTAGGCTGTGGTTCACCCGCGCCAGCCTTTCTGTTCAGCATGCGGGTTGATATTAATAGGAGTGAATTATGATTTCCCGAGTTAGAACTGTCGCATCAAAACTTGCGCTCGCAATGACCCTCTCTTTTTTTGGAGGTCAAGCAATGGCAGCGGGAGCTCTGGCTATTGACAGCAACCAAGGCAGCCAATATGGCTTCGCTCATGGCTATCCCAATACCAGTCAAGCGTCACAACGTGCATTGAACGAGTGCGGGGGTGGATGCCAGGTCGTTGAAACATTTAACAGTGGCTGCGGGGCATATGCTGCGGATCAGTCCAGAGGGTCTACCGCATATGGATGGGCAACCGGCAGCAACGCTTCGAGCGTTTAAAGTAGCGCCATGTCATATTGCCAATCGCGTGGAGGTTCATCCTGCATTGTCCGTGTCTGGGCCTGCGATTAACGTTACGCTTATAATTTCTGCTTAACCTTGTGACCGAGCAGGGGGCGTTAAGAATCATCGCCCTTTGCTTTTTTAGCCGCTCGAATAACGGTTTCTTCCCGGCGCCCAGATTTCTCACTTCGGGCACACAATAATTCAATCCCATTACAGCGTTGTAAAAAAGCGCCCACTCATTTCTTCCAGCCCCAAAGCCAGCAAGACTTCCTGCAAGCGCGCGGCGGCACGCTGGCGCGGCAGGTTTTTATAGCTCGCCACGATCAGTTCGTTTTTCATCGAGTGCTCCCAGCCCACCAGTTCGGTGACCGTTACCTGGTAGCCGTGCGCCTCCAGTTGCAGGCAGCGCAATACATTGGTGACATGGCTGCCGAACTCGCGCGTGTGTATGGGATGGCGCCACAGCTCGACCAGCGCGTTATTGGCCAGCTGCCTGCCCTTGTTCTTCTTCAGTGTTGCCGCTACTTCTGCCTGGCAGCAAGGCACCAGCACGATGAACCTGGCCTGCTTCTTCAGCGCGAAGTGAATCGCATCATCGGTGGCCGTGTTGCAGGCGTGCAGAGCAGTCACCATATCCACCTGCGCCGGCAGCTGGTCAGACTCGATGGATGCAGCCACTGACAGATTCAGGAATGACATGCCGGGAAAATTCAGGCGTGCGGCCAGCTCGCGCGACTTGCTCACCAGCTCGTCACGGGTCTCGATGCCGTAGATATGCGACGCATTATTCAGCGCCTTGAAAAACAGGTCGTACAGGATAAAACCCAGATACGATTTCCCCGCACCATGATCCACCAGGGTGATGTCGGGGTGACCTTGCTGGATCTCCTGCAGCAGTGGCTCGATGAATTGATACAGGTGATAAATCTGCTTGAGTTTGCGCCGGCTGTCCTGATTCATCTTGCCGTCGCGCGTGAGGATGTGCAGCTCCTTCAGCAACTCGATGGATTGGTTGGGTCTCACTTCGTGCATGTCATTCTCCTGCGGCCTGCACGCCCAGCTCGGCACACAACCTGCCGACCAGCGCCTTCAGCCCGTCCACATCCGCTTCCAGGCGCGCGACATTGGCTTTGAGTGCGGCAATTTCGCCCACCGATACATCTGCCGCGGCATGCGTTGCAACAGCTTGCTCCTCGATCACTGGCACACCCGAGAGCAAATGCGTCCAGCGGTTCTCGCGCGCACCGTGCTGGCGCGGCAGCTCCAGCACCAGCGCGCCGGCAGCACGCTCGGCCAGCTCGACCAGAAAACTTTCCACAGAGGAGATGTCGGCGAACTTGTGCAGCCGTTCACAGTTGATGCGCAACTCCCCCGCTGTTTGCGGGCCGCGCAGCATCAGCAGGGTGATCAGCGCGCTGGATTGCGTGGGGATGTGCAGCACTCGCTCGATATTGTGCGAATAACGCGCCACCCGACCGCCGCTGGATTCCATCACCAGCGACATGAATTTCAGGCTATCCAGCGCCGCCTGCACCTCTGCTTCCGTGGCCTCGATGACCGGGTCGCGGCTGGTCTTCTGGTTGCAACCGGAAACCAGCGTATTCAGTGTCAGGGGATAGGTGTCGGGCACCGTGCGCTGCTTCTCGGCGAGCACACCGAGAACGCGGGTTTCCAGCAAGGAAAGAACGGGGAGTGTAGAGGTCATGGGTTACTTTTTCAAAAATAGAGACAACCAACAGTTTTAGCCGAGGGGCAAGCCAGGCTAGGTTATCTCACGCAGGCGCAACAGCAAAGCAGATTTGCTGAAAAATTTGCATGCTGCCCATACAGAACCTGGAGAAGCTCAGCCGGTTAAATTCAGGCTGCGGTTTGCTTGAGGAATTTGCCCAGACGCTGGTCGGTGTTCAGTATGTGGTTAAGCAGCCAGCCATTGAGGAAGGATAACAGCTCCTCACGCGAAATCAGCTTTCCCTGGCCCAAATCCTGCTGCAAGCCGGATATCTTGGCCGAAAATGAGCGGTGTTCGCGAAAGTGGGCTTCCCGCCCCTGCTGGTCATAACCCTTCTCCACCATCAGATCTTCTTCGGTATCGAAGTGATACAGCGCGTAGCTCATCAGATCGCGCACGATCTCTTCCAGCACGGAGCGACCGCTGCTCTCGGTGAGGCGGTGATTGGCTTCGTTGAACATGTTGACCAATATCTGGTGCTGCTCGTCTATGATGGCTACTCCCGTCACCAATGACTCGTTCCAGACGATAGGTTCGCTTCCATCTCTCATGGTTTTTCCTTCACCTTACAATTCCGGCATCTTGAATTGACGCACCCAATCATGGAATTCCTCGGCCGGCATCGGGCGGGCAATTGCATAGCCCTGGGCAATTTCGCAGCCCAGCGCCTTCAAGCGTGTGGCAAGTTGCCATGTTTCGACACCTTCCGCAACCGTATGCTTCTTGAACGCCTGGGCCAGGCCGATTATGCCGTGCACGATGGCCAGTGCACTCTCGTCTTCGAGCATGTCGCGCACAAAAGTCTGGTCTATTTTCAGGGTGTCGACTGAAAGTCGCTTCAGATACGTCAATGAGGAATAGCCGGTACCAAAATCATCCAGCGAAAACATTACACCCAGCAATTGGCACTCGGTAATCAGTATGCTGACCTTGTGCATATCATCCAGCGCGGCGGATTCGACGATTTCGAGCTCCAGGCGTTGCGGCGGAACCTGCGGAAAATCTTTGAGGATGGCACTCAGGCGATGGAAAAAATCTTTTTCGCGCAACTGACGGGCACTGATATTGACGCTTAACGGGAACTCCAGCCCCTGCGCGTCCCACTCAGCCAACAGACGCAGGCCCTCCCTGATCACCCACTCCCCGACCCCGAGCGCCAGCTCATTATCCTCAATCAACGGCAGAAATTCCGCTGGCTGCACCAGCCCGCGGATCGGGTGCAGCCAGCGTATCAACGCCTCTGCCCCGACGATGCTGCCAGTTCTCAAGTCGACCTTGGGCTGGATATACAGCCTGAATTCGCCCTGGGTCAGCGCTTTTTCAATACGCGCCAGCGCACCCCAATTGGCCTTGGTGCGGTTGTCCTGTTTAATGTCGAACAGATGAAAGCGGTTCTTGCCCGCCTGTTTGGCCGCGTACATGGCATGGTCGGCATGGCGCAGCAAGGTATCGGCATCCGCATCATCATCCGGGTACAAGGTGTAGCCGATGCTGCCGGAAATTCTGCCCTGCCTTCCCTCCCTCAGGTTGAAAGGGATGACGAGCTCGGCCAGCACACGTTTCAGGGTGATGTCACAATCTTCACGCGATGCCAGCCCGCATAACAGCAATACGAACTCATCCCCCCCGAGGCGGGCCACGGTATCCCCTGTTCTCACACAGCCTGCAAGGCGATGTGCCGTCTCGACCAACAGGATATCTCCGGCATCATGGCCCATAGTGTCATTGACCACTTTAAAGCCATCCAGATCCAGACACACGACGGCCGTGAACTCGCCAATGCGACTGGCACGGGCCAGCGCCTGTTGTATGCGGTCTGCCAGCAGCGCGCGGTTGGGCAACTGGGTCAGCGCATCGTGGAAGGCGATGTGCTCTATCTCGTCCTGGTGATGCTTGAGCGGCGTGATGTCGGTGAACAGGGCAACATAGTGCTGTGTCTCGCCGCTGGCATCACGCACGGCGCTGGTGGTGAGTATTTCGGCATACACCTCGCCGTCTTTACGCCGGTTCCAGACTTCGCCAGTCCAGTGACCTTCTTCAAGTAGCGACTTCCACATCGCGGCATAGAACTCCTGCCCTTGCCGCCCGGAATTGAGCATGCGCGGGTTGTGCCCCAGCGCTTCTTCGCGGTTGTAACCAGTGATGCGAGTGAAAGATTCATTGACATCAATAATATTGGCTTGGGCATCGGTGATGAGAATGCCCTCACGGGCATGGGTGAACACGCTGGCGGAGAGTTGCAGGCGGGCTTCGGATTGTTTGCGCTCGCTGATGTTCAGTATCAGGGGGCGAAAAACAAGTACATAAAATATGGGAAAAAGCAGGATGGAGAGCAACGACGCATCCAGCAACGTAGCCGCCGCCTCTGACATGGGCGGCAGCATGGGCAGAAGTATCATCACCAGCGTTTCTACCAGAAATACCGCTCCAGCCAATACCAGCAACAGCCATGTCGCTGACTGATGAGGCTCCTTCTTGTGTGGGGCTATGAAATTATCGGGCATGAAGCTATCCCTCAATGTGAGGGGGATTAAAATATCGAGCCGTGAGAATTGCAGTATGGCTACCTTGTTGAAGCTGTCTGGCCACCACGCGGTTTAGAAGTACCGCCTCCTGTTTTGCCAAAAATCCTGAGTCCACTGCATACAAATAATTTTCTGAATTCACACATCCCCGCTTGCTAGAGACGCACCCCGCTTAATCGTCGCCCCCATATAAAACTTCCCCTAAAATTAACCCCATCAATCGAATAAAGGGCTGCTATCTAACAGAGCATGATAATAGATATATCTAGATATATCTAGATACACCACTTCCATTCCCTGTAAATTCGAGTCTGCAAGCGGATTTCAGTAACGCACGACTCACCAGGCCACCTCTCTACAAAGAAAGCGGCCCGTGATTCTCGACCCAGTTTTCGATGGCAGTCTGTGCTGCTACCGGATCATTTTTCCAGGCAGTCAGCAAGTGCTGCGCGGCCCACTGCCAATGTGTACGCCCAGTCTCTGCGGCAGCCAGCAACAGGCTGCTGTCACCGCTGTCACGCCAGTGTTCATATGCCGCCACCAGGCGTGGAAACAGGCTGCGGCGCAAGCCATCCAGATTGGAAAAATAGAAATGCAACGAACAGGTTGCACCGTGCCCGATCAGCTCAGGCACGGTGGACAGGCAGTCCGCCAGGTTATCGCGGATTGAGCGTGCCAGCACGATGGAGCGGCGACTACTGAAGGACATGATCATGTCGCGCCAGTCGCCCCCTAGCAGAGGTTCCGCCAGCGCTTCGCCGACTTCATGCAGGATCAGCGTTTCGCTTTCCCGCTCGGCCATGCGCGCCAGCAAGGTGGCATTAGCGCCTTGCTGGCCATAGCAATCCAGCGCGGCCTGAAGTGCACCATCGGCCTGGTGCACCGACCAGATTTCGACCTTTTCAGACAGCCAGCGCTGCAGTGCATCGGTGCGCAGAAAAACCGCACCTTCACGCAGTGCTGCCGGCGCGGCGGTTATGTCGCGTGCATATTCACAGCCGGATACGCGCACCGTAAGGCCGTGGCGTTTTTCACTGCGCACGAGCTGGCCCAGGAAAAAATGCGGCTTGCACCAGCGCCCCAGGCCGCCGCCGTAAACCAGGCCGTGCGGCTCCAGCACGCTGTTGATGGCGACAATATCGAAGGGATCATACTCGCGCCCGGCAATCGGAATCGGGCGATAGTCGAGCTCCTCCATCTCATCCCAGTAGGCTTCACGCTGCACCAGCCAGCGGCTGAGATCCGCCTGTACCAGCGGGCGTGTGGGGGGAAACTCATGTTCCCATATATAAAGTTCGCGCATGCCGAGCAGGTAGTTGCACATGGTCATTTCGCGGGCATGACGGGCGTCGGTAATGTGGCAATTGATCTGTACGGCTTCTATGGTCTGCTGAAAATCGCGCATGGCGGCTACTCCTAGTCTGGACGTTTACGCACCTGGAAATTTACAACTGATTGCACAATTTTAGAATAAGGCAGCTCTTCAAAGCTGCCAAATTTCTGGCATGCGAACTCAACCAGCCCGATTACATTGCTCACCGCATCCGCGCCATCAATTTCATGCTGCAGTCCCAGCAAACCACCGCACTGCACCTTGACTTCCTGGGCGTAAGACAAAGGCGGAGTGACATGGGCCAGGTGCAGTGCAAACGCCGAGTTCTGCCGCAGCAACCCGAGCAGTTCGCTGCAGGTTTCACGGGCTGCGGGCAGCTTGCAAGCAACCATTTCACGCTCAGCAACGTAACGCCTCTCTACCAGGGCACAGACGCAGCGCCTGCTCAGGATGGCCTTCTCGAACGCGCAGGGCCTGGGATTGACCGCACCCAGGGTCTGCATGAAGGCGTTCTCATCCATCGCGTTTCACCTTATTCAGCCCGGAAAAATATTTTTTTCACAGAGAACAAATAAGCAATCAACCCATTGCGGCGAATCACACAATGAGCGAATAGTGGCAAGCATTGAGTAGCGCACACTCTCTGTATCCTCTGTGATCTTTGATGAAGCTGCTCGCCATTCGACTAAACGAGCAAACAACGCCCATTAAGTCGCTGGTTATGTAGCATGAACTGGATTTCAGCTTCAATCGTCGCCCAGTTCGGGGGCGGGCTCGCGCACTTGTGTCAGCAGGTCTTCGGCTTGCAACTCGTTTTCCGCGAAGATCATCTTCACATTGCAGCGTTCGCTCAAGGCCAGCTCGCGGCGCAGGGTCTTGGAACGATCTGCAGCAGTGCGATAAACATCATGTTGCTCTATCTTTTCCACACGTTTCATCGGAAATTCGAAAATTTTATAAACATAGTAAGGCATGACAATTCCTTGTGAATACGCAGTGACAAAATTATTGCTGCTGCAGTGTACTCCTCTCTGCTTAGATCCAACTGGCACTGCGCCCGAATCAGGATGAGCAACTCACTTCAATATTGCGTGCCCAGTCCGGCGCTGGTGCGGCATAGCTTTCCATCTCGGGCTGCTCGTCATAGGGCCGGCTGAGCAGGTTCAGCAAGCGCTCCACTTCTGAGAAATCGCGCTCTTTCTCCGCCTTGCTGATCGCAGTCTGTGCCAGATAATTGCGCAGGATGTATTTGGGGTTGACCCTGTCCATGCGCGCTCGGCGTTCAGCATCCGTGCCGGTTTCAGCCTGCAGTCTGGCGCGATAGGCTGCGGCCCACGCATCGAACGCCGCGCGATCGATAAACAGATCGCGCAACAGGCTGTTCTTTTCACCCGCTGCAACTTTGAACTGGCCCAGCTTGCGGAACAGGCTGGTATAGTCCAGCTCGCTCACCCGCATCATTTCCAGCAGCGGCTCGATCAGGGCAAAATCTTCCAGGCCGGCGTAAGTCAGCCCCAGTTTCTGGCTCATCAGCTGCACATAGCGCTCGGAGTAGATCTCCCCATACTCGTCCAGTATTTTTCCGGCCTCTGCTATCGGCATCAGCGGGGTCAGGGCTTGCGCCAGAGCAGTCAGGTTCCACAGGCCAATTTGCGGCTGCTGGTCATACGCATAGCGCCCTTCATGATCGGAATGGTTGCAGACATATCCCGGGTCATAAGCTTCCATAAATCCAAACGGGCCGTAATCAAACGTCAACCCCAGAATAGACATGTTGTCTGTATTCATGACGCCATGCGCGAACCCTACCGCCTGCCACTGGGCGATCAGATGCGCAGTGCGCACCAGCACTTCATGCAGAAAGCGCGCGTACTTGCCCGGCGCAGCTAGCAGATGGGGAAAGTGCCTGGCGATTACATAGTCCGCCAGCGTCGCAATATGCTCGTCCTGCCTGCGGTGATAGAACACTTCAAACGAGCCGAAACGCACGTGCGACGGTGCAATACGAGTCACCACTGCCGCAGTTTCTATGCTCTCCCGATAGACCGCGTCGTCACTGCCCACGATGCACAGGGCGCGCGTTGTCGGAATGCCCAGGCCATGCATGGCTTCCGAGCACAAATATTCGCGGATGCTGGAGCGCAATACGGCACGCCCGTCGCCATTGCGCGAGTATGGCGTGCGGCCGGCGCCCTTGAGCTGCACATCCCAGTGCTCGCCGGCACTATTTTTGATAGTGCCCAGCAGGATGGCACGCCCGTCACCCAGTTGCGGCACATACTGGCCGAACTGGTGCCCCGCATACAGCATGGACAGCGGTTCGCTGCCCGGGAGCAGACTATTGCCGGCAAAGCACTCGACAAACTCTTGCCGTGACGCTTCAGCGCAGGCCAGCTCGATCAGCCGGGCAGCATTGGCATTAAAACTGACGAGGTAGGGTTTTGCCAGCGGAGTGGGCTTGAGACGGCTGTGAAATGTTGCCGGCAGCCGTGCAAAAGTATTATCGAAATTCAGCTGCTCGAGTTTTCTCATGGCGTAATCCATGTACACCGCGCTCCATCAAGCTGACTGCCAGGGCATACCCCTCGGACAGCCGCTTGAGTTACACGCAGCCAGTAGGCTTGGGCATGCCACCGTATTTGGTAATAGGTTTCATCGGACCGGTCATCCATAGCTCGAACACTTCCTTCTGGTCTTCGCCCACGTACTTGGCGAATTTGCGTATCGGCGGAACAGTACCGAACTCCTCGAAATATTCGCGGGCTTTCATTATCTGTTCCCATTTTTTTTCATTGAGTTCGTAACCGTCAACCTCTGCCATGGCACGGCCGATTTCTTCAGACCAATTGCTCATATCGAGGAGGTACCCGTCACCATCGCGTGCTGGAATTGCCATTTTCAACCCTTTCATGACTAGAAGAATAAAGATGCGGAACCACATTGAGCGCGCACCACAAAACCCGGGAATATTGACTCAAGCAACTGCCACCATTTAACCTTACCATAGTAAAGTAGTCAAGTATTATCTTGTAAAAAAACCGCTTTACTCGCGGTTCTCTTGCACGCCCAAACCACTGGCCGCGCTGGCATCTTGCCAGTGCCACCTCACTTACCCGCGTCTACAACCAGATCGGTATGAACAGCCCAATCTAGTCAGCGCTGTCAATGACGATTGCACTTTCCTTATACACAGACTGCAGGTCTTTTTCATCTATTCTCAACAGCTCAAGACAAACTGCACCTGCCTTATCCCACTCCTGGGTCATGCTCAATCCGGTATGGTGCTGCAGCAGATGTTCGGCCAGCTGCGCCGTAGCGATCAGGCCCAGCGTCACTGACGGCAGGACGATACTGTCATCCTGCTGCAGCAACGCATAATCATGGTGGTGGCGGATTGCCAGGCATACTTCCTCCGGCAGCCACCAGCTTTGCGCCAGCATAGACCCCAGCACGGCATGGTTGGTCGGACATTGCGCTTCCTCTACCGCAGTAAAACTCAGCTCCTTTTCGCCATTCGCATTCTTGAGCACGGTCGGGTAATGAGGAAATCGGTTCAACAGTATGGGGATACCGCAATCACGGAACAGGCCAAAAGTGTAAGCATCATCGGCACGGATGTTGATGTCACTGCCGCCTTGTTGCGCCAGCCAGCCGGAGAGGCGGGCAATGATGGCAGAGGCATCCCAGAAGCGGTTCAGCCCAGGTGTTTCAGGAAACAGCTTGCGCAAAATCAGCCCGGCAATGGCGCGGCTGGACACATCCAGTCCCAGTATCATCAGCGCTTCGTTGGTCGAACGTGCGCGGCCGCGGAAACTGAAATAAGGCGAGTTGGAAATCGAAATCAGGCCTGCCGCCAGCCCCACATCCGAGGTGATGAGGTGGGCGAGATGATGGAAGTCCGGATTATCCTTGTGCATCTCGGCGTTGATACGATCGAGTATGCTGGGCCGAGAAGGAATGCCGATGTCGCGTATTGCATTTTCAAGCAGCGCTGCAACGTGCGAGGCTTCTGCCCTTGCGGACAATATATCTTTGTTTCCAGCGGTCATGTTTATCTGTTTCCCTTAAGCCACGAGAACAACGCTTCCGCGTCCATCGGCATGGCGCAATAATAACCTTGAACGCCATCAACACCCAAGTCCCACAGCATCTCCAACTGCTCTTTCTTCTCCACCCCTTCTGCCACCACGGTCATGCCGAGATCCTTACCCAGATGCGCCATGGCTTTCACGACGGACATGGCCCTGCGATCATGCGGCAGGGCCAGCACAAAAGTGCGGTCCAGCTTGAGCTTGCAGGCAGGAATGTCTTTCAGGTTGGCGAGGCAGGAGTAGCCGGTGCCGAAATCATCAATCGACAAACTGACCCCACAATCCCGCGCACTGCGCAGATTGTTTTGAACCGTCTTTGAATTATCCATGAATAGAGATTCTGTCAGCTCAAGCTCGATCAGCCCGGGTTCTACATTGGCACAGACCAGCGCCGCATGCAACGCCTGAGAAAACTTGCTGTCCAGCAGCTGTGCTCGCGAAACATTGATGGCAACCTTGGTGCGCACTCCGGCATCCAGCAGATAACGCGCCTGTCTGGTTCCTTCCAGCAGGCTCCATTCGCCCAGACGCACGATCAAACCGGTCTTTTCTGCGACGGGGATAAATTTGACGGGCGAAATTACTTTGCCGTTGACAGTACAGCGCATCAGCGCCTCGACCGACAAAATGCTGCCGTCGGATCCTACTGTGGGCTGATAATTGAGGCGCAGGCCGCCTGTTTCCAGCGCGTTGTACAACATGTATTCAACCGCCAACTCTTCCCGCGCCAGCAATGTCCCCATGCGGCCCGACACCAGCTCGTCACCGGAAACAACATAACGGTTCCCACCCTGATTTTTGGCCGAGATTTTCGCGCGGTCAGCGCGCTCAAGAAACGAAAACGTAGCGTCACCGGACTCCAGTATGGCGATCCCTATGCTCGCACTCGGCCGCAGGTGAATTTCACCTATATCCAAAGGCGTTTCGATGGCGTGCATCAATTCACTCGCCATCCTCTCCGCGTTGGCGCGCGTGAAATTGGGGGCCAGACAGACAAACTCGTCCGCCCCCACGCGGCCGATTTCCGCCCTGGATCCGACATTTTCACGCAGACGCTGGGCAATAAAAGTGATGACACTGTCGCCGCTCAGATAACCGTAAGACTCATTTATCTGCTTGAAGCGATCAAGATCAATCCATAAGGCGGCCAGCGGCTGCCCTGCTTTCCGCACGCGGCTAACCAGGTCATCCGCTACTTTAAGGCAGCTATAGCGGTCCAGAAAACCCGTTGTGGGATCAATTTGGGTTGCTAACATATTGTGGATTATCTACCCTGGCCATCTGGCCACCTACAATTCAGCGATGCGTATCTCATTTGCACAAACATTCCGCAGTATGGCCACCATTGGCGAGTGCTGGTGGATGGTAACTGCTGCTACACAAGCGTGCAACAACCATCGCATCATGGGCCAATAGCAGCTCAGCTCAACTCGGCCCAGATGGCTGAAAACAGCCCGTAAACTCGATCCACACAGCTGATCGTGCATATTCTGCTGTCAAACCCATATAATGCCGCCTGATCCAATAACGGATGCTCAAAGAACCGGATGCGGAAGCGCAACACGGAAGCTGCTTTTCTCAATCACCCCCCAGAAAAAGGACAACACCTTGGTTCAGCCTAACTACCAGTATGAAAAACGCCAGAAAGATCTAGCCAAGAAGAAAAAGAAAGAGGAAAAACAACAGCGCAAATTGGATAAAACCGGAACCCCGTCTACAGAACCCCCCACGCCGGGCGAAGGGGAAACCACTCCTGCTGCCGAGTAGCTCCCCGAAAGCCTGCCACTCCTGCGTATGCGGGCACAAGCCGCTGTTAGTGCAAGGCTATGCGCTCGCGTTCTTCTGCTAAAGTCATGCCATGAGCAAATTATCCCTGGATCGTATCCTGCAATCACAAGGCTTCGGCGCACGCAAATGGTGCCAGCAACTGATCGCCGCTGGCGAAGTGACAATCGCTGGCGAGCCCATCACCGACTACCGCACCAGTATTGAGACCAATGGACTCGCCTTCACCGTGTACGGCGAGGAATGGAAGTTCCTCGAGCACCTCTATCTCGCGCTCAACAAACCCGCCGATTACGAATGTTCGCGCAAACCCAGCCATCATCCCGGCGTGCTGAGCCTGCTGCCGCAACAATTCTCCAACCGCGACGTGCAACCCGTTGGCCGCCTCGACCATGACACTACCGGCTTGTTGCTGATGTCCGACGATGGCGCATTCATCCATGCGCAATCTTCACCCAAGCGCCACATCCCCAAGGTCTATGTCGCCACCACGCACGATGAGGTAACGCCCAAACTGGTCGCACAATTGCTAAAGGGGGTGAAACTGCACGACGAGCCCGAATTGCTTGCCGCCATCACCTGCGTAATGCTGGATTCACACCGTCTGGAGATCGTGCTGGAACAGGGAAAATACCATCAGGTCAAACGCATGCTCGCCGCTGCGGGCAACCACTGCACCGCGCTGTGCCGCTCGCAGATCGGGCAGTTGACGCTGGCAGCGCTAGATCTTGAAGCAGGCGAATGGTGCTATTTGAGTGCCGCGCAAATGGCGCAGCTGGTAGCGGCATGAGTGCACCGTTGATGGCGTATCACAGGTAGGAATCCGTCTTGCGCAGACGCCCCGCCATCACCCGCATCACATGCAGCGCGAAGTTCGGCGTCTGCTGGATCAGGAAATTGAAACGCTTTTGGGCGAGCGTCACAAACTTGCAATCGCTCTTCGCGATCACCGTCGCCGAACGCGGGCTGTTGTCTATCATCGCCATCTCGCCCAGAATTGCGCCCGGCTCTACCGCCTCCACCACCGTGTCATTGACGATGATCTCCGCAGCACCGGACATCAACACATACATCACCTCACCCGGCTCGCCTGCTTTGAACAGGGGCTGACCGGCAGGGACAGCAAGCAAATCGGTCTCGTGGTGGAACAGCTCTGCAAGATTCATGGTGTGCTCACAAGGTTGGATGATGCCGAGATTCTATCCGTTAATGTCGGGCAAGACAGCTTGAACCTGCCCCTGATTATTCGTGCGCCAGCAGGGTAAGCGCAGTTGCTGCAGTTGCCTTCTCAATATCCAGCTGCAACCTCGCAGTACTCGATGTTTTCGCTGCTGGGAGTGGGGTCATCCGCACAACTGCAACCGCCGATCACGCTCTTGTAAAAGATTCCCGCCTTGACGCGGATCGCCTTTTCCATCTCGGCAACACTGTGGATCACCAGCGTGACCGGCTCGTCGGTTACATAGTTGCCGGTGGAGAGTCCCTGCTGCAGGGGAAGTTGCCCCGCCCCGAATTGCGCGACCTCCTTTTTAAGGACGGCCTCGAAATCAGGTGTGCCCCAGGCACTCAATAACTTGTCGAGGCAAAGCATGGAAGCACACCCGGCGAGCATCTGATTTTGGCCCCGAACGCCGCCCGCAGTTCAGGCGTGCATCGCGTTCAACTGCTTGGCGATGATGTCGTGATTCAACCACAGCACCGGCGCGGCAGGATTCGAGGTCTCGTGGAACATCAGCGGTCCGGTGCCTTCCAGCACCAGCGCGCTCAGAATATCCGTCACCAGCGCTTTCCGGTCTTTGTGCATCTGGGTGATCTCGTCCGAAGTGCCTATCATCAGGTCGGCGAGTTCCAGGCTATTATCCATCGGCCATGCGGCGAAATCGCGATAGTGTTTCGACACTCCACTCAGGTTATAGTCCTCGATCTGCTGCAACAGTTTTGCGATCGTATTGCCTTCCTGCAGCAGCTCGTCGCAGACACGCCACTGGCTCTCTGCCCACGCCCCGCCGCCCTCTTTCTTCAATGCCTTGAGCAGAGGGAACAGCGAAAGCTCCACGCCCACGAAGATATCGGATGAATTGGTGCGTATCTCCGGGCAGTTGTATACCGTGGCCTTGATTCCCTGCGCCCAGGCCGATTCGGCGACGCGCTCAAGCCGCATCTTGGCCTGGCCTTGCGTGTAGTTGGAATAGGTTTGCCACAGGTATTGGTCGCCGATCAGAATCTCGGTGCCGTGGTAGCCGTAGGCCGTGTAGCGCACCTGCCCGGCGCTTTTTTCCAGGCGCGCACGGATCGCAGCGCTGCCTTCGATCAGATACTGGAAAGTGTTGGCGGTGACTTCGTCGAAGTTCTTCAGGATCAGCTTGCCCAGATCGCTGTCGAGCAGCGCGCGCGAGGACAGGAAGCGCTCGCCGCGGCCTTTGTAGATACGGTTTGCGATGGCGAGAAAGACCTTGACCTTGGGTATCCCGCCCGCCATGGTATGCGCGAAGAAGGCATTGCTGCCATCGGGGATCATGCCATCCAGCTCGGCCATCACCCGTGCCAAGGAATCCTTGAAGCGCTTGACGCCGACTTCGCGGCATTTTTCCACATGCGTCCAATCCAGCTTGTCGTCCTGCCAGCTCTTGAGCGTCATGTCGGCCAGCATATCGGTCGGCGTCGCTGCGCCTTCAGGCGCATCCAGATCGAAACCGGCCATCAGCGGCACATTGATGATGTGCCCGCCCAGATTGGCCTCGGCCACGGCCAGCTCTTCAGCGGTCAGCGGGCGCAAGGCGTTGTTCTCGTCGCGACGGCCAACGGTGATACCGATGATGGTCATTCCGGCCTTGCGCGCCTCATTGATCAGGCCATTGGCATAGCCGCGACCAAACAGCTCTCCAAACAGGACAAAGACGTCACCTTTGCGAAAGATGTTGGTCTGGGGAATTTTCCTCAACGGCACGGGCTGCTTCATATAACGGACTCCAGTGTGAATGACATATCAGGCGGATTGCGAATGATAACCGAATTGGGCGGCCTGATTATCCGGCCCGGCGATTTTTTTTGCGTTGGTTGCCGGAAAATCATCGTGCTGCCGCCCCTGTTGATTCGCCCTGCTTCACAACCCCATCAGCAGCAGCCACAACGGCAGCGTCAGCGCGGACAGCAGCGTACTCAGCATCACTTGCGCGGCGATCGTGTCGCCGTCGCCGCCCATGCGTTTTGCCAGCACATACGCCACCGTGGATACCGGCAACGCAGCCAGCAATACCGTGGTGTGGAAATACACGCCGCCCAGCCCGAACGCCGCAGCCAGACCCCAGGCGATGGCAGGCAACGCCAGCAGCTTCACCGCCACGCCATACCACAGGGTGCCGGGATGGCTGTGCAGCCCCTGCAGGCGCAGTCCAGCGCCAACCGCGATCAGGCCCATAGGCAGCGAGGCTTGCGACAACAGGCCCAGCGTGGAGTTGAGCTGCGCCGGCAACGTAAGGCCGGCAAGGCTGAAGGCGATGCCGCCCGCAGTCGCGATGATCAGCGGATTGAGCAGTATCTCCTTGAGCCAGTGGCTCTCGCTGTGGCGCGCCAGCATCAACACCGAAGCGACATTGGCGAGAGGAACCATAAAGCCCATCAACAAACCGATGGCGGCGAGCCCCTCATGCCCGTGCAATCCTCCGGCAATGGCAAGGCCGACATAGCTATTGAAGCGGAACGACGACTGAAAGGTTGCCGAGTACACTTTGGACGGCGCGTGAAACAGGTATTTTGCAACATAGCCCAGCGCGATACCGGCACACATAAACAAGCTGGCCGCAACCAGCATCGGCGTCGCCGCGCCCAGGTCGATCTCGAAATGCGAGAGCGTGCTGAACAACAGGGCGGGGAAAAACACGTAATAGATCAGCCGGTCCAGCTGCGGCCAGAAGTCCTCGCACAGGCCGAACCAGCGGCGCATGGCCACGCCAAGCAAGATCAGCAGGAAAATCGGAATAATGGTTTGCGCGACGGACATGGTTGTTCAGCACCCGGAAGGTTACATAGCTGTGTGCACAGGGCAGCCGGATTCAATCAGGCCCACCCTGTGGTGATCTTAGCCCCCTTTGCTGCGCCGGCACTAAGACTTGGCGAGGGCCTGCAACACCGCCTTGAGCAAAGTCCAGCAGCGCGCGACCGACTCGATCTCCACGCGCTCGCCCGGCGCATGTGCGCCGCGTATGTCGGGACCGAAGGAGATCATGTCCAGATGCGGGTGGCTGGCGGCGAGCAGGCCGCATTCGAGACCTGCGTGGATCACCTGCAGGCTCGCAGGCTGGCCGAATTCCGAGATATAAACGCGCTGGCACAGCGCGAGCAAAGTGGAAGAAGGGTTCGGTGTCCAGCCCGGGTATGCGCCGTCCTTGCTTGCGCGCAAGCCAAAACCTTCGGCATGGGAAATCAGCTTGTCGGCCAGCTCATCAGCGCGTGCATCGTGCAGCGCGCGCACCTTGAAGGTCGCGCGCAACTTGCCGTTTTCCAGCGCAACCACACCGAGGTTGCTGGAGGTATCCGTCACACCGGGGAATTCGTCGCTCACGCGCGCGACACCGCTCAAGGCGATGTCGAGAAAAGTGAGAATGCGGTCGCGCTCCGCTTGCTGAATGGCACGCCCCACCGGCAACTCGTCCGGCGTGAACGCGAACGACACCTGCGCATCGGTCTCGGCAAAGCGTACCCGCCATGCCGCAAGCCTGTGCTGCACCCACTCATCCATGCTCGCCGCCACGACCGCAGGCAGCGCACACAGCGCGAACGCCTCACGCGGGATCGCGTTGCGCGCCGTGCCGCCATGCAATGCAATCAGGCCCAGGTCGCAGTGTTCGGACAGATCGCGCACCGCCTCCGCCAGCAGCTTGATCGCATTGCCGCGCCCGAGATGAATGTCGATGCCGGAGTGGCCGCCGCGCAAGCCACCCACCTCCAACTGCACCAGCGCATAGTCAGGCGGCAGCTCTTCCTCTACGCAATCGCAGCGCACCTCAACATCCACACCGCCAGCGCAGCCCAGATAGAAATGCCCCCATTCCTCGGTATCGAGGTTGATCAACCTGCTGCCGCGCAAGGTGCCGGGTGCCAAGCCACGCGCACCGTCCATGCCTGATTCCTCGTTCACGGTGAGCAGCACCTCCAGCTGCGGATGCACCAGCCCCGTCTGTTCCAGCGCAGCGAGTGCGAGCGCCACACCGATGCCATTGTCCGCGCCCAGCGTAGTGTCTTCCGCCACCACCCAGCCAGCGCGCACCACCGCGTTGATAGCGTCGCGTTCGAAATCGTGCCGCGTGCCGGTGTTGGCCTGGCACACCATGTCGAGATGACCTTGCAGGATCACGCCGGGGCTGGACTCGCAGCCGGGGCTAGCGGGCTTTCTCAGGATCAGGTTGCCCGCCGCATCCACCGCGGCCTCGATGCCGCGCGCCTGCGCCCACCCTACCAGGTGATCGCGTAGCGCCGCCTCATGCAGCGAGGAGCGCGGAATAGCACATAGCGTGGAGAAGTGCGACCACACAGAACGCGGTTGCAGGTTGTTCACATCGTTACTCGTTGCCATCGCAGCACACCTGATTGTTATTCGTTATACAAGGTAAAACCGCAACCCGTGCTCAGTATAAACTTCGCCTGTCGTTTTCAGTAACACTCAACCGCTAAAGAAATCATGGGCAGCGGCGTACTTCACCAATTTCTTTGGCGGCCACATCCAGGAACACACCACCTCAGGTTACTTCGCACTGTTCCAGCGCTGCGCGCGCTGTGTCAGAGAATTCGCTGATTCGCTCTATTTTGGCAACTTCCATGCCTGTAATACTGACTTGAAATGTGTCATTACAGGAAACTTTAGCCTCCCCTGACAATTCTAATCGTTGTGAGTGAGTCTGGATCGGTTCATGTGTTTGTGAATTTTGCGTTTCCGGGAGCGGGAGAGAGTGATGGATCCTTTACTGGGAATCAACGCCTATACGCCTCCGCCTCTTGTCGGTTTCGGCACGAGCGGGGCAATCACCCCGTCATACGGGCTGCTAGCGTCCGAGTTGAGTCTTGCCACGCTCGGCATGTCGGGCAACACCTCAACGGTTGTCGGGATATCGGGGTTGGGGCAATTATTAGCGGCTGCCGCCACATTTCAGGACAAGCTTCAAGCCCTGCAACCCGGCACTGCAACAAGTGGCGGCGGGCAGAATTTCGGTACTGATTTCGCCAGCCTCGCTGCGGAAACGCAAAGCCTGGTCGATGCCATCAACGGCTTGCAGAACAGCGTTGCAAACATCAGCGGCGCGAGCAGCCAATTGGGAGGTAGCGTGGCAGGTGCCGCAGGCCTGACGCAGTCGCTCAACGCACAGGCACAGGCCAGTTATAGCAATGGCAACTCCACATTGACCGATCTATCGCAGCTGGGGATCAAGTTCCAGCCGTCCCAGATTCCCGGCGCAGGCGGCAAATTGAGCATCGATCTGGGCAAGCTCCAGTCAGCCTTTAATACCGATGCGACGGGTGCGTTTGCCCTGCTCGCAAAAGCCGCAAATGCGTTCAGCGCTGTGGCGGGGGATTTCATCAGCCAATCGGGAAGCCAGTATGCATTCCTTTCTGTACTGTTGCAGGCTGCGTCCGGCGCGACATCGTTCAGCAACACGCTGTTGCCGCAAACGCTCACCAACAACAGCGACTTCTTCAATTTGCTGTCCAACGGGCAGTTGGCTGGCAGTGCCAATATGCCGCAGCTATTTCACGCCATAAACGAATACTCGATGGTATCCGCGCTCTTCGGTTAAGAAATCGGAACAGTAGTCTCCGCCCTCGTTCCGTACGCTCGATTGTCTGCCGCGCAATTAGAATTCCGAAATTTGCTCTGGCAGCTTGGCTTGCGTTCTTAACAGCGTGACCAAATCATCAAAACCTGCCAGGCGGCTTGAAAAACTGAATTTTCTCCTGTCGGCAAAAGTAACCACCGCCATACGCCCACCCTTGGCAAACCAGACATTGAGTGTTGTAATTTCTGATACAGGGTATTGGGCAGTTTTAAAGCTGCCAACCGATATATGATCGCCATCGACGCTCAATGAATAGTTGTATTTGCGCACGCCTTCAAAAACCATATAGAGAAAAAGCGGCGAAAACAACAACCACCCCCACCACTCCGGTTGAAGACCGATATACAAGGCCAACGACATAGCCAATGCGACGGTGAGGTCTAGGTATGTCCATATTTTCGAATATCTAAATGTCACTTACAGATTCTCCCTGCTTATTTTGGATAAGGTTAACTCGCGTTGCTGTCGCTTCGAGTGCAATTATGAATCAAGTATCGGCCATGCGGCCTGCCACTGCATATTTTTTTCACGGTACGCTGTCAGATCTTGAGCGCCCGGGTAAACAGGTACTCGTGACGCACGACATTGTCGTGCAGATATTCGCCGATCAACTCATCCGTCTCGCTGCGCCACGAAGCGAGCCTGGCGGGATCCGGCTGCAGGGCCTGCACAGTGCGGATGAAAGGACCCGCCTTGGCTTCCTGCAACAGGCGCAGGTGCTGCGGGCACAGCGCAGGTATCCCCATGATGCCGCGCTCGGAGTGCAGGCCTTTCACGCTCTCCCCCAGCCGTTGCCTGACTATGGCGACATCCCCCCACTGCACCGGCGAGGCAACGCCCTGTGGCTGCGGGACATACCTCGCGTTCAGGCTGAACTGGCGGCCGATCAACTGCTCGCCGGGCCAGGTGGCGAAGGCAATGGTACCGCCGGGTTTCAGCACGCGCAGCATCTCGGCCAGTGCCACCTCGGGCCGGGGTGCGAACATATGCCCAAACTGGCTCAACACCACATCGAAGGAAGCGTCCGCAAAAGGCAGAGCTTCGGCATCACCCTCGTGCCAGGCAATGTCGTCATGGCCGGCCATCGCGGCGCCTGTTCTGGCCTGCGCGAGAAGTTCCGGGGTCAAGTCAAGCCCGCTCACCCGGGCGCCCAAGCGTCGCGCCGTGATCGCCACCACGCCCGTCCCCGTCCCCACATCCAGCACCTCCTGGCCGCCGGCCACCCTGGCAAAGCGCACCAGATGCCCGGCCACAGGTGTCGTGAACACGGCCATGTCGCCAAAATTACCCAACGCCCAGGTTTCACGCTGCCTGGATTTAAATTGCGCCAGCGGGTCCATGTTCATGCTTGCCTCCTTAAGTTAGCACTGAAAAACGGAATCAATGCAGCCTGCCCATTTTATTCCGTTAAATTCGTATTTATTTCCGCCCGCTATCATGTGACAATCCCGGCATATAACAACCGCGGAAGAAAACCTGAGCATTGTATCGAACTATGGATAATCTGATCGAGGTCAACGACCTGCATTTTTCTTACGGGCAGCGCCAGGTGCTGAAAGGCATCAATCTGACCATCCCGCGCGGCAAGGTGGTCGGCATCATGGGCCCCAGCGGCTGCGGCAAGTCCACGTTGCTGCGCCACTTCGGCGGCCAGTTGCGCCCGCTGCGGGGAAGTGTGAAATTCATGGGGCAGGTGGTTCACCAACTCAGCAACGACGAGCTGTTCAAGATGCGCCTGAAGATGGGCATGATGTTTCAGGTAAGCGGCTTGTTCACCGACTTGTCGGTCTTCGACAACCTGGCTTTCCCGCTGCGCGAGCACACCGACCTGCCGGAAGAAATCATCCGTGACCTGGTACTGATGAAGTTGCAAGCCGTCGGCTTGCGCAATGCCCACCGCCTGATGCCGAGCGAACTTTCCGGCGGCATGGAACGCCGCGTGGCGCTGGCGCGGGCGACTGTCACCGATCCCCCGCTGATCATTTACGACGAGCCTTTCGCCGGACTCGACCCAATCTCGCTCAACACCATCGCGAACCTGATACGCACGCTGAACGATGCGCTCGGCACAACCTCGATCGTGGTGACCTACGATCTGATGTCCTCGCTCAAGGTCGTCGATTACCTGTATTTCATCCATAACGGCGTAGTAGCATCAGCAGGCAGCGTGGAGGAAATGATCAATTCGCAAGACCCGTTCGTCCACCAGTTCCTGCATGCCGAGCCGGACGGCCCGATCGCCTTCCAGTATCCCAGCAAACCGTACTCGGAAGACTTGAGCATCAAAGTCTGAACTGATGCAGATGAAGTATCGAAACCGTGTTCTGTCTCCGCTTAATCTAAACGGCCTTGGCAGCGGAATCAGGTCATAGAGATCGATTCGATCATTGCTTGCGTGACAAGGTTGCCCTGATATCCAGTTTGACTTCCGCGCCCAGCCATTTCGTGTTCGTCCATTCGCCAGCGCCGATGCCATATTGCAGCCGATCCAGCACGAGCGATCCAGAGACCGATATCTTGCCATCCGCCGGCTGCGAGCGCAGGACGATTTCCACCTCGCGACGATTGCCCTTGATTTCAAGTGTGCCGTGAGCGGTATGCGTATCGCCCTGCGATTGCACCGAGGTGCTGACAAATGTGACGCGCGGATATTCGCGCAGGGCGAAGAAATCTTTTTCCTTCAGGGCTGCGTCGAGTTCTGGCAGGCCGGTATCCACCGACGCTGGATCGAGCGCGGCATCGATGCGTGTGATGCGGCCTTGCGTGAAACAGACCTCACCGGAAAAGCTGCGGAATGTGCCGGTGTACGGAGCTCCCGCCTGCATCACGCGGAAAGTCACCGCGCCGCCCGTCGCAGCGGCCGTATAGCATTCCTCAGCCGCAAAAACCGGCGTGCACAGGACGGCCGGCAACAACCATATCCACCGCAACAAGATCACTTTTTTCCCCACCATGCAGCGGGCAGCATACGCTGCACGATATTGTCCCGCACTAGGAAAGCATGCCGCGCCGCGGCACCAACATGCCCAATCAGCAACAGCACCAGCACCCCCACCAGTCCATGATGCAATGCCTTGAACAGCGGTGCAAGTTCGGCGTTCTTCGCTACCAGATCGGGTATGAGTAAAATCCCGAACCAGTTGACCGACAGGCCGGCAGCCGACGCGTACAGCCATCCGGCCAGCATGGCAAGTACGGGGACGACGTAGAGCGCCCAGTGCACGGCATGCGCGGCGCGGCGTTCCCACAGCGCCATCGTGTCCGGCAGCGCAGGCGGTGCATCGATCCATCGCCAGGCCAGGCGCGCCAGCGCCAGCACCAATATCGTGATACCAATCGACTTGTGGTACGACAACCACTGCAACCTGGCAAGACTCACCGGCAGATTAGCGGCATACACGCCCAGAGGGAGCTGCACAAAAATGAGCATCGCTACGCACCAGTGCAGAACTTGCGCTAAGATGCCATACGACTCTTCTGAATTGCGGAATTTCGCCATGCCCTTCTCCCCGATTTTTCCATCGCCCCCGTCCTCTTCGATCTCTTGGGCGCGACTATTGCAACGTGTTCACCAATAACGCACGAATTCGTATTGCAGGAATCCTGGCGGCATTATTCGCTGTTGTGCTGGGCGCTTGCCAGACTCTGCCGCCCGCCGTGACCGCCCCTGCTCCGGCGATCACGCCTGTCGTGACGGCATCCAACGCAGGGAAACGCTACATCGTCGATGCGCAGGCCTCGGAGATACGCCTCCTCGTTTATCGCGACGGTCCGATGGCGCGTTTTGGTCATAACCACGTAATGATCGGCCGGGTGCGCGGCGAGCTCAGCGTGGCGGATTCCGCAGCGGCCTGCGGCTTCCGCATCGAGATTCCCGTCGCATCCCTTGACGTGGATGCGCCCGCGCCACGCAGCGAAGAGGGCGCCGAATTCGCGGCGGCCGTCTCCGACCAGGCGCGCAAAGGCACTCGCGACAACATGCTCGGCGCGGATGTTCTGGATGCCGCGAACCATCCGCTGATCCGCATCGAAGCGGCCTCCCTCACCGGGCCGCGCTGGAATCCCGATGTCACCGCGCGCATCACCGTGCGTGGCAACACGAGTTCGCTGAAATTTCCAGCCGCTGTGTTCGAGCAATCCGGCTCATTGACGGTGATCGCCGCTTTCCGCGTGCTCCAGTCGGATCTCGGCATGAAGCCATTCTCCATTCTTGGTGGTGCAGTGCAAGTGCGCGATGCCCTCGACATCCGTGTAAGACTGGTCGCACGACCCGCAGCGAACTGAGCGGAAACGACATCAACAAGATTCCTGCGGGAGGGTGACTTCACCAATGACCATGCACAAATCCATATTCGCCATTCTAGCCCTCAGTGTCGCATTGCCGCTTTCTGCTCAAGCTGCCGAAAGTTACACCGTGGATCCGAACCACACCTACGCGCGTTTCAGCATCAACTATCTCGGCTTCTTTACCATACAAGGTCGATTCGACAAGACCAGCGGCAAAGTGACGCTGGAGCGCGCGGCAAAAACAAGCTCGGTAGAACTCGCGATAGCAACCGCTTCGATCAACACCGGGCTTAATATACGCGACAAACATTTGAAATCGCCGGATTTTTTCAACGCGGCAAAATTCCCTACCATCTCTTATAAATCCACCATGATGCATTTCAATGGTGATATGCCTGCCAGCGTGGATGGCAACCTCACCATCTCCGGCGTCACCCAACCAGTGACTTTTACCATCGCAGCTTTCAACTGCGGCCCCGACCCGACGGACCCGACCAAGAGCAGGCAGAAGTGCAATGCAGATGCGAGCGCGCAAATCAAGCGCTCCAACTTTGGCATGAAATATCTTCTCCCGGCCATAGGCGATGACGTGAAGCTGGTATTTGTGATCGAAGCAGTCAAAGACTGACCGGCTGCAGCAGCTTGTTTGGCTGGAGGGCTGAATCGGAGATGGCAACTGGAACAATAACGATTGCACCCTCTGCGGGTCAGCTCAGCCTGTCCCTGATACCCATATAAAAATAGGGAGTTTGCCCATTTTCATTAACAATATTCAGCGTATTGTAAACAGGCGAATTCTTGTTTATTGATCAACGGCAAGGAGAGCAATCATGGAAACAAATGCCTTACCAAAATACGATGCATCAGATAATCCTACAAACTGCTGCCCCAGATTTAATACCAGGGGATGGGACAAGCAAGAGCTGCATTTCAAGGACAAGTTGTTTGTAAAAGCCAAGACCCGGAGTATTTTTCACATACCCATCAACATGGCTTCAGTCTACCCAAAGACGTTCGATGCCATAGAAAAGGCAGGCGCCAATGCTGCACATGAATTTATTGTCATGTCATACGATCCTTCGCCTTGGACTGGGGAGCACTACTTCTCAGCCAGCGTGGACGTCCCGGGGCAGACCATGGTTCATATGACAGGCGATTATCTGACCAGGGTTTTCGAGGGACCATACAAGAATGCGCCTGTATGGGAAAAGGAAATGGATGACTTCGTAAAAAACAAAGGAAAGCACACCAGGAAAACCTATTTTTTCTACACCACCTGTCCAAAGTGTGCGAAATTTTATGGCAAGAACTATGTGGTTGCCGTATCCGAAGTCCAATAGTCAGAAAAAAGAAGATCTCATCCAAGTCGTTCTTGTCAGGATTTCCGGAATAACTCGTCGAGCGGATTCACACCCGCAGGAGCGCTGGCTGAAACACGCTGCGCGGTGAATTCTTCCTCGATGTTGTCGCGATAGAAGCTCCAGGCTGCGCCCGAGCTGCTGAAGCGGCGCCAGGTGTCTGCGCCGACACCGCTGTATTGCAGCGTGCTGCCGTCGTCGAGCTGAACCTGAAGCATCCGGGCGCGCGCATCGTAGCCGATGGCGCGCAACCTGCCCGAATTGATCCTCTTTATTTCCCCGGAAATAATCTTCTTGTTTTCCATGGCATCATCCTGGAACTGTTCCGAGCCTGCTCCCTTAATTCGCGCCCTCAGGGCGCATAAAAATCACAGCGCCGCGGCCGCCTTCTTCGCCACGCTGCGCAGCGCGTCGAGATCCTTGGCTGTGGCTGTGGCTGCCGCTTGATTCGAATACTGCAGTTGCAGCAAATGCCCCTGCTTGATGATCGCCACTACAACCAGACCCGAATCCATAACTACGGAAAACGCCTTGTCGCCAATGCCTGACTCGTCGGTGAATTTTCCTGTCTTCTGCACACTCTGCCGCATGTTCGCAAAAACCGTCTCCGTACTCATTTTAAGGGATTGCAGGTTATGCCTGAGGAGCATCAGCTGCCTGTTGCTGCCCGAGGCAGTCCATTTGCAATTGCTCCCAAGTGCCTTGGCAATCGGCGCTGCACCGATGAGCGCAGTGAGATCGGACGGTCTGAGCAACGCGCACAAATCCTGGTTCGGTGCGGCTATCGCCGCAGAATCTCCGCACAACACGAGCAAGCCGATCGCGCATGCGCCCAGCAGACGCAAGAAAAAACGCAGGGGGATGCAGTGATGATTCATGCTTGCTCCTTAGTAAAGCCGACTGGTGGTGGCGAGATGCAGCCAGATTGATATTGCCATTCAAAATAATTTTGATGCCGACCTCATAAGTTCAATGTGTGACTCGATCGATTCAAGTCTACCCCTGTTAATTTCGGGGTCAATCCCATGACGGGCAAATTGCCCAGGGGACGGTCGAGCGCCTGCAGCACCTTGAGTGCCGCCCAGGCATCGTTTGCCGCGTACAGCAATTGCTGCGGCGTGAGCTGGTGCTGCGACCAATTGGAAGTGGTGACATGCCTGGACTTGGCAAAACGCTGCCTGAACACCACAGCCACCGCCGTCCGCACGCCCACCTCCTTCTGGTAACCCTCCATGTGGAACAGCGTATTCAAATCCACCACACCGCCCGGCTCGACCCCCAGCTTCGCCCGGATATGCCCGCCATCCGATCTAAGGCCGAAGCCCACCTTGATGAGCTGTTCCGATCGCAGCAACTCGATCAGGAATGGATGCCCCGCCGTGTGATACAGTTGAAACAAGTAAGCACGGTCGGGCAAGGCGAACTGCACCAGATGCGGCCCTTCACTCACCTCACCCACCGCGAACGTCGGCCTGGATTCAGTATCGAACCCGACCATGCCCGCCGCCTTGATCTCGGCCGTGGCGGACGCAAACTCCTCACGGCTTTGCGGCACATGGATGCGCTCCAATGTGAGACCGACAAACGGTTCCATCAGGGCGATCTCGGCTTTGCATGGGGCGGATTTTTTCATTCAGGCGATGGGTTGATATTGAAAGTCGAATGTAGATATTCTGGCATATTTACAGTGCGGCAAGACAAGGGTAGGACGATTGCCGGTATCAGCGCCATAGCAGACGCCTGTCGCATCCGCCGATCCATCGCAGCAGCCACGACGAGCGCCGCCAGCCAGCGCACAAACAGGAGCAAGCCATGCATCGAAATTACGAGAGGCTCCCCGCCCACTTCTACCGCATCAGCCTGCATTCCGAACGGACAACATGACCATGGCGCTCGTTCCCGACAAGGAGCATGCCCACTTGATCTCGAAGCTGCTGACCCAAAGCTACGGCCTGCGCCAGGGAGAGTCGATCGTCGTTTCCCCGACCGAGGTTCGCCCGACTAATGCGGCGGGATCTTCGCATATCGAAATAGAGAAATAGCACAACATCAATCGATGGGGTCGGCTAGATGATTTTCCAGGCTGAAGCTCCCCCCAAAAACCCGTTGCACAATTCAACAAGTCAGGGCGTACTGTGGGGAGACCTCAGAGGCGGACTGCATTGATTGTGAGAGTTTCCGACTTAGAGATGAGCCCTAAGGTTGGCCGCGAATAACGCCTCAGTTTGTTCCGGCAACTGGTATGCCGAGAAGACGCGGTGGATTCCTGTCTGATTTATTTTTTCATTCCTGCTTTTGAATGCGATGCCGAGCCGGTCGCTGCAGCGTGCGATCGTGCCAAAGGCGTCACGCCAGCTGCGCACTTCGCCCAGGCGCTCGCGCACCGCACTTTCATTATTGATATCAACCCCGGCCTGTTTAAGCGATTCCAGAAATCCTTCAAAAGATTCCTTGTTCAAGCTGCCCATTTGCGTCTCCTTGCCATGCCGTGATTAGCATGATGGTTGCAATAACGCAGCAGACTCAAATGTCGTTGACTTGATAGTCAGGCACCACCTGCGGTATGGGGTGAATCGCCGAAATACGATTGCGACGCACCCCTTTAATTTGCGATGCCAGCCCATCACCCCCAGATGTCGATGTAATCCACCAGTCGGCCGCTGACGGAGCGCAGCCGCGCACACATTATGCGCGCCACGAGGTCTAGCAGGTGCACGCCAATGACCGGATTCTCGTTCACGCAGCGGCGAAAGCTTTCACGGCTCATATCCACGATGATCACATCGGACTCGGCAACAAGACTCGCCGAGGTGGGGAGGTTATCGATAACGGAGATCTCCCCGAAAATGTTCCCCGGAGGAATCACGTTGAGGAATTTGACCTGATCATCGCTATCCTCCTTGTAGACAGAGATGCGGCCTTCGATCAGCACGCTGAAATAGCCGCCCTTTTCGCCTTCGTGATAAATCGTCCCGCCCGCCGGGACTTGATAGGCTCGCATGTGTTTGGCAATAAGCGTGAGTTCAGGCTGCTCAAAGCCTTCGAAGACCTTGGCGGTTCTGAGCATGCTGTATATCGCCTCGTGGAAGGATGGGCCTTCGCCAAGCACTGCCTTATTACTCGGCATCGGTACGGAAAAAGCCACTTTGTTTCCCATAGTCGTCCTCTCGATCAAATGAGTGTGAATGAATTACAAGAATTAAAAATAAGCTGCTTCACATTGCTTCTGAAACATCGTACAAGACTGCCCTTCAATACATTGAGCCCATCCTCCGCCACAGTTTTTTTATTATTTCAGCAACAGGCTGTTTCGATACTAGCACATAAAGAAACTGATTACTGGTGTCCCGGCAATGGGGGCGGCATCACAATTGAACCCGATGGTCAGCCCTTGCGTTTGACATGCAAAATGCAAGGCTTGCCCCTAACTTCCTTCGGGCCAATCGCTGAATGGGAAAGGTATCTCTTCCGAAGCGAAGGTCAGGAACGACGCAATCTGCTGCAAGTGGCGGCCCAGGTTGCGGCCAAAGACAACCAGCCTGGCATTGGGCGCAGTGCCCAGCAAGGCCAGGACAAACTGGATGACGGCAACGACCATCAGCACCGTCACCGCCACATGGAATATCAGGGCCATCAGCAGCATATAAAAACCCCGTAGCCAGATGGCTCGCTTGCTTGCAGGCGACTCGGTATTTTCAGTCATGGCACTCCTCCTTTACGCGATGGACTACGGCTGATGGCTACAGCCCGCAGGTTGGGTTGCAACAAAGTTACGCGATTCTCTACGCGATAAATCGCGTGAGAAATCGTCAGAGCGCAGCGTAGCCCAACGCTTCGCGCGCTGACATATTGGGCTTCATCTCATTCAGCCCAACCTAGCGCACTACTCCACCCAATCTATTTCAATCCGGGATCTCCGGCTCGACCAGGTTCGCCAGTTGCGCCAGCGACTCCTGCCAGCCGAGATAGCACATCTCTAGCGGGATCATCTCGGGCACACCCTCCTGCACGATGGCAACCTCGGTCCCGCACGACACCGGCGACAACGTCACCGTTGTCTTCATTTGTCCGGGGAGATTGGGATCGTCGAATTTATCCGTGTAGCAAATATTGCTCGAGGGAACGAGCTCAAGATACTCACCACCGAAGGAATGACCGTTGCCGGTGGTGAAATTGGTGAACGACATCCTGAACGTGCCGCCCACCCGAGCATCCAGGTGGTGGACAGTGCAGGTGAAGCCATAGGGCGGCAGCCACTTGGCCATCGCCTCCGCATTCAGGAACGCCTTGTAGATACGCTCCGGCTTGGTGCGAAGCACACGATGCAAACGGACGGCGCCTGTAGCCATGACCTGCCTCCTTTCAGAAGTAAGCATCTTATCTTGCACCCACGATGCGCCTCTACGTCACGCGGGCTTAGCTGACTTGGGTTCAGGTGTGGGCGTGCGCGTAACGAATGGTGTGCCGGTCTGCGCAGCCAATTGGCGCGCCTTTTCAGCGGCGCGCATCAAGGCTTGCGGGGCCTTTTGCAGGTCGGGGTCTTTCAGTTTTGAAACAGCTACAGATTTCATTTTTTCTGTCCCTCATCTACCAAAATAGCGGGCGTATCGGAATTATCGTATAGCTGCCAGCTATCCACCAGCAATTTGTAACGCTCAAAATTGGCGATGCCATGCGCAAAACGGCGGCGGATGACATCAACCGGGATATTGTGGCCGCCTTGTCTCACCCGAGTCGCCACACGCTCAATCGCCATCTCGGCCTCCGGCAAGGACAGAAAGATCAGCTTCACCGCATAACCCGATGCGCGCCACGCCGGGATCATCTGCGCATAGGTCAAACCGGAAAGCGTCGTCTCAAAAGAAAAACTCTCGCCACGCTTTGCATAGTCTTCAATCGTCTCCAGCATCAAGCGCCCGGCCTTGAAGGCCGCGAGCTCTGGCGCAAAAGGGGAAAGACCCGCCGCGATCAGGTCGGCATTCACAAAGTTGGGCAACTCCGCATCCGTCGGCAAGAACTCGCGCGCGAAGGTCGTCTTGCCTGCGCCATTCGGCCCGGCGATGATGACGATGCGTTTGTTGTGTGCCGAGGAGTTCATGATTTCCTTCTAACGAAAAACTATTACCTGCCCCCTTTAGCTTCCAACATTTCGTTCCAAGCCTGAATAGCCTCGGCGATAGCAGCATCCTCGTCCTTGCCCTCCGCCAGGACTGCCGAGCCGAGCTGGCCGCACACGGGACAACTCACGCGATAAACGACCTCCTCACGCCCATCCGCCGTGCGGCGGGTACTGCGGCGGACATCTGCTTCGGCACCACAGGTGCAGCGTTTCGTTGCCATTGATGTTGAAATCATACCTTTCGCACTCCGTCCCCATATTTCGCCACCAACTTGTCCGCCGTCAGAAGCGTCAAACCTTCCACCTTCGCCTGCGCGACAAGAATACGGTCAAACGGGTCTTTGTGTAACGGCGGCAGGTCGTTTACCGCGACGCTGTGTTCGCTGGTGACGGGCAGTTCGCGATAACCATTCACCAGCAACATGCGCCACAGGCGGCGCGGATCAACGTTGAAATCCGAACGCTCCAGCCCGTTCTTGATCGTGATCTCCCACAGGCTGGCGGAACTGAACATGAGATGGTTCGCGGGATCGAGCAGCAGGTTGCGCGCCTTGGCCGACAAGCGTTGCGGCTCGCTCGCCGCCCACAGCAGCAAATGGGTATCGAGCAACAGATTCAAGCCTTGCGCCCCGCAAACAAACTCTCGATCTCGCCGCTGCCCATCTGGTCAAAATCATCCGGCACGGAAAATTCGCCAGCCATGAAACCCAAGCGATTACTGGTTCCCGCTTCTGCCTTGCCCAGAGGGACGACCTTCACCATCGGCTTGCCAGCCTTCGCGATGATAAAC
>JANYJE010000060.1 GCA_025408405.1 Nitrosomonadales bacterium | reverse complement strand
GCAACGAGATCGATCTGGCACCGGATGAATATGCCGGTTTCACCATGACGCTGTTGCGCATGCTGGCCTTTATACCGTCAGGAGCAGCCATGCCGGCGGGGACGGTGCAGGTGCCGCCGGCGATACCGGTGGCCAAAGCGGCTACAGCAGAACAGATGCGTGCGCCAGTGGCTCCGGCAGTAGCGACCGCAGCTCCTGCTGCGCGGTCAGCCGCAGTTTCGGCGCCATCTGCCGGCGGGCAGCTGGATTGGAATGCGCTGCTGGCACAGTTGAATGTGCAGGGCATGGCACGCGAGCTGGCGAAAAATTGTGTGCTGGAAAGTTTTGCCGAGGGCAAGGTAAGTTTAAGCCTGGCGCCGCAGCACAAGCAGTTCCTCAGCAACAAGATCGCGCAGGACAAGCTGCAGGCGGCATTGAGCGAATATTTTGCGCAGCCGCTACGGCTGGCTTTGTCTGTGGGCATGCCGGTCGGCGCCGCGACCCCCGCCGTGGTGGAGCAGCAGGAAAAACAGTCGCGCCAGCAGGAGGCCGTCAGCGCAATCGAGGATGACCCCTTTGTGCGCGAGGCGCAGGAGCAGCTGGGTGCGCAGCTGGTCGAGAATTCAATAAGATTTATACAACAGTAATGCGGAGGAAGTGACAGATGATGAAGGGTGGATTAGGCGGTCTGATGAAACAGGCCCAGCAGATGCAGGCAAACATGAAGAAGGCGCAAGACGAGCTGGCGACGATCGAGGTGGAAGGTCAGGCCGGCTCCGGCATGGTCAAGGTCACCATGACCTGTGCGCATGAAGTGCGTCGCGTGAAGCTGGATGACAGCCTGTTGTCCGACGACAAGGAAATGCTGGAAGACCTGATTGTGGCGGCATTGAATGATGCGGTGAAGCAGGCTGCAGCAACCACCAAGGCCAAGATGAGCGGCTTCAGTGCAGGCCTGCCGCCCGGCATGAGTTTGCCGTTCTGACCTTGAACCTGAGAAACTCTTTGCCACAGAGATCACAGAGCACACAGAGCAAATCAGCCTCGACACTCTCTGTGATCTCTGTGGCTGATTCGGTTTGTTGAAATGAACACACCTTCAAGCTTGGAAGACTTGATTGCCTCGCTACGCGCCCTGCCTGGGGTGGGGCCCAAGTCTGCACAACGCATGGCTTATCACCTGCTGCAGCGCGATAAACCCGCTGCCTTGCGCCTGTCTCAATCACTCAGTCACGCGGTGGAGAGCATCCATCATTGCGCCAAGTGCAATAACTTTTCCGAAGAAGAAATCTGTGAGCTGTGCCGTTCGCCCCGGCGCGACGCAAGTTTGCTGTGCGTGGTGGAAATGCCCGCCGACCTGCTGATGATGGAGCAGGCACAGTGTTATCGCGGCATGTATTTCGTGTTGATGGGGCGCTTGTCGCCGCTCGATGGCATAGGCGCGCGCGAGTTGCATCTTGAGCGTCTGGTGAAGCGTGCCCAGGAGCAGCACTGCGAGGTGATTCTGGCGACCAATTTCACGGTAGAGGGCGAGGCCACCGCACATTACATCGCCACCCTGCTGCGTGCACAGGGCATACAGGTGTCGCGCATTGCGCGCGGGCTGCCGGTGGGCGGCGAATTGGAACATGTTGATAGCGGTACCTTGGCACAGGCTGTGCTGGAAAGACGCGAGGTACAAGGATGAGCGAACAAGGCGAAAGGCTGCAAAAAGTACTGGCGCAAGCCGGTGTCGGTTCGCGTCGTGAGATGGAAGAGTGGATATCAGCCGGGCGTGTGACCGTGAATGGTGAACCGGCTACGCTGGGGATGCGCGTGGTCGAGGGTGATGTGTTGCGCGCGGACAAGCGCACCATTACCGTCAAAGCCGAGGCTGAGCAGGGCATGCCGCGTGTATTGCTGTATCACAAGCAGGAGGGCGAGATTGTCAGCCGCGACGATCCTGAGAAGCGCACTAACGTCTTCGAAAAGCTGCCCAAGCTGCGCAACCAGAAATGGATTGCGATAGGCCGTCTCGATTTTAATACCAGCGGTTTGCTGATCTTTACCACGTCGGGCGAACTGGCGAATCGATTGATGCACCCGCGCTTTGAAGTGGAGCGCGAGTATGCCGTGCGCTTGCAGGGCGAGATGACGCCCGAGCAGATGCGCCAGATGACCAAGCAGGGAATCGAGCTGGAAGACGGACTGGTCAAGTTCGATAAGCTGACCGATGAAGGCGGTGAGGGATTTAATCACTGGTACCGGCTGGTACTGAAAGAAGGCCGTAACCGCGTGGTCAGGCGCACTTTTGAGGCGCTGGGCCTGACCGTGAGCCGTTTGATGCGCGTGCGCTTCGGTATTGTGAACCTGCCCCCCAGCATCAAGCGCGGCAAGATGGCCGAACTGGGTGAGGGGGAGGTGGGCATGATTCTGGATTGGGTGGGGCTAACGCCGGAAGTGGTTACTGAAGCGGCTGTCGAAGACGAACCTGTGCAAAAAACTGCACGCAGTAAAGCAGGGAAATCGACGGAACGTGCCCAAACCCGCTCACGCGGGGGGGCGCAGGCGCAAGCACCCAAGGGGCTGCCGCGCCAGGGCAGGGGTGAGGCGCCGCGCGGCAGGCAACGCAATAAAACTAAAGCTGGCGTGAAAGGCTAAGTGTCGTTAAAATTCGCAGGGTTGGGGTATATTGTTCAATAACGTGACAATAGTATAAATAATTACATCGGATTAGGTTGAATGGAAGAGCGCGGTAACAAGACCATAATATGCAGTGTGTTGTTTCTGGATATTGTGGAATATTCAAAGAAGTCTGTTTCCGGGCAAATCGCCCTGAAAGAGCGCTTCAACGCCTTTTTGTCGATCGCTATTCGCGATATCCCGCTCACTGACCGCATTATTCTGGACACTGGCGATGGCGCTGCCATCAGCTTTCTCGGCGATATTGAAGATGCACTTCAGGCCGCGCTCAGTATGCGTGCAAGCCTGCTGCAAGGGGTGCACCTGGATCCTCCACTGCTGGTGCGTATGGGGGTCAATCTGGGGCCGGTGCGCCTGGTCAAAGATATAAACGGCCAGCCTAATATCGTGGGCGATGGTATAAACGTTGCGCAACGCGTGATGGGATTTGCCGACGTTGGGCAGTTGCTGGTTTCCCGATCCTATTACGATGCGGTGTCGCGCGTCTCGCAGGATTACGCCGGGATGTTTCATTACCAGGGCTCGCGCACTGACAAGCATGTGCGCGAGCATGAAATTTACGCGATTGGTTACCCTGGTGAATTTACCCAGACCCAGCACAAGCTGGCGCGCCAGAATCAGCAGAAAAAAAACGGAACAACACTGCTGGGATGGTGGAGCAGCTGGTTGCCTGCGGCTTATGAGACATTTGAAAATACCCCCACAAAAAAACGCGCAATGTTTGCCGGGCTGCTGGCCTTGCCGTTTGTTGCCTGGGCTGCATATCTGGTGTTTTGGCCGGTGACGCCAGCGAAGCAGGTGGTGGTGCGTTATTACCCCGACATGGAACAGTCGGCTTCGGCACCAGCGCCGGCATCTTCTTCTGTTGCCAGTTCCTCTGCAGGCCAGGAGTCTGACGACAAGGCTGCCGCCACAGTCAAACAGGCCAGGAAGGAAAGTCACCAGAAAAAAATAGCCCGTGTACGCACGCTGGAAGAGACCGCCGGTGCGGCGGCAGTGGTTGATATTGCAGTGCAACCCTGGGGCGAGATATATCTGGATGGTAGAAAACAGGGTAACAGCCCGCCTTTGGCTGAGTTGCAGGTGGCACCGGGAAATCACGAAATAGAAATCCGCAACACCGCTTTCCCGCCATACAAGCAGAAAATCAGCGTCAATGCTGGCGAGAAGATAAAAATAAAACACAATTTTAATTAAATATTTGGGGGCAGGATGTCGGGTATTCGCTGGATAATGATCGTTGCATTGAGCGCGTTGCTGTTGAGCGCTTGCAATAAGGTGTTGCTCCAGCCAGATCATGCCAGCCAGGATTTGGCTACAGGAGTGCAGGATTATGAAGCGGGCAAATATGCGGTTGCCATCGTACTCATACAGGATGCGCTAAAGGATGGTTTGCCCAGCAAAAACGAGCAAGTGCGGGCATATAAATATCTGGCTTTTATCCACTGTGTTTCCGACCGCGAAAAGCAGTGCCGGGATGCATTCAAGAAAGCACTCGAGATTGACCCGAATTTCGCTCTAACGCCTGCGGAAGCTGGACATCCGGTGTGGGGGCCGGTGTTCCACAGCGTGAAGAGCGGATTTTCCCAATAACCTTATCTTTGATAAAGAACCATGATTAGTCAGTTGGGGCGCTATAACATTATCGGTGAGCTCGGTCAGGGCGCGATGGGAACCGTCTATAAGGCGGTGGATCCGCTGATCGACCGGGTTGTTGCGATCAAGACTATCACCCTGAGTCTGGCGCTGGATGAAAAGGATGAGTATGAAGCTCGTTTTTATCAGGAAGCCAAGGCTGCAGGTCGTTTAAGCCATCCCAATATTGTCACCATATACGATGTGGGCAAGAGCGGCGATGTCGCGTATATCGCGATGGAATTTTTGCAGGGCCGCGAGTTGCGCGATATTCTTAACGACGGTAAGCGCATGCCTGTGGATCAGGTTATCGATATTGTTGCACAGGTGGCAATGGGCCTGGCCTATGCGCATGAGCACGGCATCGTGCATCGCGATGTAAAACCTTCCAACATCATGGTGGTGCGCGATGGTCATGTGAAGATCACGGATTTCGGTATTGCGCGCATGGCCTCTGCAGCTGTGCGTACGCAGACTGGCATGGTGCTGGGCTCACCCAAGTATATGTCGCCTGAGCAGGTGATGGGCAAGCTGACGGACCAGCGCTCTGACATATTCTCGTTGGGGGTGATGCTGTATGAAATGCTCACCGGGCAAGCGCCGTTCACGGGCGAGAATGTCAATGCCATCATGTACCAGACATTGAATGCAGTGCCGCCGCCGCCCAGTTCTCTGAGAACGGGTGTGCCGGAGATGCTTAACTTTATTGTGGCCAAGGCATTGGCAAAAGATCTGGATGACCGTTACCAGGATGCCAAGGAATTTGCCAACGATTTGCGTACTTGCCGTGACATGATGCCGCGCTCTGCGGAGCATCTCGATGTAAGCAAGCTGCAAGCAGCACCCGGTGTGCAACTGGGTGAAGCGATTTCTGTGGCAAGGCCGGCAGACAGCAGTGAAGATGAATCGAAGCCGGTGGCGGCCGGCATTTCTTCGGCTTTCGACTCTGCCGCCGCGACCATGAGATTGGCCGCATTGACTGGGACGAGCAAGGATGTTGAAGAGCTTTCCAAAACCTTCAGGATGCCCATTCCCAATCTGGACGATATAAATCGGGCGGTGCCCCTGCCTGTGGTCAAGCCCAAAGTGGTGCCGCCTGATTTTTCAAAACCAAAAACCCCTTCCGCAACCGCGCCGAAAAAACAGGAGGACGAGGAGGAGGGAAGTGGCGGGAACCTGTTGTTGATCGTAATCGTTGTGCTGGTTCTGGTAGGCCTGGCCTCAGTCTTCATGTTCTGATTGGCAATTCGTTCACGGACGAAAAGCGGTGCAGAAACATTACAGTCTAAATTCCTCTCGAACTTTCGCAGCACTTCTGCTGCTGCTCCATGGATTTGCCCTCGCAGCCCTGCTGATGTTGCCTGCGCCAGCCTGGGCCAAGTGGTGCAGTGCGGCCTGTCTGCTATGCAGCCTGGCCTATTATCTGCGCCGCGATGCGTGGCTGTCTTTACCGACATCGTGTGTGGCGTTACTTTTGCAGGGGGAGCATGTCGTTTTTACTACCCGCAGCGGTAATGAGTTGGGCGGGCAGTTGTTGCGTGACAGTGTGGTGTCCCCGGCAGTGGTGATTCTGAATGTGATGCCACAGGGGGCGAACTTTTCGCGCAGCGTGGTGATTTTTCCGGACGCTATTGCCGCCGAATCATTCCGTGAGTTGCGGGTCGCGTTGCGTTGGGGTAGCTGAGGTGTAATTCGGGGGGGTGAGGATGCTGGGAATAGCCTGCGGCAAGGTGTCCGGATAGTCCTTGCTGAAGTGCAGCCCACGGCTCTCGTGGCGCGACAGCGCGCTTTGCACAATGAGATCGGCGCTTAACACCAGATTGCGCAGCTCCAGCAAATCGGAAGTGACGTGGAAATTATTATAGTATTCGTTGATCTCTTCATGCAGCAGCTTAATGCGGTGCTGCGCGCGCTGCAGCCGTTTGGTGGTGCGGACTATGCCGACATAGTCCCACATAAAGCGTCGCAGCTCGTCCCAGTTGTGCGAGATCACCACGTCTTCGTCAGCATCGGTCACCTGGCTTTCATCCCATGGCGGCAATGCCGCCAGCTCCCCCGAAGGTTTGGATAGTATGTCGCGGGCAGCCGCCTCGGCGAATACCAGGCACTCCAGCAGCGAGTTGCTGGCCAGCCGGTTAGCCCCGTGCAGTCCCGTGTAAGCGGTTTCGCCGATTGCATATAGTTGCGCAACATCGGTGCGGCCCTGCAGATCGACCAGCAGGCCGCCGCAGGTGTAGTGAGCCGCCGGCACCACCGGTATGGGTTCCTTCGCAATATTGATGCCCAGTTCCAGGCAATGCGCATAGATGGTGGGGAAATGCTGCTGCAGGAATTCCAGAGGCTGATGTGAAATATCCAGATACACACAATCCAACCCATGCTTCTTCATTTCGAAGTCGATTGCACGAGCAACAACATCCCGTGGTGCCAGCTCCGCACGCTCATCATGCCAGGGCATAAAGCGTGAGCCGTCGGGGAGTTTGAGGATGCCGCCCTCGCCACGCACGGCTTCGCTGATGAGGAAGGATTTGGCGTGAGGATGATAGAGGCAGGTGGGGTGAAACTGGATGAATTCCATATTGGCGACTCTGCATCCTGCGCGCCAGCCCATTGCGATGCCATCGCCGGTGGCCGTGTCCGGATTGGTGGTGTAGAGATACACCTTGCCGGCTCCACCGGTTGCCAGAATGGTGTTGCGTGCACTGATGGTCATAATTTTACTGCTCAAGGTATTGAGCGCATATGCCCCATAACAGCGGTTGTCTTTGCGCCCAAGTTTTTTTCCGGTAATCACGTCGATGGCAATATGGTGTTCCAGCATGGTGATGTTGGGATGGGCAAGCACCCTGACCAAGATCGTTTGCTGGACTGCCAGGCCTGTGGCGTCGGCAGCATGGATGATGCGTCTGTGACTGTGCCCGCCTTCGCGCGTCAGGTGATAGTTGTTGTCTTCATCGCGGCTAAAGGGAACACCCTGTGCGATCAGCCAATCGATGGACGATTTCGCATTTTCGACAACGAAACGGGTGGTCGCGAGGTCGCACAGTCCTGCACCGGCAATGAGCGTGTCTTGGATGTGTTCTTCCCAGGAGTCGTCGGGTGACAATACGGCGGCAATGCCACCTTGTGCCCAGGCGCTCGCGCCATCCAGCATGGATTTTTTGGTGATGATGGCAACTTTTTGCTGCTCGGCAAGCTTGAGGGCCAGCGACAGGCCAGCCAGGCCGCTGCCGATGATCAGGGCGTCAAATTTAATCACGCGGGTTGTCTGTCAGGTTGTTCATTGGGCTGAACTATAGCAAATTTTAAGGAAGCTCTGATTTAACTCGGGCATGATTCGAAGCCGATATATTCAAACCCAAGCCTGGGAATGGTTCAAACCGGTACTGATGAGTGAACTAAACTGAATCGACCGTGTCAATCTGCCGTTGCAGGCAAAGCTGACGCTGCGAGCCTGTCCGGTTATACTAGTGCCCACTTAAGAAGTGAGCCTGAAAATAATAAACTAGGATAACAGGGAATGGGCGACAGGGAAGTCGATCAGCAATTGGTGGAGCGTGCGCAGCGGGGTGACAAGCATGCCTTCGAGTTGCTGGTCGCCAAATATCAGCGCAGGCTGGGGCGATTGATATCACGCTTTGTGCGTGATTCCGCCGAGGTCGAGGACGTTACTCAGGAGGCCTTTATCAAGGCCTATCGCGCCCTGCCGGCATTTCGCGGCGACAGTGCTTTTTACACCTGGCTGTACCGGATAGGCATTAATACCGCAAAAAACTATTTGCTCGCGCTGGGTCGGCGTGCGCCGACCAGCACTCAGTTTGATACTGAAGAGTCGGAAGATTTTGAGGGTGCCGGCCTGTTGCACGAGGTCAGCACGCCGGAAAACGAATTAATGAGCAAGCAGGTGGTTGAGGTAGTGAACTCTTCCTTGCAGCAGTTGCCTGATGATTTGCGTACTGCCTTGACGCTGCGTGAAATTGAAGGCTTGAGTTATGAGGAAATTGCTGAAGTAATGAACTGTCCGATAGGTACAGTGCGCTCCAGGATATTCAGGGCGCGCGAAGCGATTGCGACAAATTTGCGCCCGTTGTTGGGTACGAGTAACGACCAGAGGTGGTAGGAATGAAAGAACGCATTTCAACGTTGATGGATGGCGAGCTGTTTGAAGATGAATCCGAGGCATTGTTAAGCAGGATAAAACTTCATCCCGAAGCCAAGCACGAATGGCAAACCTATCATCTGATCGGCGATGTCTTGCGCCAGCCGGATCATATTTCCAGAGACATCAGTGCCGCCCTGCGTGAGCGCCTGCAGATTGAACCTACGATACTGGCCCCGCAAAGTCGAGTCAGTAAAAAGATACGTTATTTTGCCATGTCTGCCGCCGCATCGCTGATGGCGCTTGCACTGGTGGTCTGGATGTCAGTGCAGGTTGGCTCCGAACCTGCTGCGCAGATGGCAATGCAGCAACAATCCAGCGCAGTGCAGACAGCCAGTTATTCGGTTAGCCCCAGTTATGCTGTTAATAAAGGGATGGATGATTACCTGATGGCGCATCAGGAAGTTTCCCCCAGCACTGATGTGGCGGGTGCGGCCACTTACATCCATACCGTGGCGGCCAGATAGTGTTATTTCCCCAGATGAAACCAAGAATTTTTCTGGCGCTGGCGATGTTGTCGTCGGCTCCCGGCGTAATGGCCGATCCTGCGCGGCAGGATGATCAGGGATGGCTGAAGACCATGGCCTTTGCCGCCCATCTTACGGACTATAGCGGCACTTTCATCTACCAGTCCGGCAGCCATGTTGAAATTTCGCGCATTACGCACGTTTCAGATGCGGCCGGTGAACATGAGCGGTTGGAGGGACTGGGCGGCGAGCGGCGCGAGATTATCCGCAACAATGATCAGGTTTGGTGTTACCTGGGTGACGGCAAGGTGCTGGTCAAGAAGCGTGAGGGGGGAGGGGCGTTCCCGGCGTTGTTGCCTGAGCAGCTTTCTGCCCTGAATGAAAATTACCTGATCCGGCAAGGTGAAGAGGACATGGGGGCAGGCTTTCATGCGCATACCCTCATTTTCCAACCCAGGGACAATTTGCGCTACGCCCACAAAATGTGGTCGCACAGCGATTCAGGTTTGTTGCTCAAGGCGGTGGTGCTGGATGAGCCGGGCCATGTTATCGAGCAGTACGCTTTTACACAGTTGACGATAGGCGGGAATATAGACCGCAAGTGGATAGTGCCAGATAAATCACCCGATAAATTGCTGGATAAGTCACAACGGCAACAGCATCAGCAGCACATTGTTGCAGCGCCTGGAACGACTGCAGTAGCGGTAGTCAGTGGTTGGCAAGTAGGAGCGCTGCCTGACGGATTCAGGAAAATACTGGAAATGCGCCGCACTTTGCGTGAAGGCAAGGCGCCGGTGACGCATCTGGTGTTTTCTGATGGGCTGGCCGGGATTTCGGTGTTTATTGAGAGTCTGGCGAATAAACCAGAGGTACGCCCTGGTTTGTATAGCCAGGGGGTTATCCAGATTTACAGCAAGATTGTCGATGACAATCTGCTGACAGTGGTTGGTGAAGTACCTCCGCGCACGGTGTTGCAGGTGGCGGAATCGGTGTACTTCGGAGGACAGTAGTCATGCTGGAAACTCGCGCGATCGTGATACGGCTGGAAGGTAATGAAGCTTTGGTGGAATCCAGGCAAGGCGGTGGTTGCGGGCGCTGTGACAGTGAAAATGGCTGCGGCAGCGGCAAATTATCGCAACTGTTTTGCACCAAGCCGCGACGTTTTCGGGTGCGTAACGAGGCCAATGCGCAGGTTGGAAGCGAGGTTCAGATTAGCCTGGCAGAGGGTGTGTTGTTGCGCAGTGCGCTGTTGATGTACATCTTGCCGCTGATGTTGCTGCTGTGCGGCGGCGCCCTGGCGGGGCTGATTGCCCAGGATGCTGCGAGCGCTGATGGCTACGCTGTGGCGGGCGGGTTGGTGGGGCTGTTGCTGGGTTTTATTCTGGCAAACAGGCTGGCTTTGCGACAGCGCGGTTTAGCGGTGGCGCAGCCGGTCATCGCCTCATGCACCGATTCTGCATGTGCTGCGCGCGAACATTGATCAACCAATAAAAGTTGAGAAGGAGAGAAAATGCTGAACAGGTATTTTGCAATTGCGCTGTTGAGTTTGTTTACGCAAGCACTTGAAGCAAAAGAGCTGCCTGATTTCACCGAGCTGGTGGAAAAACAGGGCGCTGCGGTGGTGAATGTGAGCACGACGCAAATTGTACAGAGCTCTCCCATAGGGCAGGGGCTGGAAGGGGTGCCTGAGGGGGATCCCTTTGCCGAACTGTTTCGCCGCTTTGCTCCGCAAATGCCGCGCGAGCAGGAGTCACATTCGCTGGGCTCCGGTTTTATTATCAGCTCTGATGGCTATATTCTGACCAATGCACATGTGGTAGACAGTGCCGACAAGATTACCGTGCGCCTGACCGATAAACGGGAATTCAAGGCCCGTGTGATCGGTGCCGACAGACGCACTGATGTGGCGCTGCTCAAGATTGATGCGACCGGCCTGCCTAAAGTCAGCCAGGGTGATGCATCACTGCTCAAGGTGGGAGAGTGGGTGCTGGCCATAGGTTCGCCATTCGGTTTTGACAGCAGTGTTACCGCTGGCATCGTCAGCGCCAAGGGGCGCTCGCTGCCGCAGGAAAATTATGTGCCTTTCATTCAAACCGACGTGGCGATCAACCCGGGTAATTCAGGCGGCCCGCTGTTCAACATGAAAGGCGAAGTGGTTGGCATCAATTCGCAGATTTACAGCCGTTCAGGCGGTTACATGGGGCTGTCTTTCGCAATCCCCATCGATGTGGCGATGGAGGTGGTTAACCAGTTGCGTGCTACCGGCAGGGTTACGCGCGGGCGCATCGGTGTCACTATCCAGGAGGTGACACGTGAACTGGCGGATACCTTTGGTTTGCACAATGCCGCGGGGGCGCTGATTTCCGGTGTGGAGAAAGGCGGCCCGGCAGACAAGGCGGGGATACAGGTCAGCGATGTGATCCTCAAGTTTGACGGCAAGGAGGTGACTGCGTCTCACGATCTGCCGCGCATGGTGGCTTTGACCCGCCCGGGCAGCAAGGTGAGCGTGCAATTGTGGCGCAAAGGGGCGCTCAAGGAAGTGAGCATGGTCATTGCAGAAATGCCCGTGGATGGCCGCGCTGGCCGTGCAGCAAGAAGTGATGCGGGCAGTGACCAGATCGCGCGTCTTGGCATCGGCGTCATCGAATTGACTGCGGAACAGAAAAAACAGTTGCAGATAGATGACGGCTTGCTGATCGATGAAGTGAGGGGCGCAAGTGCGCGTGCCGAGCTGCAGCGCGGCGATGTGATCCTGGCGCTGGGCAATGTACCTGTCAGCAGCATTGAGCAGTTCAACAGCATGCTGAAAGCCTTCCCCAAGGGGCGCAACGTGGCCTTGCTGGTGCGTCGTGGCGACAGTGCTTCTTACGTTGCCATCAAGCTGGACGAAAAATAACGCCACCTAAAGCAATATTCTTGTGAGCCTGGCTGGTCTCTTAGACCTACAGAGTAGCAGCGTAACCAGCCAAAATCGGCTAGAATTCGGGTTTTTCGAATTCTGGGCCCTTTGCGAGTTTCCGCCGGAAGGAGGCGGGATTCGTTTGGGTACAACACATGCAACATATCCGTAATTTTTCCATTATCGCCCATATAGACCACGGCAAATCCACGCTGGCTGACCGCATCATTCACCTGTGCGGCGGACTGGCTGATCGTGAAATGGAAGCGCAGGTGCTGGACTCGATGGATATCGAACGTGAGCGCGGCATCACCATCAAGGCGCAGACCGCAGCCCTCAGCTACAAGGCGCGCGACGGCCAGACCTACAATCTCAACCTGATCGACACACCCGGGCACGTGGATTTCTCCTACGAGGTGTCGCGCTCCCTATCCGCCTGTGAAGGCGCGCTGCTGGTGGTGGATGCATCGCAGGGCGTGGAAGCGCAGACCGTGGCCAACTGCTATACCGCGCTGGATCTCGGCGTGGAAGTGGTGCCGGTATTGAACAAGATCGATCTGCCCTCGGCGAATCCTGAAAACGCCATCCAGGAAATAGAGGATGTGATCGGCATCGACGCACACGATGCGGTGCATTGCTCGGCCAAGACCGGCCTGGGCGTGCAGGATGTGCTGGAGATGATGATCGCCAAAGTGCCCGCGCCCAAGGGCGACCCGGCGGCGCCCTTGCAGGCGCTGATCATCGACTCCTGGTTCGACAACTACGTCGGTGTGGTGATGCTGGTGCGCATCTTCAACGGCACCCTCAAGCCGAAAGACAAGATTCTGTTCATGGCCACAGGCGCCCAGCATCTGACCGAGCACATCGGCGTGTTTACGCCGAAGTCGCAGCCGCGCGATGTATTGTCTGCAGGCCAGGTGGGATTCGTGATTGCTGGCATCAAGGATTTGAAAGATGCCAAGGTCGGCGACACGATCACTTCGCTCACCAAGCCTGCAAGCAGCGCGCTGCCTGGCTTCAAGGAGGTGCAGCCGCAGGTCTTTGCCGGCCTGTTCCCGGTTGAATCGAACCAGTATGATGCGTTGCGCGACTCTCTGGAAAAGCTCAAGCTGAACGATGCCTCTTTGCAGTACGAGCCCGAGGTTTCGCAGGCGCTCGGCTTCGGTTTCCGCTGCGGTTTCCTGGGCCTGCTGCATATGGAGATCGTGCAGGAGCGCCTGGAGCGCGAGTTTGACATGGACCTGATCACCACGGCACCCACGGTGATCTACGAGGTGGTGTTGCGCGATGGCACGGTGCTGCTGGTGGATAACCCGTCGAAGATGCCGGAAGTGTCGAAGATAGAGGTCATCCGCGAGCCTATCGTCAACGTGAATCTGTACATGCCGCAGGAGTATGTGGGCTCGGTGATCACCCTGTGCACGCAGAAGCGCGGCGTGCAGATCAACATGAGCTATCACGGCAAGCAGGTGTTGCTGCAATATGAAATGCCGATGGCGGAAATCGTGATGGATTTCTTCGACAAGCTGAAGTCGGTTTCGCGCGGCTATGCCTCCATGGATTACGAGTTCAAGGAGTATCGGCCGGCGGATGTGGTCAAGGTGGATATACTGATCAACGGCGACAAGGTCGACGCGCTGGCGATCATCGTGCATCGCGCCAACAGCCAGTACCGCGGGCGTGAAGTGGCGGCCAAGATGCGCGAACTGATCCCACGGCAGATGTTTGACGTGGCAATCCAGGCGGCCATCGGGGCCAACATTATTTCGCGCGAAAACGTCAAGGCGCTGCGCAAGAACGTGCTGGCCAAATGCTACGGTGGCGATATTTCGCGTAAGCGCAAGCTGCTGGAGAAACAGAAAGCCGGCAAGAAGCGCATGAAGCAGGTGGGCAATGTTGAAATACCGCAAGAGGCCTTCCTGGCCATCCTGCGTGTGGATGATAAGTAAATAACGGGAAAATCAGATGGATTTCGCTTTAATCATGTTGGTGTTGCTGCTGGTAACCGGTGGCGTATGGCTGCTGGATCGTTTTGCGCTGCAGGCCAAGCGCACCGCAGAGGCAAAAGAACCCTGGTGGGTGGAGTATGCGAAGAGTTTTTTCCCGGTGATCCTGGCGGTGTTTCTGCTGCGTTCATTTCTGGTGGAGCCGTTCAAGATTCCTTCCGGGTCGATGATTCCTACCTTGCAGGTGGGTGATTTTATTCTGGTGAACAAATTCACCTATGGCATTCGACTGCCCATTGTCGGCAAGAAAATTGTCGCACTTAACAATCCGGAGCGCGGAGATGTCATGGTATTTCACTACCCCGAGAACCCGTCAGTAGACTATATTAAACGCGTGGTGGGTTTGCCCGGCGATGTGATTGTCTATCGCGGCAAGCAGCTCCTGGTGAATGGCGTGCTGCAGCAGCAGAAAAGCGAGGGTGAATATAACTATGTGGAAAGCGGCCTGAGTTTTGCGCATACTGAGCGCTACAGCGAAAATCTGGACGGCCATGCCCACCCTATCCTGGTTAATCCTGACATGCCGCCGGTACATCTGGGATCGGTGGACGAGTTTCCGCTGCATGAGCAGTGCAGCTATAGCGAAAAGGAAGTGCGTTGTACCGTTCCGGCCGAGCATTACTTTATGATGGGCGATAATCGCGACAATAGCCGCGACAGTCGCTATTGGGGTTTTGTCCCGGATAATCTGATTGTGGGGAAAGCTTTTTTTATCTGGATGAATTTTGGTGATTTGCCACGCATAGGTTTGTCCATTAACTAACTAAGGGGGCGCGATGAAAGCAATAGTGAAGCAGCAACAGGGAGTTACTTTTTCGGGATTCATTGTGGTATTGGTCATTCTGGGATCGGTGGCTGTTTTCAGCATGAAACTGATTCCGGCGTACATGCAGAACGGCAAAATTCAGAAAGCGTTTGATGCCATTGTGCGTGACCCGGCCATGCAATCTGCGTCAGTTAAAGACATACGCATGTCTTTCTTTAATCGCGCCATCACCATGGATTCTGTGACCGTCATTAGCCAGGAGGATATTGAAATCAGCAAGGACAACGCTGGCTTGACCCTGAGTGCAAGCTATAACGTCAAAGTGCCTCTGGCGGGAAATGTCAGCCTGTTTCTTGAATTCAATCCCACCACGGCAAAATAGTGCCCATATGAGTCGCGATGCACTGTGCCGACAGATAGGTCATGTTTTCACGCAGCCGCAGTTGCTGCAGCGAGCGCTGACCCATCGCAGTCACAGTGCGGCACACAACGAGCGTCTGGAGTTTCTGGGCGACAGCGTGCTGAATTGCGCGATCGCAAAACATTTGTTCGACACTTATCCGGACCTGCCCGAGGGTGACCTGTCGCGCCTGCGTTCCAACCTGGTGAACCAGCAGGCGCTATGTGTTCTGGCGCAGCAATTGCAGTTGGGTGAGTTGCTGCTGTTGGGCGAGGGGGAGCGCAAAAGTGCCGGTTTCCGCCGCCCCTCCATGCTGGCGGATGCGCTGGAAGCATTGATAGGTGCGGTATTTATTGATGCAGGCTTTGTCGCTGCCGAAAAAGTGGTGCTGGGACTGTATATTCCTTTTATCCAGCAGGCAGATACACAGACACTGGGCAAGGACGCCAAGACCCTGTTGCAGGAATATTTGCAGAGTCGCAAACTGGCGTTGCCCAGGTACAGCGTGGTTGCCACCCAGGGCGAGGCGCACGAGCAACTGTTTCAGGTTGAATGCGAGATAGCGCAAATACAGCTATCGACGCGCGGAGAAGGCAGCAGCCGGCGTATCGCGGAGCAGGCGGCGGCAGAAGCCGCTTATCAGAAACTTAACACCCACACCCCATGACCGAGAACACTTCATTTCACAGCGGCTTTATTGCCATCGTAGGGCGCCCGAATGTGGGCAAATCCACGCTGCTCAATCACCTGATCGGGCAGAAGATCAGCATCACCTCGCGCAAGGCGCAGACTACGCGCCATCGCATCACCGGCATCCTGACCGAAGAACAGACACAATTTGTGTTTGTGGATACCCCGGGATTCCAGACGCAATACCTGAACACCCTGAACAAGGGGCTGAATAAAGTGGTCACCAGCAGCCTGCGCGACGTGAACGTGGTGCTGTTCGTGATCGAGGCGCGCCACTTCGACGAGCGCGACCGCCAGGTGATGAACCTGCTGCCCAAAGCTATTCCCGTGTTGCTGGTGATCAACAAGGTGGACAACATGGAAGACAAGGGCGAGTTGCTGCCCTTCATCCGCGATATCGCCGCCGAGCGCGAATTTGCCGCCATCGTGCCGGTGAGTGCCAAGCAGGACAAACAGCTCGACACCCTGCTGGATGCAATCCGCCCCTTCCTGCCCGAGGGCGAAAAAATTTACCCGGAAGATGAGATCACCGACCGCAACGAGCGCTTCCTTGCCGCCGAAATCGTGCGCGAGAAAGTGTTCCGCTTCACCGGAGAAGAGCTGCCCTATTCGGTCAGCGTGGTGATCGAACAGTTCAAGATGGAAGGCAAGATGCGCCGTATTCATGCGGCCATCCTGGTGGACAAGGATGCGCACAAGGCCATGCTGATCGGCAAAAACGGCGAGAAGCTCAAGGAAATCGCGACCCAGGCGCGCCTCGACATGGAGAAGCTGTTTGACGGCAAGGTGTTCCTGGAAGTGTGGATCAAGGTGCGCAGCGGCTGGGCGGACAGCGCGCAGATGCTGAAGAGCCTGGGTTACGAATAGAAAATAAAATGTCGCAGGCGCATAAACTCCGCTTGCAAGACGAACCCGCGTTCGTGTTGCACAGTTACCCGTTTCGCGAGACCAGCCTGATCGTAGAGGTGTTCAGCCGCCAGCACGGGCTGCTGCCCTTGGTGGCACGCGGCGCGCGCCGGCCGAGAGCGGCATTGCGCGGGCTGTTGATGAGTTTCCAGCCGCTCAGTCTGAGCTGGTTCGGCAAGAACGAATTGCGCACCCTGCACAGCGCAGAGTGGCAGGGTGGGCAGCCGCAGTTGCAGGGCACCGCGCTGCTGTGCGGATTGTATCTGAACGAACTGCTGCTCAACCTGATGGCGCGCGATGATCCGCACGAACAGCTGTTTGAATACTACCAGCAGACATTGCTACGCTTGGCGCAGAGTGTCGACCACGCCGCCACCCTGCGTTGCTTCGAGAAGCATCTGCTGCAAGAGCTGGGCTATGCGCTGATGCTGGAACACGAGGCGGACAGCGGCGCACCCATAGATCCGGCGCTGTCATACCGCTATATCGTCGAGCGCGGTGCACTGCTCGACACTCAGGATCAACAAGGACTTCCGGTGTCCGGCAAGACCCTGCTGGATATGTCCGCCGATGATTACCGCGATGCGCAGAGCGCACGCCAGGGCAAGCAGCTGATGCGCATGTTGCTGAACCATCACCTGGGTGGGAAACTGCTGTATACGCGCGAACTAATCAAAGATCTGACAAAACTATAACGGTCAAGGATTTGACCAAGTTGTAATGAACCTGGAATAAGCCGGAGTGAAGAAAATGATTAAACTGGGCCTGAACATCGACCATGTAGCCACGCTACGCCAGGTGCGCGGCACGCGCTACCCCAACGTGATTCGCGCGGCGCTGATTTGCGAGGAGGCGGGCGCTGACGCCATTACCCTGCACCTGCGCGAAGACCGCCGCCACATCCAGGATAGTGATGTGGAGATTCTGCGCGACATGCTGCAGACGCGTATGAATCTCGAATGCGCAGTCACCGACGAAATGATAGCGAACGCGCTGCGCATCAAGCCGCATGATATTTGTCTGGTGCCGGAGCGGCGCGAGGAGCTGACCACCGAAGGTGGGCTCGATGTGCTGCGTCATTTCGACAGCGTGAAGCGCGCCACTGCACGGTGCATGGAAGCCGGCATACGCGTTTCGCTGTTTATCGACCCCGATGAGAAGCAATTGGACGCAGCCAAGGCAGCGGGTGCCCCGGTGGTGGAAATCCACACCGGAAAATATGCCGATGCCAACAGCGTGCCCGAGCAGGAGCATGAGCTGGAACGCATCAGGCGCGCCGTTGCTCACGGCCATGCGCTGGGCCTTCAGGTCAATGCCGGGCACGGCCTGAACTATCACAACGTGCAGCCCATCGTGGCTATTCCGCATCTCGCCGAACTCAATATCGGTCACGCCATCATCGCGGAGGCCGTGTTTATTGGCCTGGAGCAGGCGGTGAAGAAGATGAAGGCGCTGCTCGCCGTATGATCTTCGGTGTTGGAACAGACATTGTTGCTTACGAGCGCATCGAAAAGCTGCACGAAAAATACGGTGCTGCTTTCGCCGCGCGGGTGCTGAGTGCAGCCGAGCTGCCCGAGTTTCACAATCACCCTCAACCAGCCCGCCTGCTGATGAAACGTTTCGCCGCCAAGGAGGCGCTGGCCAAAGCCGCAGGCAGCGGCCTGCGCCATCCGCTTACCCTGCATAGCGTCAGCGTGACGCACGATGCGCTGGGCAAACCGTTTTTTGTTTTCAATGCCGAACTGGCAGCGCACTTCGCCGGGCTGGGCGTGGTGCGACATCATTTAAGCCTCAGCGATGAACGCGAACATGCGGTGGCATTTGTGGTGCTGGAAAGTTTGTAGGTTGTTTTTTGTCGGGGGTAGCCCGACAATATCAGCGAGCGGTGGAAAAATACAAGACATGACTCTATGTAACCACGTGTTAATTAGCGTGACCGGTCATACCAATGGGATTCGTAGTAACCCAAGGCTACATCGATGATGTCAAGTAGGTTTCTTCCATCCACGGAGTAGCCAACTGGCGGGCCGTTATCAAAGTCGGTAACCGAGCCAATTTCGGGATACTCATCAAACAATGTTCCATATTTGATTTTAAGTTGATATCGAAGGCACCCCATGTGCTTACTGCGGTTACACACGGCATTTACGACTTTGAACTCTAAGAGGTCGAAAATGGCAACACCGAACCGTTGTTCAGGTGTCTGCGGTTCTCCCTCTTTCCAGTTGAAGCCAGGAGCGATCCAGTCGCGGAGATGGTTTACACCCATTAGCAGGTACAGAAGTTCAGCAGTTTCCTTTACTTTATTAGCCCGTAACTTTGCAGTTGAGCGTTGAAGCGAACGAAAAAATGCCTCGTCGGAATTGATATCGAAAATTCCAGAGCCAGTGGTCAAAGCTGCTGTCATGATATTCAACGGAAAGTAACCATCCTAAATTGACGCAAAGCATTGCATCAGGCAATGAATAAAACAGGCTCGTAGTGTTCCAGCATTCAAGCCCTTGGTCAATATACCCAAGGGGCCGGATATTTTCTTTGCCAAGGCACGGTTGACCAGTGCGGTTTCAGCGCTAAACCCCGTATAATTCAGCCTATTGTTGTTCATTCCCTTTTTAAGGGTTAACCAGTCGGGGGGTAATTATGGGTTTGGGGCCGGTGATGCTGGATGTGCTGGGGACGCAACTCACGCTCGAGGACGAGGCGCGGTTGCGCCATCCTCTGGTTGGCGGGGTGATCCTGTTTAGGCGCAATTACGCATCGACGCGCCAGCTCACCGAGCTGACAGCCAGCATCCATGCGCTGCGCAGCCCGCCCCTGCTAATCGCGGTGGATCACGAGGGCGGGCGCGTGCAGCGCTTTCGCGAAGGTTTTACGCGCATTCCGCCGATGCGTGAGCTGGGCAAGATATGGGACACGCACCCCAAGCGTGCCAAGCATCTGGCGCAGCAGGCGGGTTACGTGCTGGCCGCCGAGCTGCGCGCCTGCGGCGTGGATTTCAGCTTTACTCCGGTGCTGGACGTGGATTACGGCAGCAGTGGTGTGATCGGCGACCGTGCTTTTCACTCCGAGCCGCAGGCCATTGCCGAGCTGGCGCACAGCCTGCTGCAAGGCCTGCGCCAGGGCGGCATGCATACGGTGGGCAAGCATTTTCCCGGCCACGGTTTTGTGCGTGCCGATTCCCATCTGGAAATCCCGGTGGACGAGCGCAGCTACACCGACATCGAACTGTGCGACCTGATTCCATTCCGGCAGATGGTCAGTTTTGGCCTGAGTGCGGTAATGCCGGCGCACGTGATTTATCCCAGGGTGGACGCGAACCCGGCCGGATTCTCCAAGGTATGGCTGAAGGATATTCTGCGCGGGGAGCTGGGTTTCGATGGCTGCATCTTCAGCGATGATCTCAGCATGGAAGGGGCGACGGTGGCGGGTGGTATCGTGCAGCGTGCGGAAGCGGCGCTGGAGGCGGGATGCGATATGGTGCTGGTGTGCAATCGTCCTGACTCGGCCGATGAACTGCTGGCCGGACTTGCGTGGGAGATGCCGGCGGTGAGCCGCGCGCGCATCGCGCAAATGCGCGGCCGTCCCCATCCCGAAACGCTGGTGCAATTGCATGAACAGGCGGGGTTTATCAAGGCATTGCACGAAGTTGCCAGCATCGGCAGCAGCAGCGGCGAGCTGCAACTGGCCTAGGTTGTTTTTTGCTATTTCAGCGGATGATTGCGATAATTTTCGACATGAGCGATGAACTTCCTATTCCATTTGCACAACGGTTAGTCCTATGAGCGAATTACAGATCAGCCTGATGGCCATCGGCATCGTCGTGGTGATGGCGGTGTATGCCTATAGCTTCTGGCAGCAGCGCCAGTACCGGCGCCACTTTGGTTCTGCATTCAAGCCGCAGCGGGAAGACGCGCTGTACCACAATGCCGATAAAGTTGCGGCATCTGACCTGCTGGGCGCTGCAGCCACTGAGCCCTTGGTAGCGAGTGATGCAGCGAGAGTGCATGCGGCGGATGAAGCCTGCTCACTGCTCGATGAGCAGACCGATTACATTGCGGAAATATTTCCCAAAAATGCCAGCAGTGCCGATACGCTGGTACCCTTGTGGCAACGCCGTTTCGATTTCGGCAAGAGCGTCAATGCCTGCGGCCAGAATGCGGCAACGGGTGCGTGGGAAAAAGTGATTGCAGAGAGTCCGCTGAGCTACCGCGCTTTCCGTCTGGGGGTGCAGCTGGCGAATCGTTCGGGAGCGGTGAGCGAGGCAAGGCTCAACGACTTCAGCGATATGGCTCGCGATATTGGCGAGCGCTTGCATGCCGAAATGTACTGCCCCGATGTCAGAGAGGCTGTGCTGCGTGCGCAGGCGCTGGACGAATTCTGCGCCGAGGTCGACCAGATGATAGGCCTCAATCTGTTGCCTGCGGGAGAGCGGGAGCTGGCAGGCGGTGACATCGCGCGCATCGCCGAGCTGCATGGCCTGAGCCTGCAAGCCGACGGTGCATTCCATCTGCTCGACGCGCGCGGCCTGACTCTGTTCATCTTGAGCAACTACGATAATGTGCCGTTTCAGCATCACACGCTCAATCAGATGCGCGTAGTTGGTTTGACCCTGTTGCTGGATGTGCCGCGCGTGGAGCAGCCAGTGCGGCGCTTCGACGAGATGGTGGCGCTGGCGCGGCTGCTGGCCAAGGATCTGCGCGCTGCCGTCGTGGACGACCACCGCGTTACCTTGCAGGATACGGCGCTTGCGCATATACGCGAACAGATTGCCGCGATTGAAAGCCGCATGCTCTCCGGCGACATCGTTCCCGGCAGTGCGCAGGCGCGCAGGTTGTTCTCCTGATGGCGACTCAAGATGTGATCCGCCGCGCGGAAAAATTGCGCGAGGAAATCAGGCTTCACGATTATTGTTATTACGTGCTGGACGCTCCGCTCATTCCTGACGCGGAATACGACAAGTTGTTTCGCGAACTGCAATCCATCGAGGCACAACATCCCAAGCTCGCCACTCCTGATTCTCCGACACAGCGAGTCGGCGGCAAGGTGCTGGACGGATTTCAACCGGTGCGCCACGCGGTGCCGATGCTTTCCATCCGTACCGAGACCGACATCAGCGACCAAGGGGCGCTTGCGTTCGATTCGCGCGTGCGCAAAGAGCTTGGCTTGGGTGAAAACGACCCCCAAGTCGTGTACGTCTGCGAACTGAAATTCGACGGCCTCGCGATCAACCTGCGCTACGAAGAGGGGATTCTGGTGCAGGCCGCCACGCGTGGCGACGGCGAGACTGGGGAGGATGTTACGCAGAACGTAAAACATGCCGTCCGCGGGCTTCCGTTTTTATTAGAAGGGGATAGGCCAAGTGTTGTGGAAGTGCGTGGCGAGGTGTACATGCGCCGTGATGATTTCGAACGTTATAACGAGAAACAGCGTCAGCATGGATTGCCCACGCTGGTGAACCCGCGCAATGGCGCGGCAGGCAGCATACGTCAGCTCGATCCGACCTTGGCGGCACGACGCCCGTTAAGATTTTTTGCTTACGGGCTTGGCGAAGTACAGGACTGGGTATTCACGACACATAACGAAGTACTGGAGCAGTTATCCGTGTGGGGGATTCCGGTAAGTAGTGAACGTGAGGAGGTGGATGGTGCTCAAGGGTTGGTGGGGTTTCATAGGCGCATCGAGCAGCAACGCGACAGCCTGCCATTCGACATCGACGGCGTGGTGTACAAGGTCAACAGCCTGGCCTTGCAGGCGCAGCTGGGTTTCGTGTCGCGCGAGCCGCGCTGGGCGGTGGCGCATAAATTCCCGGCGGAGGTACAGCTCACCGTGGTGCGCGATATAGACATCCAGGTCGGGCGCACCGGCAAGCTCACGCCGGTGGCGAAGCTGGAACCGGTGTTCGTCGGCGGCACCACAGTTTCCAACGCCACACTGCACAACGAGGACGAGACGCGGCGCAAGGATGTGCGCATCGGCGACACCGTGATCGTGCGCCGTGCCGGCGATGTGATCCCGGAAGTAGTGGGTGTGGTGCTGGACAAACGTCCTGCACAGGTCGGCGCGCTGTTTGATTTGTTCAAGCAGCTCGGCGGCCACTGCCCGGTATGCGGCAGCGCCATCGTGCGTGAAGAAGGCGAGGCGGACTGGCGCTGCACTGGCGGTCTGTTCTGCCCGGCGCAGCGCAAGGAAGCGCTGTTGCATTTTGCCAGCCGCCGCGCGCTGGATATCGAGGGGTTGGGGGACAAACTGGTCGAACAGCTGGTTGACCAGCAACTGGTGGCTACGCCTGCCGATCTGTACCGCCTGGATCTGGCGACGCTTGCCAACCTCGAGCGCATGGGCGAGAAATCCGCCAATAACCTGCTGCAGGCTATTGCTGCCGGCAGGCAAACCACACTGGCGCGCTTCATCTATGCGCTGGGCATACGCAATGTGGGCGATGCCACCGCAAAAGAGATGGCGCGCCACTTCGGTTCCTTGGATAATTTCATGGCTGCCGATGCAGAGCGCTTGCAGCAGGTGCCGGACGTGGGGCCGGTGGTGGCACAAAGTATCAGGGCATTTTTTGCCGAGTCGCACAATCGTGATGTGGTTGAGCAGTTGCGCGCCAGCGGCGTGCACTGGGTCGAGCAGGAAGGCGTTACGCTGCGGGTATTGGCCTTGAGTGGAAAAACCTTTGTGCTGACCGGAACGCTCGTCGGCATGAGCCGCGATGTCGCCAAAGAGCAGCTGGAAAATCTTGGGGCCAAGGTCAGCGGCAGCGTATCGAAGAAGACCGATTATGTGGTGGCAGGATCAGAGGCTGGCAGCAAATTAGATAAGGCGCAGGAGCTGGGTATCGCTGTGCTGGACGAGCAGCAGTTTATGCAATTATTGAAAGAGTGCGAGACCAAATGAAGAAGATAACCAAAGCGGTTTTTAGCTCCGGCCGCCAATTGCCTGCGGCAATTGTCTTAACGTCCGCCGTGCGAACGTTAGCCTGCACTGAAAACGGCCGTTGTTGTATCCGGAATAATTTTAAACCTGAGCATGTCATTTGGAATTTTAAGAGATGAAGAAAATTACGAAGGCCGTTTTTCCGGTTGCAGGCATGGGCAGCCGTTTCCTTCCGGCTACCAAGGCCACCGCCAAGGAAATGCTGCCGGTGGTGGACAAGCCGCTGATTCAGTATGCCGTGGAAGAAGCAGTGGCAGCGGGCATCACCGACATGGTGTTTATCACCGGCCGCAACAAGCGTGCGATCGAAGATCACTTCGACAAGGCCTACGAGCTGGAAGCCACGCTGGAGGCGCAGGGCAAGACCGAGCTGCTGCGCATCGTGCAGGAAGTGGTGCCCAAGCATATCAACTGCATCTACATCCGCCAGGCTGAACCACTGGGTCTGGGGCATGCTGTACTGTGCGCGCAGCCGGTGATACAGGATGAGCCATTCGCGGTGATACTGGCGGACGACCTCATCGACGGCGCAGTGCCGATAGTGCAGCAGATGGTGAGCGTGTTTGCGCGCCATCAGTGCTCTGTGCTGGGGGTGCAGGATGTGCCGCGCAGCCAGACCAGCCAATATGGCATCGTCAGTGCCACCAACATGGAACCCAATCTTGCGCGGGTGCATGGCATCGTGGAAAAACCCAGGCCGGAAGTTGCCCCTTCCACCCTGGCGGTGGTGGGGCGTTACATTCTGACGCCACGCATCTTTCATCACCTGGCGCAGATTCGGCCGGGTGCCGGTGGCGAAATACAGCTGACCGACGGTATCGCCGCGCTGATGCAGGAAGAGAAGCTGCTGGCCTATCGCTTCGAAGGTATACGCTACGATTGCGGTTCCAAACTGGGCTATCTCAAGGCGCAAATCGCCTTTGGCCTCAAGCACGAGGAGTTGCGCGCCGAGTTTGCTGAATATCTGAAAACGGTGCCCTGATGTTAAGCCGGCAGCAGGCACGCGAAATCATCCACAATGCCGAAGTGATTCACTCGGCAGATGAAGTGCAGGCTGCCGTGGTGCGCGTGGCAGGTGAGATCAATGCCGCGCTGGCGGACACCCATCCGCTGGTGTTGTCGGTGATGGGCGGGGCGGTGGTGTTTACCGGGCAGTTATTGCCGCTGCTGGATTTTCCGCTCGATTTTGATTATGTGCACGTGTCGCGTTACGGCAACAGCCAGCAGGGCGGCGAGATGCACTGGAAAGTAGCGCCGCGCGAAACGGTAGCAGGGCGCGTCGTGCTGGTGGTGGACGACATACTGGATGAGGGCGAAACGCTGGCAGCAGTCAAGCAGCGCGTCATGGCACTGGGCGCTGCAGGTTTTTACAGCGCGATCTTTGCGGAAAAGCGCAATGGCAAAAGTAAACCGATACAGGCCGATTTTGTCGGGCTGGAAGTGCCGGATCGTTTTGTATTCGGTTTCGGTATGGATATACACGGCGCGTGGCGCAATCTGCCCGCAATTTATGCAACTAAGGACTCTTGATAATGCTCGCAATCATAGGCGGTACCGGACTTACACAGCTGACCAACCTGGAAATCACCCACCGGCAGGTGATACGTACGCCTTACGGTGAGCCTTCAGGTGCGCTGACTTTCGGCATCATCAACCAGCATGAGGTCATATTCCTTGCTCGTCACGGCTACGGCCACACCATACCGCCGCATGAGGTGAACTATCGTGCCAATCTGTGGGCGCTGCATGATCAGGGTGCCAGGCGCGTGGTATCGGTGGCCTCGGTAGGCGGCATACGTGCAGACCTGACCCCGGGCGTGATTGCGGTGCCGCACCAGATTATCGACTACACGCACGGGCGCGCTTTCACTTATTTTGACGGGCGTGACCGTCTGGTGAAGCATATCGATTTTACCCACCCCTATGACCTGGCGATGCGCAAACAGATACTCGAGGCCGCCCACCTCGCCCACGAGAGCTGTGTGGATGGCGGCGTTTATGCCGCCACGCAAGGCCCGCGCCTGGAAACGATAGCCGAGATCAATCGCTTTGAGCGCGATGGCGCCGATATGGTGGGCATGACCGGCATGCCTGAAGCTTCCTTGTCCCGTGAGCTGGGTTTGAGCTATGCGGCGATTGCCGTGGTAGTGAACCACGCCGCAGGGCGCGGCAGCAGTCGTGACGGTGTGCAACTGGAAACGATCAGTTCGGTGACGCAGCCGGCCATGGTGCGCGTACGCAAGATACTTGAATCTCTGGTGGAGTGCGATGGCGAATAGAGAAGTTTTGCGCATGGGTGATGAACGCCTGTTGCGCCTTGCCGAGGAGGTGAATGCCTTTGATACGCCCGAGCTGCATGGCCTGCTCGCCGATATGCGCGACACCATGCATGCGTACGATGGCGTGGGCCTGGCTGCACCGCAAATTGGCGTGAATCTGCGCGTGGTCATCTTCGAGGTGGCGGGCAACCCGCGCTATCCTGATGCAGAAGCCGTGCCGCAGACGGTACTGATCAACCCTGTGATTACACCGTTGAAGAAGGCGATGGAAGAAGACTGGGAAGGCTGCCTGAGTGTGCCCGGCTTGCGCGGCATGGTGCCGCGCTATACCCATATCCGCTATCAGGGGCGTGACGAGTATGGCGCGTTGATTGACCGCACGGTAAGCGGCTTCCATGCGCGCGTGGTGCAGCACGAGTGTGACCATCTGGATGGCATTCTTTATCCCATGCGCATGCGCGACCTGCGCCAGCTGGGCTATACCGATGTGCTGTTTCCAGGCCAAGATTTAGTGGACGAATGATGAGCACGGGTGAGTTAAAAAGATCGCAAGTCGTACGCAATTTATTGTTTGCCTTGCTGGCGCTGCTGCTGGTGCTGCTGATCGGCACTTTGGGCTACCGTTTGCTCGGCAGCGTGAAGTATTCCTGGGTGGATTGCTTCTACATGACTTTCATTACGATATCCTCCATCGGCTTTTCCGAGGTTGTCGATGTAAGTCATTACGAATACGGCAGGTTGTTCACCGTATTTATCGGTATCACCGGCATCGGCATGATGGGCTATGTGCTTTCCACCTTCACTGCATTCATGCTGGAAAGTGATTTAAATATTGAGTGGCGGAGAGGCAAAATGCGACAAAAAATTGCAAAGATGGAAGGGCATTACATTGTCTGCGGCGTGGGCCGGGTCGGCAGCAATGTAGTGAGTGAATTGACCATGACCGGGCGTCACTGCGTGCTGGTCGATGAAAATTTGCAGCACATCGAAAATTGCCTGGACAATCATTCGGAACTGCTTTACCTGCAAGGCGATGCCACCGATAACGACATCCTGCTGGCTGCGGGGGTCAAGAAGGCGCGCGGTGTGTTTGCGGTGGCGCAAGACGACAGCCAGAATCTGGTCATCAGCCTGAGCGCAAAACAGCTGAATCCCAACTTGCGCGTGGTCGCGCGTTGCCATGAAGTGAAGAACGTGGAGAAAACCCTGCGCGCAGGCGCCGATGAAATCGTATCGCCGGATTTTACCGGCGGCCTGCGCCTGGTCTCTGCCATGGTGCGCCCGCAGGTAGTGAGCTTCCTCGACGATATGCTCAAATCCGAAGACAACCTGCGCATGGAAGAAATTGCGATCCCGCTAGGTTTCGACAGCAAACGGCTGAGTGTAATCAACCCGGCTAGCCGTGACTTTGTCGTGCTCGCTATCCGCCACCAGCAGGATAACTGGGTGTTCAATCCGCATGCAGAGCACACCCTGCATGCGGGCGACGTGATGATGGTGATGACGACACCGGAAGGACGCAGCAGGCTGGAGCAGTTGATACAGGGAGTGGCGTAGAAGGCACTCAGCACGTGCTTGCCGGTGACAGGGCGCACTTGTTTTGCATCGTTTTCGCCGGAGTTGCACATCTGCCATATAGGCCGTTTGACATATGGTGCGCAAACGATTTTGCTGCTAGATTACTTGCCGAGCCTCATAGGCCTGTCCATTACTTAAGCGTGCTGAGCCAAAAGGAGCGCCCACAATGATGAATCACTCGCACTATATGAAATCTCTGGTGGTGGGGGTGCTGTCAGTCAATCTGTTCGTCTACACCATCCTGGGATTGTCTATTCGACAGAGTTATCTGCATTATGAGTCCAGAGCGGAGACCACTACTCACAACTTGGCAGACCTGTTGAATGAGGAGATTATTGGTGATATCGAGAAGCTTGATGTGGCTCTGTTAAGTGCGGTGGATGAAGTTGAACGACAAATCGCCTCCGGCGGTATCAAAGAATCGGCACTAAACATCTACCTCAAACGCCTGCATGAGCGTCTTGATGAGGCCATGAGCCTGCGCGTGACCGATGCAACCGGCATGGTTAAATACGGCACTGGCGTGACGCCCAATACCCGGGTAAATGCCGCAGACCGTGAGTACTTCACCCGCCAGCGCGATGGCGCAAAAGCCGGGCTGGTGATTGATAAGCCGCTGCTCTCCACCATCGACAACAACAAGTGGACTTTTCCCATATCCCGGCGCATTAATCGGCCCGATGGTTCCTTTGCCGGCGTGGTCTACCTGAACGTCGCATTTGAACATTTCTCCATGACGTTTTCAAAACTCAATGTTGGGCAACGCGGTTCGATTGCTCTGCGTGATGACCAACTGGGGCTTGTCATTCGTTATCCGGAGCTTAAAGCAGCGGGCTTGAATGTTGGCAGCAAGGCCGTTTCGAGCGAGCTGCAGGCGTTCATACAAAGGGGGCACGCTACAGTGGACCCCTCCGTCAAGACAATAATGCATCGAGTTTAAGAGGGCAACCTTCTTCATGCAGCGGAACGGCGCTGCCCCGGTTTTCGGTTTCTTTTTTTGTTTCTATTTCCGGGTGAGATTTTTCTTTCTCACTGTATTTGTCCACAATCCTTGCACCGCCTCCGCTCGCCGTTTGATAGACCTGATCCGGCGTTTCGTAACCTAACGACTGGTGCGGTCTTTCCGCGTTGTAAAGCACGAAGTATTCTGCC
>JANYJE010000059.1 GCA_025408405.1 Nitrosomonadales bacterium | reverse complement strand
GTGCTGCGCCCTGCATGCGCTCATTCTGCAGGCGCAACATCATCACCACATCCACATCGTGCAAGCCCTGAGTCATGTCGTGATAAATGCGCACACCCATTTTTTCTACTCCGGTGGGTAACAGGGTCTTGGGCGCAATCACACGCACCTCAGGCACACCCAGTGTGGTGAGCGCATGAATCTGCGAACGTGCCACGCGTGAATGCAGAATGTCTCCGACGATGGCGACACGCAGATTATGGAATTCCTTTTTGTAGTGACGTATCGTGAACATGTCGAGCAGCGCCTGCGTGGGATGTGCGTGGCGGCCATCACCGGCATTGATGACATGGATTTCCGGCGCCACATGCCGGGCGATCAGGTGCGCTGCACCGCTCTGTGCGTGACGCACCACAAACATGTCGGCGTGCATGGCACACAGGTTGTCCACGGTATCGAGCAGGGTCTCGCCCTTGCTGGTTGAGGAAGATCCGATGTTCAGGTTGACCACGTCTGCAGACAGGCGCTTGGCAGCAATTTCGAAGGTAGTTCTTGTGCGGGTGCTGTTTTCGAAAAACACGTTGAACACCGATTTGCCGTGCAGCAGGGGAACCTTCTTGATTTCCCCGCGCTCCGCGACATTCACGAATCCGGCCGCCCGGTCCAGGATGCCTGTCAGGATGCGCGCTGGCAGCCCTTCCGTAGATAGCAGGTGTTGTAACTCGCCGTGCTTGTTCAGTTGTGGATTGTTCATGCGATAAGCGCCATTGTGGGTTCGTCAAAATAGGCTTGTAAAATGTGTTGCGCAGCAACCTGGTCCAGCAGAAGTTTCTGCCTGATACCGCGCACTCCCATCTCGCTCAGCTGCGAGCTGGCGGCAGCGGAAGTATAACGCTCATCCACCAGAATAACTGGCAATTTAAACCGCCCTTTCAGGCGGTTCGCAAAACGTGTGCATTGCCGGGTCATCTCATGCGGAGTGCCGTCATCGTTGCACGGCAGGCCTACTACCAGCGCCACGGGCTGCCACTCAAGTATCAGGGCTGAAATAGCCGCAAAGCGCTGGTCATTCTGCTCACCGTGCAGGGTGGTGAGTGCTTGCGCAGTACAGGAAATGGAATTTCCCACGGCAACGCCGATGCGCTTGGTGCCAAAATCAAAAGCCAGCAGAGAGCCCTTGGGTATGGAGAGTGGAATGCCCTCAGGCATGTCCGGATTCCTCCGACAGCGAGGCGTAGTCGATTCCCAGCAAGGCCATCGCAGCAGCCAGCCGTTCCTCTGCCGGAAGGTCAAATAAAACATGTTCGGTTGCGGGCACCGTCAGCCAGGCGTTCTGGGAAATTTCGTGCTCCAGTTGCCCCTGCGACCAGCCAGCGTAACCCAGCGTAACCAGCAGATTCCTGGGACCCTTGGACTGTCCCACAGCCTCCAAAATATCCTTGGATGTTGTAAGTCCAATCTTGCCATTGATGTTCAATGTTGATTGCCATTCTCCTGCCGGCTCATGCAGGACAAAACCTCGGTCGGTTTGCACCGGACCGCCGAAATGCACCGGCACACTCTCCAGTTCAAGGGCATTAAGCGGCAGCTTTATCTGCTCGAATAGCTCCCCCAGTGTCAGGCTGACTGGTCTGTTGACCACGATTCCAAGTGCGCCCTGTTCATTGTGCTCGCACACATAGGTGAGTGATTTGACAAAAAACGGATCCGTCATCGCCGGCATGGCGATTAGGAAGTGATTGCTTAGGTCGAGTTGTGACATGGCGCCATTGTAAACCTGCATGACTGCGATAACAATTTTGCTCCTGCGGCCAGGGCACGACTGATAGTCGTAGCTGGCCTGCACGGCACTGGCATCTATCTGCCGTCCGGCTTTACGCCATCGCGCGTTCTGAAACCAGGCGTGCAATCGTGGCCAGCAGCTCATCTTCCTGATAGGGCTTGCCCATATACTCATCCACCCCCAGTTCCAGAGCATAGTTCTTGTGCTTGTCAGCGGTGCGCGAAGTAATCATGATAATAGGCATATATAGCGTCTTGGCATTGCGGCGCAGCTGTTTGGCCAGCTCAAAACCGTCCATGCGCGGCATTTCCACGTCCAGCAACATCAGGTCTGGCGTCATGTCGACGAGCTGCTCCAGTGCATCTACCCCGTCTTTTGCGGTCACCACCTGATATCCGGCACGGCTCAGCAAGCGTGTTGTAATCTTGCGCACAGTGAGCGAGTCGTCCACAACCATTATCATCGGAGCCAAGCGCACCGGCTCTACTGCGGCAACTGGTATGATCTCGTGCTTTGTTTCAACTTGCTGCAGCAATTGCAGCGGGTTCAGTATCAACACCACCTTACCATCACCCAGCACTGTGGCACCGGCTATGCCCGGCAATCGCGCGAGTTGCGGGCCTATGTTTTTGACCACCACCTCCTGATTGCCCTGTAACTCATCAAGGTGCAGAGCCATGCGCTGTTCACCGCTACGCAGCAACAGCACAGCGTTGTAAGGCTTGATTTCCGGCATATGGTCGTGATCCCCCAGCAAGCTGGGCAAGTAAAGCAGTGGGTAAGTTTTGCCCAGCCACTCTACCTTTCCTTCACGATACAGCGCTTCAAGTGCGGCAGGTTTAATCTGCTGCACCTGTTCCACCATCACGGCCGGGATAGCGTAAATCTGCTGCACAGCACGCACGATCAGTGTCTTCATCACCGCCAGCGTCAAGGGCAGATAAATGACAAAGCGCGTCCCCTTGCCCGCTTCGGTGAACACGTCAATGCGTCCGCCCAAGCCGGTAATTTCGCTGCGCACAACGTCCATGCCCACGCCGCGCCCGGATATTTCCGTCAACTCGGTCGCTGTTGATAGCCCTGTCGCAAAAATCAGCTGCATCACCTGTTCGTCGCTGACAGCCTCACCCTGCTGCAGCAATCCTCTTTCCAGGCCTTTCTTGCGCAACTTGGGCAAATTCAACCCCGCGCCATCATCGCTAAACTCGAATACGACTTCGTTGCCTTCCTGGCGCAATGACAGAGCGATGTTCCCTAGCGGCGGCTTCCCTTTTGCTTCGCGTTCTGCCGCATCTTCCAGGCCGTGCACGATGGAATTTCGCAACAGGTGTTCAAAAGGCGCAGTCATTTTATCCAGCACGCTTCTATCCAACTCGACTTCCGTGCCGAGCAGTTCAAGATTTACTTTTTTGTTCAGCTCTTTGCCAGTCTGCCGCACGATGCGGTAGAGGCGCTGGCTGATACTGGAAAACGGCAACATGCGTATCGACATCAGACTTTGTTGCAACTCACGGTTGAGGAGGGCCTGCGCTGACATCGCCGCAGCCGTCTCATCCATGTTCTTCAGCAATGTCTGTTGCACGGTCTGCACGTCATGCACACCTTCGTTCATGAAGCGCGTCAGCTCCTGGAATCTGGTAAAGCGATCGAACTCCAGAGGGTCGAATTTTTCCGCGCTGCCCCCTGCTACTGTAACGCGCGCCTGCATCTGCCCTTCGGCATGAATCTCAATCTCTTTAACCAGCTTGCGCAGGTTGTTCACACTGCTCGTCAACTCCAGCAAACCGTCCTTGAACGCACGCAATTCAATCTCGATGCGAGAGCGCGCCACGCTGATCTCGCCAGCCTCGTTCACCAGATCATCCACTATATCCGCGCGTACGCGCAGCATTGCTGTTGTGCCGCGTTCTTCGCCACTTTCAGCCGCCTGCTCAGGCTCGGCTGCTTTGTGAACCGGCTGTATCGCCTCGACGGCATGCGCAGTAATTTCTGTTTTGTGCGCCGCGGTCTCAACCTCAGCAACGCGTTCCGCTTCCGGCTCAAGCGCTTCCATGACTTCGCCCTGGCGCAACTGATCAAGCGCATTGGCAATACGATCGAAGTAATTATCCAGCTCATCCATCAATGCCGCATCCTGCCGGCCATTGCTTAGCGCTTTTTCCAGACAGTCTTCTACACGATGCGTCAACTCCCCCAGACGCATCGCACCCGCCATACGCGCACTGCCTTTCAGGGTATGCAGGCTGCGCTGAAGATTGCGCGCGTACTTGAGCCCTTCTTTGGAGCTCTCCGGCTGTTCACGCCAGGCCCGCATCTCGCCGCTGATCTGCGGGTAAAGTTCGTCCGCTTCCTCAAGAAAGATGTGCAGCAACTGCTCGTCCAGGTCGTCCTGTACGGTGCGATGTTTCGGGGTTTGTTGCGCGCGCAGCAATTCATCTTCCGCATGCGCGATGGCAATCAGTTCGTGCAGTTGCTCCACTTCTGCTTCTGCCGTTTTTTCTACGCTGTCCGCACCTTGTTCTGCAACGGGCGGCTCTTGCGGATGCTCATCTGCGCTTGCCAGTTCTGCCTGCTGTTGCGCCTTGTACTCAGCATAAGAAACCAGATTGATATCAGTATCGAGCAGTTCAGGCTCAGGCTGTGTGTAAGCTGGCTGCTCAGGCTCGACAACTGTGCCGGGCAGCAACAGCTCCAGAGCAGGAATCTCTTCCTGCGCCAGCAAGCTTTCCAGGTCTGGCTGTGTTTCGCCAACAAACTCGCTTTTTGCTTCTGCAGACGCAGACTCTTCCAGCGTCAATTCTGCGGGCAGCTCAAGTTCCATCAGTTTTAAATCTGCAGCGTTGTTAGCGGTTTCTGGCGATGGCGTTTCTTTCTGTGCAATCGCAGGCAGGGGTGCTGGCATGATTTCCTGCTCAAGCAGCGCTTCAAACGCGAAAGGTTCCAGCTCCGTTCCTGCTGCTACAGACTCCCCAAACACATAAGGCTGATCAAGCGGCTTACTGTTGTCAGGAACTGCAAATTCCAGTCCTTCCAGTTGCAATGACGGTTTCTCGGGCTCACGTGCTTCCTGATAGAACTGCAGCGTATCCAGCGAGAGCGCGGGCGCGAATGCCTGCTCGCCTGTTGCGGCCAGCTCTAATGACTTGGCTGCTTCCACCGTAGCCGCTGCTTGACTCTTGCTTTCCTGTAACCGTGCGATTAATTCCGGTTGCGCCTGCGGCTCCTGCATGCTCCGCAGGATTTGATTCATTTCATCGAGGCGACCTATAGCCTGGTCGAGCAACTCCAGTTGCGTATCATGCAGTGCCGTGTGTCCATCAAGATGAGTTTGCAGCCATAGCTCGAGTGCGCTCGCAAGCTCCGCAATTTGTACGATGCCCATCGCGCGGTTCACACCAGCCAGGGTATGAGCGGCACGCATGAAATCGTATGTCACGGCCGGCATTTCTGCCTCTCGCAACTCGGCTGCCTGACGTTGCAGCGCCTCAACATTGGCGGCAGCTTCTTCTGTTGCGATCTTGAATAGCACCGGTGAAATACTAACCTCGCCTATCACCACACCTTGCGGCTCCGGCTCCGGCTCTGGCTCTGGCTCTGGTTCTGGCTGAAGTTCTGGTTCTGGCACCAACTCTGGCACCACCCGAATTTGCGCTGGTACTGTCAGCTGCTCAGGCACTTCTGCCTGGGCAGCCGGCGCTACCGAATCAACACCGCTTTCTATGCGCTGTGCCGCAGCCAATAGCGCAACCGTATCTATCATCGCGTTGGCGCCATTACGCAGCCTGTCCACCCAATGCTGGAATAGCACTTCTGCATCGCCTATCATTTCCAGCAGTGCTGGAGTCGTCGGCTTTTCTTCCTGCAGCCATTTGTTCATGGCTCTCTCAAGCGCCCACGCCACCTCGCCCAGATTGGTCAGGCCCACCATGCGCCCACTCCCTTTCAGGGTATGGAAGCCGCGCCTGATAGTAATCAGCGACTCGCGGTTTTGAGCATCGGCCTGACATGCCAGCAAGTTGGTGTGCAGTGTTTCCAGTACTTCCTGAGCCTCTTCCAGGAATACTTCCAGCAGCTCGTCATCTTCACCGCCCTCGCGCACTGACACGCCTGTTGGTGCTGCTACAACCGGCTGCACCTCCACCTCTGGAGCATGCTCGACATGCAGCGCCTCGACCAACCCTTCCAATGCGTTGCTGTCAGATTTCTGTCCCTGGGTTAAATCATGCACATACGCATCCAGCGCACTCACTGCAGCCGCGATATTGCTCATTTCTATCGTTGTTGGGTTGGCGCCCGCCACATAGCGCCCTATCGTCTGCATCAGTGCATCCATCAGCCTTGCTGGCGTTTCCAGCGCAAGCATATACAAGCCACCATGTACCTGACTCAACTGGCGACGTAGCGGTGCCAGTTCGGCACGCTTGCCGCTATCGTTGAAAAATGCACTCAGGGTCTGCTCGATGTGCTGCATGTTGCTCTTCATTTCGGTCGCAAGCGGTATCAGCACCTCCTGCTCCGCCCCCTGACAGTGCAGGGCAACCAGATTGGCCATGCTGTCTTCATCAAGCGCGGTGAGTTCTGCATCGGCCTGTAACCGCTGCCCGATAATGCGAGCCTGTTCATGAAAGTTGCTTCCCAGGTTCAGATAATGCTCAATGCCAATGCCCAGCAACAGCAAGGCCATGGTCATGTCCATCAGCACTTGATGCACAGCTTCCGGGTCATCCGGATTTGAAACTGCGCTGTGCATCTGTTTGCACAGGAACTGCAGGGTATTGCGGTCAAGATTTTCAGACAGTGCGTAGAGCTGCTCCAGTTGCTCGGTAAAACTCTGGCTGGTGGCCACATCTCCTTTGCCGCATCTTTCCAGAATCTCCTGCGCCGTGTTCAAGTGGTGGCGCATTTGCTCCAGTATTTGCGCCGTTTCTCCGGGTGGAAGTGGCGGTTCTTCCGGCAGATAGCTGGACAGGGCGTACAGCTGCTTGATGTTTTCTACGGTGTCGCTTACCGAATGGCTGCGCGCCACCATATAAAGCATCTCGCAAATCGTGGCGTATTCATCTGCGTGGCCATTGTCCACCAGTGATTTCATCTGCAGGTCAATGCGACCCAGCAACTTTTTTGCGTTCAACTCTAGTGGCAATCCGTCCAGTATCAGGCAGTCCAGCAAGCCTGCGGCGATCCACCAGAAAGCGCGTTCCTGGTTTTGTGGGATGCAGGTCATCACCGTCATAACCGCGGCACGCATGGCTCGCAATGCATCGACAGGGCTATCCTGGCGCAGCCATTTCAATAAAGCCTGCTGGTACTGTGCACGCGCAGTTTTGGCCAATGCCTGCGCAGCAGGATCTACAGGCGCTTCCAGAACGGAAGCAGGCAATGAGACCTCCAGATTGGGGAAAAACAAATCCACCTCGAATGCGCTTTCCAGACCGCGCAGCTGGTGCAACTCCTGGTAGGTGTAGAACAGGCGCAAGGCCGAGTTGGGGGCGCCGTTAGCCAGCGCATCCAGGTAATGCATCAAGGCCTGCATGGCACCGAGCACAACTTCGCGCTGCATAGCTGAGGGCACCTGCTGCTGTGTCTTCATTTCATTCAGCACGGTTTCAAATTCTTTGCAGAACACCGCCACGCCATCCAAAGCCAGGATACGCAGCACACCGGTTGCACGGTGCAGCTCTGCCAGCGCTTCCTGCAGGTGCTGCGTGCCTGCCAAACCCTCTGCAAAATAGGCTTCAAGCTCATGTCTGACCACCGTCAGTGAACTGTCCAACCCATGCTTTGCTGACAGCAGCGGGAGTGAATTAAATTGCCTGTTATCAACCATATCTGCTGCGTGGCCTCGCTTATAGCTTAAAGCCGGAAACGGATCCGCTCAGATCCGATGCTAGTTTTTCTAATTGCGCTACAGATGCGCTGGTACGTTGCGTGTTGTCTGTTGTCTGCTTGGTAATTTGCAGAATTTCATTCATCACGTTCGCCACTTCTGCAGCCATGTCTGTCTGCATTTGCGTGGAAACCGAAATGCTGTCTACCGAGTCGGCCAGTTCGTGCGTGGTTTCCTCAATCTCGCGCAGTGCTTGGCCCGCAGCATCTGACAAGCGCGCACCCTCAACCACACCCTGCGTGCTTTTCTCCATCGCCGACACGGCATCATGCGTATCGCTCTGAATCGCCTTCACCAGCAAACCGATCTGCTTGGTAGCTTCAGCGGAACGCTCAGCCAGTCGTTGCACCTCTTCCGCCACCACCGAGAAGCCGCGACCCGCCTCGCCTGCAGACGCAGCCTGGATCGCCGCATTCAGCGCCAATACGTTGGTCTGTTCGGTAATATCCGAAATCAGATCCACAATTTCACCAATCTCCTGCGAGCTTTCACCCAGCCGTTTAATGCGCTTGGAGGTTTCCTGGATCTGTTCACGGATACCGTCCATACCCGCGATGGAGTTTTGTACCGCCTGCGTTCCCTGCGCCGTCACCTTCAAGGTTCTGCGCGCCGCTTCGGATGATTTTGTCGCGCTGACGTCAACCTCCTGAATGGATTTGGTCATCAACTCTACCGCACGACCTGCCTCGCGAATTTCTTCTGACTGTTTCTGCGTCGCCACCAACAGCTCCTTGGTAACCGCACCCGCCTCACTGGTAGCCTTTGCAACCTGCTGCGATGCCGAGCTCACACCCACAACCAGCTTGCGCAACTCGTCCGTGGTGTAGTTCACCGAGTCGGCAATCGCTCCGGTAATGTCTTCCGACACGGTTGCCTTTACCGTCAGGTCGCCGTTAGCCAGATCCGACAACTCGTTCATCAGACGCAAAATCGCCTGCTGGTTGATGCTGTTTACCTGCTCTGCTTCCTGGGCACGGTGGCGCGAATCTTCCAGATACACTTTGGCCAGCACCGCCAGCAGCAATATCACCATCACGCCGGAGGCCACCATGGTGTAGCTGGTGATCCGGTTTGACAGCGCAGCTGTATATGCGTCCGTCAGCTTTTGTGACTGCTCCAGGAACTGATCGCTGGTATCAAATATCTCCTTACCCGCTTTCTTGGCGCCCAGCAGGTTTTGCGCGTTACCGATAATTGTTTCTGCCGCTACACGATAGCCGTCAAAAAACTCAGTGATCTCCGGCACCATCGGTTCTGATGGCGGAAACTTGGACAGCAATTCGTTAGCCTCCAGCGTATCCATACCCAGTGACGCGATTTGGGCCGTAGTGACCTCACCCAGCATCGACGTCGCATCGATAGCCATACGCTCAGTCAGCAAGGCAAAGTGGGTGACTGCGGCGTTATTTGTGCGTTCCATCAGTTGACGCGACATGTTGCGCAACTCCAGTTCCATCGAACTGATAACGGTAATCGCACGTGCCAGTGTCAACACGCCAGTACGGCCTTCTTCCATCACCCTTACGTTTGCGATGGTCTTGTTCACGCGCGGAATCAATGCATCCAGCACCTCGCGCGGTTTGCCTCGGGTAGGTGGCAGTTGTGCATCGCCCATGTCCAGCTTGGTTATTACCTCAGCCACGTTTTGACGACTCTGGGTCAAACCTTCAAACGCGTTGAAGTTACCCGCCAGACTCTGCTGCGCATCCTTGGCCAGGCGTTGCGACAACATCAGCAGCCTGGAAGACTCCTCCACATACGCCGTTCCGTACGATGCCGCACGGTTATCAAAATAAGCCGATACCACCGCGATCATCAGAAACACCAGCAGAGACACGCCCAACAGTTGCAGTTGCTTGCCAATAGGCATGCGGCCAAGCAGCGGAATTACCATCGGCGCCCCGGTTTTTCTGGGAGCATTTGCTGACTTCTTGAACAGGTTGTTCAATTTAAACGGGATGTTAATTTTGAGTGCCATCTTGTGTCCTTCTGTGTGAACTGATTATTACGCCCCAATTTGCAGGAATTCGGGCTGTTGCAACAACTGTTTTACATTGAGCTTGGCCCACATCTGCCCGCTATCGTCCCGATAGCGCTCCTCGCCGTCCTGCTCGCTACGCTGCCAATCACGGGCATTGCGCAAACCCAGAACGCGGGTTACCTGCAATCCGGCATTAAATGAAAATTTCTGGCCTACCAGCAACACTCGGCTATGCGCATCTTGCGTTGTTTCACCGAGATTTCTGAAGGCCGCCAAATCTATAATGCTGTAGATATTCCCGCGCACGTTAGCCACGCCGCGATACCACGGCTTGGTCAAGGGAACTGCAGTCAGCCTGGGCATTTCCAGCACCTCGCTGATTTCGGTCATATCCACCAGCCAGTAGCCGCTTCCCACCTGGACACCCAGAGTAGTAATCCGGTCTCCTGCCGTCGCCTGCTCTTGCAGACGGTTCAGCACATTCTGCTGAAATTCGCGCAGGCTAAAACGCTTGGCCATGATTATTTAAGGGCGGCTATTTTTTGGAGTAACTCGGCGCCATCCACCGGTTTGGTCACATAGTCTTTTGCTCCCTGGCGTTCTCCCCATATCTTGTCGGTTTCCTGCCCTTTAGTGGTGCAGATAATGACCGGTATATGTTTGGTGGCTGCATCCGTTGTAATTGCACGCGTGGCCTGAAACCCATTCAGGCCAGGCATCACCACGTCCATGACAATCAGGTCTGGCAGATCCGCCTTCGCTTTGATCACACCCGCCTCGCCGTCCTCGGCAAACGACACTGTAAATCCCTGCTTGGTCAATATCTCGCCAATGATGTGACGCTCCGTTGCAGAGTCATCCACCACCAGTATCCGTTTAATAGCCATAATCTTTCTCCTTTTGTTTTGTATGCAGCATGACCGCGTCCATCAGGCTTTTTTTGCTGAAGGGCTTGGTCAGATATTGATCCGCCCCGACCAATTGTCCGCGCGCGCGGTCGAACAAGCGGTCCTTGCTGGTCAGCATGACCACAGGTGTATTTTTAAATTCGCGGTGATTTTTTATCAGGGCACAAGTCTGGTAGCCGTCTAGTCGCGGCATCATCACATCGACAAAAATGATGTCCGGTTTCGTATCTACCACCTTGGATAAGCCATCGAAACCATCTTCAGCCAGCACCACCTGGCAGCCTGCTTGCGACAGAAAAATTTCGCCGCTGCGCCGGATGGTGTTGCTGTCGTCGATGAGAACTACTTTGATGCCCGCCAGAGAATTACTTTCACTCACTTTAATTCTTCCATAAACATTTAGTTTTTCAGCCTGTCGTTTACTTTTTTACACGCCTGCTTTTTTTGGGCGTGCATTATTATTGTTTGCGATGCTACCGCACTTTACACATATTGTTCAATGTTTTAGCGCTATCCTGTTTTAACGTTGCCAGAAGCGTGGGGTGAAAATGATGAGCAAGGTAAAAATTTCCAGGCGCCCCAGCAACATCGCCAAGGTGCAGACCCAAGTCTGAAAATCAGTCAATACGCCAAAGTTGCTGGCAGGCCCCACGACTCCCAAGCCCGGCCCCGCGTTGTTGATACAGGCAATAATCGCGGAGAAGGCTGAAATAAAATCCAGGCCGCTGATCAGCAGCGCAAAGGTCAGCGTCACCACGCTCATGAAATATAGAAAAATAAAGCCCAGCACCGAGAACACAATGTTGTTGGGTATGACATGCCCGCCAATTTTCATCGGGTTGATGGCGGCCGGATGCAGCAATTTGCGAAATTCACGGCCCGCCTGTTTGAACAGAATCATGGTGCGTATCATCTTGATGCCACCACCGGTAGAGCCTGAACTGGCTGTAATGCAACTCAGGAACAGCATCCATAACGGGGCAAAGATGGGCCACTTGTTAAAATCCTCACTAGCGAATCCGCAGTCGGTAGCCAGCGACACCAGATTAAAACTTGCATGGCGCAGCGCTGTCCAGAAACTGGGATAAGTACCCTGCCACCACAGATAAAACCCTATACCCAGGCAACTCGCAAGCACCACCAGGATGGTCGCGATGCCCTCGCTGTCGTGCAAATACAGCCTCAGGCTTTTTTCGCGCCACACCAGAAAGTGCGTAGCGAAATTCATTGCCGCCAGCAACATGAACACGATCAGCACGATTTCAATTGCCGGGGAATTGAAAAAACCGACACTGGCATCATGCGTGGAAAACCCGCCCAGCCCCATTGCAGCGAAGGCATGGCAAACCGCATCAAACCAGGTCATACCGGCAATTTTTAACGACACAATGCAGGCAATGGTGATTCCGAGATACACCAGCCACAGGTTACGCGCCGTTTCAGTAATGCGCGGCGTCAGCGTGGCATCCTTCATCGGTCCCGGAGTTTCGGCTTTGTACAATTGCCGCCCGCCAATACCAAGCAGCGGCAGGATGGCCACTGCCAGCACGATGATACCCATGCCGCCCAGCCAGTTCAGCTCGTGGCGCCACAGGTTAATCGCTTGCGGCATGGTATCCAGCCCGGTCAACACGGTCGCCCCCGTGGTCGTCAGCCCTGACATGGTTTCAAAATACGCGTCGGTAAACGACAAACCCGGGAGCGCCAGCAGCAGCGGCAGCGTGGCAAACGCCGGCATAGCAGTCCACATCACAACCACCAGCAGGAAGCCATGGCGTATTGACAACTCCCCCTGGTAACGCCGCGTCAGTATCCACATCAGCAGGCCGGAGGCAAAAGTCCACAACATTGCCAACGCAAAATCTATCAAGGTGCCGTCGCCATAAATCAGCGAAGTAAGTATGGGCATGACATACGCAATGCTGAATACCACCAGCATCAAACTTAATGCGTGAAGAACGGTCAATGCACGCTGCATGGGCAATCCTTGCTACAACATTGTGAGGCTAACACTCGCGTCTTGGTCATTAGAAGAATCCTAGCCCGACCTGAAACAACTTCTCCACCTTGCGTATCATCTGCTTGTTGATCACAAACACGATCACGTGGTCGTCCGGTTCAATCAGGCGGTCGTGATGACCCATAATGACGGCCCCGTTGCGCACAATCGCACCTATGGTCGCCCCCTTGGGCAAGTCAATTTCTCCGATAAGACGCCCGACCACCTTGGATGACTGACGATCGCCATGCGCCACCAGCTCAAGCGCTTCGGCCGCGCCGCGCCGCAAGGAATGTACCGCCGCCACATCCCCTTGGCGCACATAGGCTAGCAGCGAACCTATGGTGACATGTGCCGGCGACAGGGCGATGTCGATCTTGCCGCCCTGCACCAGCCCCACGTAAGCACTGCGGTTGATCAGCGCGATCACCTTGCGCGCCCCGCCGCTCTTGGCCAACAGCGACGACATGATGTTGTTTTCGTCGTCGTTGGTGAGCGCACAAAACACGTCCACATCACCGATGTGCTCGGATAGCAGCAGATTTTCATCGGTACCGTCGCCGTGCAACACCAGGGTACTGGAAAGCTCACTGGCCAGTTTCTCGCAGGCCTTCTTGTTATATTCGATCAGCTTTACCTGGTAATCATTTTCCAGAGATAGCGCCAGGCGACGCCCGATATTCCCCCCCCCAACGATCATCACGCGCTTGCTCGGCTTGTCCATGCGGCGCAACTCCTTCAGCACGGAGCGTATGTTCTCGGTGGCGGCAATGAAGAAAATCTCGTCGCCTGCCATGATGATGGTATCCCCTTCCGGGATGATGGGTCGGTCGTGGCGGAAGATTGCCGCCACTCGCGTCTCAATCTGCGGCATGTGCTCCTGCATGTAGCTGAGCGGGTTGCCCACCAGCGGGCCGCCCTCGAAGGCGCGCACGGCGACCAGTGACACGCGCCCGTCAGCAAACTCCAGCACCTGCAGCGCCTCGGGAAATTCGATCAACTTGCGGATATAGTCGGTGAGAATCTGCTCGGGGCAGATGGAGAAATCCACGCAGAAATTGTCTGCGTTGAAAATTACCGGGTGCGCCAGATAATCGGCTGCGCGTATGCGGGCAATTTTTGTCGGGGTGTTATACAGACTGGCCGCCAGCTTGCACGCCACCATGTTGACTTCATCACTCTGCGTCACCGCCAGCAGGATATCGGCATCGGCAATGCCCGCCTGCTCCAGCACGGAAGGGTGTGAGGCATTGCCGGTGAGCGTGCTCAGGTCGAAACGGTCCTGCAACTGGCGCAGCTTCTCCGCGTCGGTATCCACTATGGTGATGTCGTTGGCCTCGCTGACCAGGCTTTCCGCCACGGTAGAACCCACCTGCCCCGCGCCAAGTATCAATATTTTCACACCAACCGCCTTTCATCAGGGCTCAAATGCATAAGCCTATATCCGTGACCACATGTCCTGTTACTGGTGAGCGCGCAGCCAGTTTTTCCATTCTTCAAACAGGTTTGCATCCAGCGCCGCAACCACTGAACGCTGCCACACATCGCCCCGGAAAAAATCATCGTGCTCCAGGCTGCATGCATTGCCGCCAGCTTCCTGCAGCACCAGCGAGCCCGCGGCATAATCCCACAGCTTCTGCCCGCCATGCAAATACACGTCATAGCGGCCTGCTGCGGTATAGCACCAGTCCAGCGTACTGGCACCAAAGTTGCGTTGCGACGCATAGGGTGGATTGCTTACCAAGCGGCATGCGAGCTTGCCGTCCAAGCGTTTCATATCCACGTTGGCCAGCGCACCGGAAAGCTCACTGACCACATTGCGCCTCACCAGCCGCGTGCCATTCAGAAATGCGCCACGGCCGCTTTCGGCAGCAAAAACTTCATCGCCAACCGGGTCGTACACCACACCCAGCGCGCTGCGCCCATTGCGGATAAGCGCCACCGATACCGAAAAATAGGGCAGGCCGCGTACAAAGTTGGATGTGCCATCGATAGGATCTATGCACCACAGTTCCTGCTGGCCATCTCCCCACAAGGCTTGTTGCTGTTCGACACTCATCTCTTCGCCCAGCACGGGCACATTCAGTATGGCCTGCAACTTGCGCGTCAATGCTTCCTGCGCGGCGAGATCAGCATCGGTACACAGGCTGCCATCGCTCTTGCGCTGGTGCGCCACTTTCATATAGCGCGGCATGATTTCTTCAGCCGCCACCAGCTTCACAGACGATATGATGGCCTTCAGCACAGCCCCCATGCCGGGGAACGTCGATGCACCTATTTCTTCTATTCGCTTCACGCCACGTCTTTCCATTTTATTGAACAGCCCATGCTGGCGATCTGCTCAGCCGGTCCTTTTCCGGTCCCGGCCACAGCCGCCATGGCCTCAAACAAGTCGCGCGGCGCATCAGCCACCGCCTCCTTGCGCGAAGCATCGAGGCGACCGCGATATTGCAACTCCAGCTTGGCATTAAAACCGAAGAAATCGGGCGTACATACTGCACCGTAATCCCGGGCTACCTGCTGCGTCTCATCCCATACGTACGGGAAGGGGTAGCCGTACTCCTGTGCCATCTTCTTCATGTTTGCAAAAGAATCTTCCGCATAGTCGGCAGGGTCATTCGACATGATGGCGATGCTGTTGATGCCGTACTGCTGCAATTCGCGCGCGTCGCGCACGATGCGGTCACGGATGGATTTCACGTACGGACAGTGATTGCAGATAAACATCACCAGCAAACCATTCTTGCCGCGCGCGCTTTCCAGCGTGTGGCGCTTGCCATCCACACCCAGCAGATTGAAATCTCGCGCCTTCCAGCCGAAATCGCACAAAGGGGGTTGTAGACTCACCATAAACCTTCTCCTGAATTACATTTTTTTCTAGACCCATATATTATCACGCCGAACCCCTAACCCTTGAATCCAGACCATGTCTTCACCCCGATTTTATTGCCCGCAAACCCTGCCTGAATGCGGCAGTTTCGAGTTACCTGCAGTCGCCGCGCACCACGCCAGCCGCGTACTGCGCTTGCGCGTGGGAGATGCGGTACAGGTATTCGACGGCGACGGCCATGCCTGCGATGCCACGATAGCTGTCATCAGCGGCAAGCAGGTGGTGCTGGATAATCTGCAACCATGCCCGGCCAGCGGCGCGCCAGCTCTGCGCATCGTTTTGGCGCAAGCCATGTGCAGCGGCGAGAAAATGGACTGGGTCGTGCAGAAAGCCACCGAGCTTGGCGCCGCAGAAATACAGCCGGTGCAAACTCAGCGCAGCGTGGCAAAACTTAGCGGTGAACGTGCCGAAAAGCGTACCGAACACTGGCGCGGCGTCATCATTGCCGCCTGCGAGCAGTGCGGGCGCAACAGCCTGCCGCAAGCGCATGCGCCACAGGACTTCAGCAGCTGGCTGGTGCATGCGCGCGCACTCCCGGGCAGCAAATTCATCCTGCTGCCCGAAGGTGCTACCGCCCTGCACGCGCAAACAAGACCGCAGGGCGCGGCGACACTGCTGATCGGCCCCGAAGGCGGCTTCACCCCGGACGAAGCCCTCACGGCACAACAAGCCGGCTTCGTCCCTGTCCTGCTCGGCCCCCGCGTGCTGCGCACCGAAACCGCCGCCGTAGCAGGCATCGCCGCGCTGCAAACACTGTGGGGCGACTTCAACTAATTGCATTCGACACAGCCAGGAGCAACCATGCCTTACGTCAACATCCGCATTGCCGGTAACCTCAGCCGCGAACAGAAAGCCAGGATCGCCGCAGAAATTACCGACACCCTGGAGCGCATCGCACTCAAACCCGCGTCATATACCTATATCGCCTTCGATGAATTGCCGGATGAGAATTGGGCGATTGCAGGCAAGCTGCTCGACGAGGATTGATATCCCCTGTAATTTCAGTGCGACTGAGCCACACATAGTGGCTCACCACCCAGGCAGCAACAATATTCATTGCATGGCTCCTGCTGCCGATTATCGCAATCTGGCTGGTCAACGGTGTCTAGCTTGCTGCTCCTGGCGAAAAGGGCATCAGATTTCCCGGGCATGACGGACTGGATGCTTCGTTGATTCAGTGGCAAGCGCTTATCCTGAAAGCGCTGGCCGTGTTCGTCACAGCTGGCCTGCCTTACCATCTCGCCCTTGAAAATATCGTGGCAGCTGCGATCTTCACCTTTCCCGGTGGCGTAATGGGCAAAATCATTTGGCTCTACTCCGTACTGACCGCCGGAATGATTGCAAGCATATTCTGCATAGGCCTGCTGTGGCTGCCATATCACAACTTCAGAAACGCGCCCTTGCGTGTTGCCTTTAACACTGATTGCTTCAAGCCTTTTCCCCGTGAGCAGTGAAGCAAGGTGCGTACTATACATAGCGTCAGAAATCGTAGCGAGCGGGCTGGCTTGGGGGAGCCTGGAGCACAGGCAGCGGCGTGTACGTATCAGTACACGCGGATGGCGCGCACCGCGCTGACAATTCCGCACCCACTTCAGTGGGTAGCGGATTGCGTACTTTGAGTGCGATCCCGATGCCAGTTCGCGCCGTAGCTTTAGTCGCTATGTATAGATGCCTGCTTTCCGTCGATATGCTACTTCACTGTGATCTGATCAATCACCCAACGCCCAGGCTTGTCTCCCTGCACCAGCGTGAAGTCGATCTGCGCACCCGGCTTCAGCTTGTCCAGTAGCGCTGCGCGGGTCACCACGAAGTCCATCGTCATGCCCGGCCAGTCCAGCGATGGAATCGGCTCGTGCTCCAGTTTTATCTTGAGCTTCTCGCGATCGATCGAGATCACCTTGCCGCTGCCATGGTGCGATACCTGTGCTCCCTTGTTTTGTGCGTGACTGCCACCACTGTTTTCTGCCCATGCCGGGGCGGCGCCCAATGCCAGCAGCAATGCGATTGCGATGATTTTATGTTTCATGGTTTCTTCCCTCTGGTTAAAAATATATCCTTGCGCCGCAACATCATCGCCTCGCAATAGTTTATAACATTCTGTTTAAAGCACAATGCGGCGCAGACGCAGTGCATTGCTGATCACCGACACCGAACTGAAGCTCATCGCTGCCGCCGCAATGATGGGGGAGAGCAGCAACCCGAAAAACGGGTATAGCACGCCCGCCGCAATCGGGATGCCAATCACATTGTAGATGAAGGCGAAGAACAGGTTCTGGCGGATGTTGCGCATGGTGGCGCGGGACAGGCGCACGGCGCGCACGATGCCGCGCAGGTCGCCCTTGACCAGGGTCACGCCCGCGCTTTCCATCGCCACATCCGTGCCCGTGCCCATGGCGATGCCCACTTGCGCCTGCGCCAGTGCGGGCGCGTCGTTGATGCCGTCACCCGCCATCGCCACGATGCGTCCCTGCGCCTGCAATTGCTTGACGATGGATGCCTTCTGCTCGGGCAGCACCTCCGCTTCGATGCGGTCGATGCCGAGCTTGCGCGCCACCGCTTCCGCCGTGGCGCGGTGGTCGCCGCTCAGCATGATGACTTGTATGCCTTGCCCGTGCAGGGTGCGGATCGCATCGGGCGTGGAAGCTTTGACCGGGTCAGCCACGCCCAGCAGCCCGGCGGGTTTGCCATCAATCGCCAGCAGCATCACCGTCTGCCCCTCGCCGTGCAGCGCATCGGCGCGCACTGGCAGCTCGCCCGCATGGATGCGCAACTCTTCGAACAACTTGAGGTTGCCCAAAGCAATGGCATGGCCTTCGACGCTGCCCGTCACCCCCATGCCGGTATAGGAGCGAAAGTCACTGACGGGTGCAAGCGTCAATGTTTTTTCCTGTGCACCCTGCACGATGGCTGCTGCCAGCGGATGTTCGCTGGCGCGTTCCAGGCTCGCACCCAAGCGCAGCACTTCGTTTTCTTCGTGCCCCGCAACGGCGACCACTGTTACCAGCTTGGGCTTGCCGAGGGTTAATGTGCCGGTCTTGTCCACCACCAGCGTGTCCACCTTCTCCATGATCTCCAGCGCCTCGGCATTCTTGATCAGCACGCCAGCCGTCGCGCCGCGCCCGGTGCCCACCATGATGGACATCGGCGTGGCTAATCCTAATGCACAAGGACAGGCGATGATGAGCACCGCCACCGCGTTGACGATGGCGTGCGCCAGGCGCGGCTCCGGCCCGTACATGAGCCACACCGCCAGCGTGATGAGTGCGACCCCCACCACGGCGGGGACGAAATAACCCGCAGTGACATCGGCGAGTCTTTGTATCGGCGCGCGCGAACGCTGCGCCTCGCTCACCATGTGCACGATGTGCGCGAGCAGAGTATCGGCCCCGACGCGCTCGGCGCGCATCAACAAGCTGCCGGTCCCGTTCACCGTGGCGCCGATCAGCCGCACGCCCGCAGTCTTCTCCACCGGGATAGATTCGCCGGTGACCATGGATTCGTCCAGCGCGCTTACACCTTCGAGCACCACGCCGTCCACCGGCACCTTCTCGCCGGGGCGCACGCGCAACACATCGCCGACCTGCACCTGTGCCAGCGGAATGTCTTCCTCGTTACCATCGCTGTGCACGATGCGCGCGTTCTTGGGTGCGAGACCCAACAGCAATTTGATCGCGGCGCTGGTCTGGCTGCGCGCGCGCAACTCCATCACCTGGCCCAGCAGCACCAGGGCAGTGATCACGGCGGCGGCTTCGAAATACACCGGCACCGCACCCATCATGCTGCGCATCGCGGGCGGGAAGATGCCCGGCAGCAGCATTGCGACGATGCTATAGGTCCACGCCACACCCACGCCGAGCGCGATCAGCGTGAACATATTGAGATGGCGATTGACCAATGAGGCCCAGCCGCGCTGGAAGATCGGCCAACCGGCCCACAGCACGACGGGCGTAGCCAAGGCGAATTCGATCCATTGCAGCGCCGTCATCGAGACCCCCTGCATGAGTTGCGGCAACAGGTCGGTGCCCATCGCCAGTACGAACACCGGCAGTGCCAGCGCGGTGCTGATCCAGAAACGCCGCGTCATGTCGTTCAGTTCGGTATTGTCTTCGGTCGGGACATCACGCGCTTCCAGCGCCATGCCGCAGATTGGGCAAGCGCCCGGTTCGCTGCGCACGATTTCGGGATGCATCGGGCAGACGTATTCGACCGCCGCAGTGATCGGTGTCTCCGGCTCCAGCGCCATGCCGCACTTGGGGCAACTGCCGGGCGTGGCCTGGCGCACTTCCGGATCCATCGGGCAGATGTACATCACGCCCGGCTTCGCCACCGGCGGTTCTGCCGAAACAGGACGCAGATATTTATCGGGATCGGCGGAGAACTTCGCCTGACACTTGGGATTGCAGAACAGATAGGTCTTGCCCCCGTGCTCATGGCGCAGCGGCGAATCCGGCTGCACGGTCATACCGCACACCGGATCTTTGATTTCGCCACTCTCGCTCACGTTGCCGTCAAGATATTTTTCCGGAGTAGCCGAAAATTTTGCGAGGCACTTCGCGCTGCAAAAATGGTATTCGACGTCGGCATGGTGATAATGGTGCGGCGAGTCGGGTTGCACCGTCATGCCGCATACGGGATCAATTGCCATGGCTTGCTCCTTTCATCATCCATTTGAAATTTCTGGCGGCGGCTTCGCCAGACAAGCGTATCTGCAATTCTACCGATGGCGGCTGGGGCGCGATCGCCTTGAAGCGCAACAAACCCTTGCGATGGTGGCCTCCCGGCGGCGCGCCTTTCCACCCGATTGGCGCATACTGTTTTCCCTCCACGAGGAGGATCGAAGATTTAGCCATGTCTTCTTGCAAATCCTGGGTATGGGTTTCCAGCGTCACCTCGAAGTCCCAGGTTTTTGCTTGCTGCGAAAGATTCTGCGGCGTGACCGTAACCTTGATACCCCGTGTGTTGCTGACTTGCGGTGACAGGCCCGTTTCCGCCGCATTGCAGGTAGCG